>JAFZAB010000047.1 GCA_017548425.1 Victivallales bacterium
GAACCACCGCGACCTGCTCGTGCGCGTCACAGGCTACAGCGGCGTATTCGTCGATATGGGCGAAGTCATCCAAAACGATGTCATAGCGAGAATGAATCCATGAAAACCATAAAATTCAATGACTTGCAACTTTCCCCCGTCTGTCTCGGCGCGATGAATTTCGGAACGACGACTTCCGAAGCAGACGCCTTCAACGTATTGGACGCCTTCATTGACGCAGGCGGCAATTTCATCGACACGTCCAACAACTACGCCCATTGGGCGGGAACGGGAGACGAATCGGAGACATGCCTCGGCAAATGGCTCGCGTCCAGAAAGATCCGCGACAAGGTCGTCATCGCCACAAAGGTCGGCTTCGACCGCCATGGCGAAGGAGCGGGCCTGAAAGCCGCGCAGATTGAATATTGGTGCAATGAATCGCTCCGCAAGCTCGGCATCGACACGATCGACCTCTACTACGCCCATACGGACGACGCCGACACGCCGCAGGAGGAGACGATGGCCGCCTTCGACAAACTGGTGAAAGCAGGCAAAGTCCGCTATCTAGGTGCTTCCAACTACGACACTTGGCGCATTGCGGACGCAAACGCGCTCGCAAAGGAGCAGCATCTGACGCCGTTCACGATCAACCAGCAGCGTTTCACCTTTTTGGCGGAACGAACGGAAAAGCCGCCAAAATACATATTCAATGAATACACAAGTCGTGAACGGCTGCGTTTCCTGAAGAACCGCAACATGCCGCTCGTGGCGTATTCATCTTTGGCGAAAGGCGGCTACAGCGATCCCAACCGCCTGCCGTCCAGTTATTTATTTGACGACCGCTGGCATGTTCTGCAGGAAATGGCGAAAGCGAAAGGCGTCGATCCGTCCGCGCTCGTCGTCGCATGGATGACGAACCTCCATCGTCTGCCAGCCTTCCCGCAGGTCATCCCGCTCTTCGCCTCTTCCTCCGTGGAGCATTTCCTCTCCAACCTCCACGGCGTGGACATCCCGCTTTCGGACGAAGAGATGCAGACGCTTACGCAAGCCTAGAAATCTAGAAATCTAGCCTCCCCCAAAAAACACGGCCTTCGGAAGTATTGCTTCCGGAGGCCGTAACGTTGCATTTGCCTTCGCTTTAAGCTTTAAGCTTTCAGCTTTTAGCTCCGCCGAAGGGCGGTTAGAGTCTTTCGCTCTTGTACACGTCGAGGAAGTACTTGTAGGTATCGACGCGGAGTTCGCCGCAGGCCATTTCATCACAGGCGATGTAGGCGTTGTTGTGGAGGTTCAGGGCGGAAATCGTCCACATCTGGTTGACGCCGCCTTCGACGCATTCCTTCAGGGCGCGGGCCTTGTTGTGGCCGCTGATGAGAAGCAGGACTTCGCGGGAATCCGTCACCGTGCCGACGCCGACGGACAAAGCCTTCGACGGAACTTGGCTCGGGTCGTTGTCGAAGAAGCGGGAGTTCACGATCTTCGTGTCTTCCGTCAAATCGCGGACGCCTGTGCGGGAGTTCAGGGAGGTGAACGGTTCGTTGAAGGCGATGTGGCCGTCAACGCCGGAGCCGCCGAGGAACAGGTCGATGCCGCCATAGGAGGCGATCTTCGCTTCGTAGCGGGCGCATTCGGCTTCCAGATCAGCCGCCATGCCGTCGAGAATGTTCACGTTCTCTTTCGGGATGTCGATGTGGTCGAAGAAGTTGTCATGCATGAAGAACCAGTAGCTTTCATGATGGGTCTTCGGCAGGCCAACGTATTCGTCCATGTTGAACGTCACGACGTTCTTGAAGCTGACTTTGCCAGCCTTGTAGTATTCGATGAGGCGCTTATAGACGCCGAGCGGGGAGGAGCCGGTGGGGAGGCCGAGGATGAACGGCTTGTCGCCCTTGTGGTTGTTGATGGCGGCCATGATATGGTTGGCTGCCCATTCGCACATCTTGTCGTAGTTCTGCTGGATGATGACCTTCATGATTTTCTTCCTGCTTTTTGTTGCTAATGTTCTACGTTCAAGTGGGAATCGCTTGAATACACGGAAATAAAATGTAGCGCAGAATTGCCATTTGTCACGCCAAATAGAGGAAGTTTGTCAGAAAAACTTCTATCTTTGGTTCAAGACAGCCTCTATTTGCGCAACCAACTGTTCACGTTCAGGAATGTAAAGGACATAACGCGAAGCGAAAATCTGATTCGACAATCCCCCGAGGGCATATTCAGCGGATACACTGTCTTTGCCCGTGCAGAGGATAATTCCAATCGGCGGATTGTCATCTGGCTCATTCACTTCAGCCGCATAATAATTCAAATACATGTTCAGCTGGCCAACCGACTCAGGCGTCAGCTTCTCTGTTTTCAATTCAATCAAAACATACGCACGCAAGATTTTGTTGTAGAACACCATATCAACATAGTAATGGGTATTGTTGAGCGTAATGCGCTGTTGCGTCCCGACGAACATGAATCCCCGCCCCAACTCCAACAGGAACTTCTCGATCTGCATGACGAGCGACTTTTCAAGATCGCTTTCAACAATTGGCTTTTCGTCTGGAATCCCCAGAAATTCAAACACATATGGGTCCCGAATGATGTCTGATGGCTTGGCGATTTCATTTCCCCTGGCAGCCAATTCTGCCACACGCCGTTTGTTGTCATCGCCTTTCGACAGAAGAAGCCTCTCAAACAATGAAGAGGCGATTTGCCGTTTGAGCTCTCGTACTGACCAATTTGCGTTAGCCGCCTCTTTTTCATAAAAATTCCGTTTTGCATCATCAGTGATATCCAATAATTCACATTGATGTGACCAACTCAATTTTCCAGACACTGTCTGGAAAATCTTGTGGGTAATATATAACTGCCTCATTTTGTAGAGGTTACTCTTTGAAAAGCCTTTGCCATGCTCTTGCGTCAGGACTTTTGACAAAAGCTTCAGTGTCTCTGCACCATATTCAGCACGAATATGTTGCTTCTGTTCAAATTCGATGATGACCCGTCCTATGTTCCAATATGTGTTCAGCAATTGAACGTTCACTTGGATTGCGACATTCTGCCGTGACTGCTGAAGAATTGTTCGAATGTCCTGAATAAGAGAAGACATGTCGAGGGCGCTTGGCTGTAATTCCATTTTTGGTCTCCCATAAATTTGTTTTGTTTCACGAACACAACGCCAACGCACCACTTTTTCCAGATGGTCATAATCTTGATATACAGCCTAAATATTTCCCTTCAAAAATGCCTCATGCTACCATTAAAAAACGTCTTATATTCACAATAACCTTCATTATCCATGTATATTCTATAAAAAAAGTCTATCCATTGTCAATCATGGCACGTTGAAATAATATAAAAACTATCTATAAAATAGAACAGCCATGCTTTTTGTCAAGCTAAAAACTATAAAAAACAACATTTTTTTAGAGAATACTCATTTTCCCATGCTTCCCAACCATATATAATCTATACGGACCGTGCCCGTGATCGGCGTGTCGTCTGAAGAGAAATCGATGCGCAACTGCTCCAGCGTCCCTTTCCAGCCCGCGCAGCCGTCCATGCGGATCGTGTAAAGCGTATCATCGTCATCATTCGGCACGACATCGAATTCCACGGCGTTTTCAGGAAGCCATTCCGTCGCTGAATCCGTCTTGAAACTCACTTTCATCCGTTTGGACGTCGTATGGTTCTGCATGCGGATCGTTAATACGGGGCATTCTTCAGTTTTCAATCCAAGTCCTTCCGCCGAAAGGATATGCGCGTTTTTCGCCTCCTTGATCGCCATCACGTAGTAGTCGCCGCAGACAAGATTGACGGGATTCGCGAACGTGCCCCATTCAGGCTTGTCCGCTTTGAAATACTCCTTGACGGTACCCAAATCGCCGTCCGTCCAGCCTTCCTTATCCAGATTTTTGTTGAAACACCACGCCTTCCTGACAACCGTCCCCTTAGGCAGAATGTGAACGGCGTAACGGCTTGTCGTCCAAAATACATCATTATCGTAAACGATCTGGAACCTGTAGTCGCCGATGGCGGAAAATTCACCATGCGTCACGTTGGCCGGCCCCTCAATCTGTTCATGCCGAATCCAAGCGGCTTTGGGCGACGGATCTTTATGGTAGCCTTCCACTAGAACAAACTCCGCGTCATTATCGTCATCATCGTCGTCGTCACTCCATATATTATCACGATTCCGCTTGTCCGTCCAGATTTCGCCTCCCGACCAGATCACTCTGGGCGGCGGCTCGTTGTACGGCATCGCCTTGTTCAGTTCTTCAGATGTCGCGTATTGCGTGTTGTTTATGAGTTTCCAGTCCGAAATCGTCGATTCCGCTTTGTTGACGTAGAACTCGATGCCGTCCCGCAGCACGTAGCCATTGTTTTCGATGACGCCGTTGGAGCAGACGATCGACCGATCCGTTGTCCCGCCCCAGACAAAAATTTCGGACGGGCCGAGTTTCGTCGCCGTGTTGTTTTTATCGAAACGGCAGTTGCGGATGGCCACGTTGCGCGTCTGCGGCGTACGGAGGCCGAGCACTTCGATGGCGGCCCCCGCATTGTTGCGGAACGTACAATGGTCGATGAGATTGCCTTCGCCGTCGCATTCGAAATCAATACCGCCTTCGTCAGAGGAGTTAGAGTCCGGTTGGTTGAGGAAATGGCAATTGCGGACAATGAAGCCGTAGTTCGGGCCGAGCATGATGCCCATCGTTCCCGCAGAAGCGTTCCATCCAGACGCGTCAAAGATGGAATTGGACAGCACGGATCGCGTCGTCATGGAAACGACAGGATGCGGCGATGTATTATGGGCATAGTTGTCATGGCAGAAGATCCTGTCCAGAAACACTTTGTCGCCTGTGGCGCGGAACGCGACGGAGCATTGGTACATCTCGCATTCGCGGATGATGACATCCGTCATGCTGTATCCGCCGACGGATATTCCGGCGGCGTTTCCCGATCCGGGCGCGCCCTTCTTGTCACGCCATTCCGGAATGCCATGCGCGTTGAAGCGATACAGCCCTTCAATGTGATGCGCAAGGCAATTTTCAATCAGTACGCCACGATGTCCGGACCGTTGGAACGACACGTCGATTCCCTTTCCCGCATTGCAGACAATCAAATCGCGGATGACGATGTAATCAGGCGTGTCGATATACGCGCAACGGTCGTTGATGTCGCGATTTCGGCGGATGATCGGACGACAGCCTTCGCCGTATGAACCAATCTCCGCCCAATTGTCCGCCGTGCCTTTCGCGGAAACACGTAGCTCCTGATTGAAGACGGAGCCGCGTTTCAGAAGAAGCCGCACGCCTGGCTGAAGCGTCTTCCCATTGATGTTGTCGAAATTCTTCCAGGCGGTCGCTTCCGAATGGCCGTCCCGTGAATTGTCGCCGTTGACGGAATCAATGTAGAAACACCATTCGCCGGAAACATGTGGACGAAATGTTTTGGCGGAATAATCCAGTGGCTCCGTTGGCAAAACTACGACGATGCGCGAATATTTTCGAAGCAGCTTATCATTGGAATACAAGGAGATAACCACTTTTCCAGTAACGGATTCAGCCGCCTTTAGCCGCCATTCCAGCTTCCGTGAATCACCGCTGGGCAACCGCCCGATTTCCATTCGTGTAGGCGTCGCATCAATGCCTTTCGACGGTTCGATTACGACGGTACAGTCCTCCAAATCGCTGCCAGCGTTCTCCAGCCAGGCTTGATAGCCAAACTCCCGCCCCGCCATCGGCAGGATTTCCGTACAGCGCATGTCCCGTAGCAACGGCATGGGAAGCCGCGGATTCTCAATGACAAGATGATCTATTTTTCCGTTGAATCCGCCCAGAACAAGCGGATTCGCCGTTGCCGCGGCAAGGCCGATCCGCGCCTTGTCAATGGCTTTCCCGTTGACATGCAGATAGTTGAACGAGCCATCCCATGCGGCGACTATATCATACCATTTGCCAATTTCCAATGGCATGGGACAAGAGACACGCGGTTCCCAATGACCATTCAGATGCGTGAAGAAATTGAACGCGCCCGCTCCGTCTTTCCCCATGTCATAACGCAGCAGATATTCCTTCTCTTTTTGAATCAAATATGTCTCGCCCTTCGGCATTTCGTTAAAAACGATTTCGCATTGCAGTCGGAAGCCAGGAGACAATTGCAGTTTCTTTTCATTCGCAACTTCTTGCTTTTCAACGATATGATTCCACTTTCCGACAACATGGGCGTCGCTCGGACGCCCCGTGATTCTGAAATCTGAAATCACGCCTTCAAACGGCCCGATCTGAAATGGCGCGAAATTGGCGGCAATCGGCCCTTTGCGTTCACGCCGTGTCACATCGCCGTTGACGGACAGCCAGATTTCATTTCCATCCCATCCAGCCTCCAAATCATACCACACGCCAACCTTCACAGGTTCGCGCGACGAAACGCGCGGTTCAGGCCGACCGTCGATATTGATGAAAAAACTGAACCGACGATCCTCTTCCGGTTTGTCAATCCGCAAAGTGAACGAACCAAGGCTGTTGACATGCCCTTTGGAGGCGATGGTCGCCCAACCGTTGCCGACGTCCAGACTGTCGAATTTGACACGACATGCGAAACGGAAGCCACGCTCCAGACGGTACAACGGATCGTCGTTGGATGTAAGTGAAACGAGAGACGTCACTTTCATCATTTTCCGTCCATCCAATGTGACGAATTCAAGAGGCTGCTTGCCCTCCCGCAACGGACACAGCCCATGAGCCTCCTCCAAACTGCCGTCCAGCCGCCATTTACGTGCCCATTCTGTCACGTTTTGTCCATACAGAACAACTGTCGCAAACAGGCAAATCATGACCAAACGGCATATTATCATATTCATAAATCTCTTTAATGAAATCGGTTGCATCATTTTTTGCTC
>JAFZAB010000048.1 GCA_017548425.1 Victivallales bacterium
GCGACGATGTTTCGTTCGATGACTCATCGCTCGAATACAACTTCGACACCAAGAACGTCGGCGAAGACAAGACCGTCACGGCGGAAGGCTACTCCGAAAAACTCCTCTCCGGCGAAGACCTCCAGAACTACGACGTCACGTTTGTTGACACGACGACCGCCAACATCACGCCGCTGGCCATCGAAATCGGCTTCACCGCCAAAGACAAGATCTACGACGGCAACACGGTCGCCGAACGCGATGAGCTCGACATGAGCGCCGTGCTTGAAGGCGATGACGTCTCCTTCGATGATTCCTCCCTCGAATACAACTTCTCCGACAAGAACGTCGGCGAAGACAAGACCGTCACGGCGGAAGGTTACTCCGAGAAACTTCTCTCCGGCGAAGACCTCCAGAACTACGACGTCACATTCGTCGATACGGCTCTGGCAGACATCACGCCGCTGGCCATCAAAATCGGCTTCACGGCTGCGGACAAGAAGTATGATGGCAACACCATCGCCGAACGCGTTGATCTCATCATGGACGAAGTGCTCGAAGGCGACGATGTCTCATTCGACGATTCCGGCATCGAATACAACTTCGACACGAAGGAACCAGGCGAAGGCAAGACTGTCACGGCCACTGGATTCGACGCCGACACCATGCTCTCCGGCAATGATCTCGCCAACTACGACATCACGTTCATCGATACGACGACCGCCAACATCACCTACCTCACCATCACGATCATCGCTGATGACAAATCCATGACTTATGGTGATTCGGAACCGGCCCTCACCTACACCTATGAAGGCGACCTTGCGGAAGGCCATATGGTCTCCGTCGAAATGAGTCTCAACATCGATGCGGCGGATATCACCGATACCGACCACATCAAAGTCAATGAATACGTGGATTCCATCACGGCCGTCGCGACCATCTACGATGAAAACGGCGCTGTCGTCACGGGTGACTACGACATCATCTATGACTTCGGTGATCTGACCGTCACCAAGCGTAACATCACCGTCACCGCGCAGGCGCAGGAAATGATCTACGGCGAAGACATGCCTGACCTCGCCGGACAGTACACCTTCGACGAAAACGCTCTCGCCAGCGGCGATACGCTTGACGTCACGCTGGATTATGACATCCAAGACAATGATGTCTCCACCAGCGGCAACGTGACCGCCGGTCTCCACTCCGGCATGGTCGTCGAAGCCTCCCATGACCTCTCCAACGACGAGAACTACAACTACACCTTCAACGCCGCCTCCCTGAACGTCCTGCCCAAGGATGTCACCATCATCTTCAACGCGAAGGACAAAGTCTATGACGGCAACACCGATGCCGAACGCGACGGTGCCTTCATCCTCGACGGCTTCGTGGACGGCGACAAAGTCAACGTCTTCGACAACAACGTGACCTACTCCTTCTCCGACAAGAACGTCGGCGAAGACAAGACCGTCACGGCGGACGGCGAACTCATCACCGTCGGCGACGACGTGAACAACTACAACTTCACGTTCGACAACACGGCGGAAGCGGACATCACGCCGCTCGCCATCGAAATCGGCTTCACCGCCAATGACAAGATCTATGACGGCAACACAGAAGCGACGCGTGACGAAATCGACATGAGCGCCGTGCTCGAAGGCGACGATGTCTCCTTTGACGATTCCGGCCTCGAATACAATTTCGACACCAAGGACGTCGGCACGGACAAGACCGTCACGGCTACTGGCTTCCAGAGCGACATGCTCTCCGGCGATGATCTCGCCAATTACGAGATCACGTTTGTCGATACAACGACTGCCGATATCACGAAGCTCGCTATCGAGATCGGTTTCACCGCCAACGACAAGGTCTATGACGGCAACACCGAAGCGACGCGCGACCAGCTCGTCATGGACGAAGTCCTCGAAGGCGACGATGTCGTGTTTGACGACTCCGCTCTCGAATACAACTTCGACAACAAGAACGTCGGCACAGACAAGACCGTCACGGCGGAAGGCTACTCCGAAAACCTCCTCTCCGGCAAAGACGTTGCCAACTACGACATCACGTTCGTTGACACGACGACCGCAGCCATCACGCCGCTCGCCATCGAGATTGGCTTCACCGCCAACGACAAGGTCTATGACGGCAACACCGAAGCGACGCGCGACGAACTCGACATGAGCGCCGTGCTCGAAGGTGACGACGTCTCCTTCGACGATTCGTCCCTCGTATACAACTTCGACACCAAGAACGTCGGCGAAGACAAGACCGTCACGGCTGAAGGTTACAACGAAAACCTCCTCTCCGGCGCTGATCTCCAGAACTACGAGATCACGTTTGTCGATACAACGACTGCCGATATCACGAAGCTCGCCATCGAAATCGGTTTCACCGCCAATGACAAGGTCTATGACGGCAATACCGAAGCCCAACTCAACGAGATCGACATGAGTGCCGTGCTCGAAGGCGACAACGTCTCCTTCGATGACTCCGCCCTCTCGTACAACTTCGACAACAAGAACGCTGGCGAAGACAAGACCGTCACGGCGGAAGGTTACAACGAAAACCTCCTCTCCGGCGACGATCTCCAGAACTACGAGATCACGTTCGTTGACACGACGACCGCCGACATCACGAAACTCGCCATCGAGATCGGCTTCACCGCCAACGACAAGGTCTATGACGGCAACACCGAAGCCCAACTCAACGAAATCGACATGAGCGCCGTGCTCGAAGGCGACGACGTCTCCTTCGACAATTCGACCCTCGAATACAACTTCGACACCAAGAACGCCGGCGAAGACAAGACCGTCACTGCGGAAGGCTACACACCAGAACTTCTCTCCGGCGACGACCTCCAGAACTACGATATCACCTTCATCGAAACGACGGAAGCGGATATCACCCCGAAGGAAATCCAGGTCGGCTTCACCGCCAAAGACAAGGTCTATGACGGCAACACGAGCGCCGAACGTGACGAACTCATCATGGACGGCGTGATTGAAGGCGACGATGTCAAGTTCGACGACACCGGTATCGAATACAACTTCGACACCAAGAACATCGGCGAAGCCAAGACCGTCACTGGCACGGGCTTCACGACCGACATGCTCTCTGGCGATGACCTCCAGAACTATGATATCACCTTCGCGGATACCATCTTCATCGACACGGCAACGGCGGCCATCACGCCAGTGCACATTGTCGTCAAGGCTGATGACAAGTCCATGACCTATGGTGACGCGGAACCCACTCTCACCTACACGTTCGATGACAGCACGCTCGTGGGTGGCGACATGATCAATGTCAGCCTCAGCCTGAACGTCGATGCCAGCGACTACACGGATTCCAACCATATCAAGGCTGGCGAATACGAAGGCGTCATCTCCGCCACCGCCGACATTTACGACACGGAAGGCAATATCGTCACGGGCAACTACGAAATCGACTACGAACTCGGCAGCCTGACCGTCAATCTGCGCAACATCACCGTTACGGCTCAGGATCAAACCATGACCTACGGCGATGACATGCCTGATCTCGACGGACAGTACACCTTCGATGCGAATGAACTCGCCGAAGGCGACTCGCTCGACGTTACGCAGGATTACGAAATCAAAGACAATGATGTGTCCTCCAGCGGCAACGTAATCGCCGGCCTCCATTCCGGAATGATTATCGAAGACTCCCATGTGCTCTCCAACGCTGAAAACTACAACTACAACTTCAACGGTGCAGCTCTGGACGTCAAGGCCAAGGATATCACCATCAGCTTCAACGCGAAAGACAAGCAGTACGATGGCAACACCGATGCTGAACGCGACGGCGACTTCATCTTTGACGGCGTGATTGATGGCGATGATGTCCGCGCCTTCGATACGGAACTCACATTCGCCTTTGACGCGCCGAACGTCCTGCGTGACGCGGACGGCAACGTCCTCGACCGCACGGTCACGGCCACTGGCGAGCTCATCACCGTCGGCAAGGATATCAACAACTACAACATCACCTTCAATGATACCACCGAAGCGAAGATCACGCCGATTGCGTTGACGGTTACCGCCATCAGCCAGTCCATGACCTATGGCGATGAAAATCCGGATCTCACCAACCAGTACACGGTCGAAGGTCTCCTTGACATCGACACGCTCGACGTCACCCTCACCTATGATTCCGACAACATCCCGACGTCCGACTCCGGCCACTTCAAGGCTGGTGAATACGAAGGCGCCGTCATCGAAGACAGCCACACGCTGACCAACGCGGAAAGCTATGACTACACCTTCATCGCGGCAGACCTCACGGTTGACAAACGCGCCATCACGATCGCGGCGGATGACAAGGAAATCACCTACGGCGACGAAGTCGGCGAACTGACCTACGTCATCACGGGCGAAGTCGCGGACGGCGATTCACTCGACGACACGACGCTGGCGGTCGATGGCGAAGAGAACGCCAACGGCCACTACAACGCGGGTGAATACGACATTATCATTGGCGAGCTCAGCCTCGACGAAGACGACTACGACATCACCTACGAACCCGGCACCCTGCTCGTCAACCAGAAGGAAATCACCGTCATCGCTGACAACAAGACGAAGGAACAGGGCAAGCCCGATCCGCGTCTCACCTACACGGTGGACGGCCTTCTCGATGACGATCAGCTCGACGGCCGCCTGACACGCGAACCCGGCAATACGCCTGGTGAGTACGAAATCCAGCAGGGCACGCTGACGGCTGATGACAACTACATCATCAACTACATCCCGGGCATCCTCACGATCACGGAGAAACACGAAGAACCCGAACCGCCGGTGCCTCCGCGCAACATCTATCAGGAGCCCGAACAGAGCAACCGCAACTACAACGGTCCGTCGGAATTCGAAGTCATCGACTACCGTCCCATCATTCCGGACATCCATCCGAAATGGGACTTCCGCAGCCAGTTCAACGACCACCGTGTCGATTCGCTTGCTGAATCGCAGGATCTGTGGATGGATGTTAACAGCCTCGACACGATTCTCGTGTCCAAGGTCATCAGCGCCACCGATTCCGCGAACGAACGCGGCTTCTCGTCCGGCAATGAAATGTTCCCGAACGACACGCAGACATCCATCATGTCCGTCCATGCGTCCGACGACTTCGACAGCCCGATCATCGATCCGATCGATGTCCACGGCAGCAACGACAACGACATGCCTTGGATCTTCATCGATGAATCCATCCAGATCCCGAAATCCATTGAACAGGATATCGCGGATGATGCGACGGAAGACATCGACATGCTCGACACGCTGGCGGGCCTCAACCTCAACGAACCGAGCAAGCATGCCGCCTTCAAGTCGGATGTCGAACTCCTTCTCGATGGTCTGATGGCATGAGATTCCTCGCCGTTGTCATGGCTCTGCTGACGACCTCCGTCCTCCTCGCGGCGGACGGAGGCCAGCAGGAAATCAAAACGGTCCTCTTCCCGTTTCGGGAAACCGTCGTCTCGGCGCGGTTGGAATCCGTACTCAAAAACTACAAGTTCCTCCAAGGCCAGCCGTTCAAGGCAGGAGACACCTTGGTGGAACTTGACGATTCAAGATACGCCATCGAATTGGCGCGTACGACGGAGCAGCTTCGTTTCGCCAAAAGCACATACGAAGACAAGAAAGAACTTCGTGAAAAGAAATTCACGAGCGACGCGGAGCTTCGAAAGGCCGAATATGATCTCCACCTGACGGAAATCTCCTGCGCGGAGGCCAAGCTGAACGTCTCCTTCTGCACCATCAAAGCGCCATTCGACGGAAAAATCGTTGAAATCATGACGCATGATTTCGAAACGACTCGTTCGGGGCAGACGCTCTGCCGTATCATCGACGACAATCAACTGCTCGCGGTCATGAACGTCCCGCTCACAGACCGTGCGCTCACAACGATTGGCACGACCGTGAAAATCCGCCTCGACCAAAAGGAGGCGACCGCCACGGGAACCATCTACGAGGTCTCGCCGCAGGCGGACCACCGAACGGGAACCGTCCGCATACGCGTGCTAATCGACAATCGGCAAGGCCTGTTTTTCGCAGGCATGACCGGTACCCTCCAAAAATGATTTTCTTGATTCGCCTTGGCTCAAGGGCCAAGGCTTTTTCAGCTTTTGAACCTATCCATTTGCTATGCCTAACGAGGATTTTTCAGCACGGCTAAAGGCCTTGGCGTTCATCATTAAATACGGCCATGACCTGTTCAATGCCAAAACGTTTGACGATGCAGCCGCCAACGTCGTCAACAACAGCCATTCCATGCTGAATTTCCGCACGGCGACGTTGCTGGAAAGCAATGGACGGAAATCACGCGTCATCGCGCAATTTGGACAACCAAACGTCAATCCGCATGCGCGACTGGCCGTCCTGCAACGGAAATTGGCCGATTCACTTGTCTTCGACGAAGACGCCGTCGTCGTGACGGCCGACAACGGTCTGGAAGCGGAGCTCGCGCAGAACGACGCCGTTTATTATGCCCTCAGGCTTCCGCCGCCACCCAACAGTGACAACACGCCCCTATTCTATATCTGGTTGCTGGAATACGAAAAGGAGATTCCCGCCTATGTGCCCAACTCGGCAAAGCTCCTCGCGAATTCAGCGGCCGAAGCCCTCTTCTACCATCGTCTGACCAAACGCCGCTTCTGGGCTCTTCGTGGCAGTCTGCCGAAGATTTGCTTCTGGACGATCGTGCTCGGCGCCGTCGCCGCCATGATGTTCATCCGTGGACCAGAACGCATTACGGCGGAATTCACCCTCCAGGCGCCGCAAGTCACGGGTGCCTACGCCATGTACGACGGCATCGTCGCCACATGTCTCAAGCCAGACGGCGCATCCGTCAAAAAAGGCGATGTCATCATCGTATATGATGTCAACCAACTGAAATACCGCTTGGGCGTCGCCATGAGCCAGCTCCGTGAAACAGAGGCCGAACTGGCCTTGGAAGAGCAGTCCGCCTTTTCCGACCAGTCGCGGCTCGCCCGCGTGAAACTGCTGGAGGCGCGTCGCGACACGGCGAAAGTCTCCGTTGATGAAGCCCAATGGTATCTCCAGAACGCCAAAATTCTCGCTCCCGCGGACGGCCTACTGGTTCTGACGGGAGGCCATGCGGAGTTATTCGCTGGCCGTGCCGTCAAGACTGGCGACAAGCTGTTTGAAGTGCATGGCGGCGACGGCATGCTGGCGGACATTCCCATCAACGAACAGAACGCATCGCTTCTGCGGCAGTCGCCGCAGCTCGCCCTATTCCTCCATACGGCTCCGGAGAATGCGCTCGAATGCGAAGTCATTGATGTCGCGCATTATCCGGAATTGACCGAACAGAAAACCTACTGCTACCATGTCCATGCACGGCTGACCGGAGACCATGAAGGCCTCCGCTACGGCATGCGCGGAATCGCAAAACTCTCAGCCGGAGACTACTCCCTCGGCTATCGTCTCTTCAAGAACGTCATCCTCTATACACGCAGATTCTGATTTTCTGCGCGATCGACCATGCAACAGGAACCGCTTACCGGCTGTCTTCGGCCGGACATAGAACTCATTCGCGGAGAAAGACCGCTCCTTTTCGACCGTCAGGCCGATGCGTACTACCGCATCCCCTCTGACGCGTTGCCGGTTCTTGCCGTCCTGACGGAATCCGTTCCCATTTCCGCCTTTCTCGAAAAACTCAAGGCAAACGGCATCCCAATGGAAAGAGGAGATTTGATTCGTCTTCTGACGTTTTTGCAAATGAACAACTTACTAACGCCTGACTATGGCGTTATCGACCTCAAACGCAGACGTCTTTCCGTCCTCAGAGAGCAACAGAACACATTGCTCAAACTGTCCGCCGCCTATATTTTCTTCAAGCTGCCGCCCATCCATCCGGAGAACTTCTACGTTCATATCCGCCCGATGGTCAGCTGGATAGCCTCCAAATTCATCGTCCTCTGCCTCCTGTTTCCCGCCATCGCAGGTTACCTCCTGCTAATCAGAGACTTCAACATCGTCCATTCGACCTTTCTCAACACGTTGTCATGGGCGGGTCTTGTCAAATATTTCATCGCCATCGTCATTTTGAAAATCGCCCACGAATCCGCCCATTCGCTGGCGGCCATCCACTTCAACTGTCGTGTCCGAAGCATCGGCATCGGCTTTGTCGTGTTCGTGCCACGCTTTTTCACGGATACGACGGACAGCTGGCGGTTGCCGCGCTCTCAACGACTGCTTATCGACGCGGCAGGTATCATCACGGAAGTGCTCATCGGCGGCATTTCCGCGCTCATATGGTCGTATCTCCCTGCAAGCGAACTCAAATCGACGCTCTTCTTCATCTTCGCTGTCAGTACGCTTTCCACCATTCTCGTCAACGGCAACCCATTCATCCGTTACGACGGCTATTACATCCTGTCCGACATCGTCGGCATCGAAAATCTGATGTCCCGCTCCAGCGAGTATTTCAAGCAATGGTGGCGTTGGCATTTTCTCCGTCTAGGCTCTCGTCCGACATCCAAACACGGCCTGTTCATGCTGTGCTACGGCATCGGCTGCTTCATCTATCGAATCTTCCTCTACACATCCATCATTCTGGTCATCTACCATAAATTTGTGAAGGCCGTCGCGTTGGTGATGGTCTTTCTGGAAATCTACAGCATTCTCATCTATCCGGCCTATCGTGAGATACAGACGATTCGCATCCTCTCGCAACGTTCCGTCAACCGCGCAAGACTCTTCATCGCAGCCGCCCTGCTGGTCGCCGCCGCCATCATCCTTTTCACGCCTGTCTCATGGAATCTCCGCCTCCCCGCTGAAGTTTCATCCGCCAATCGACGGATTGTCAGCCTGCAGGAAGGTGGTTATCTGACATCACCGTTGCCCCATCGTCAACGCCCCGTCACGGAAGGCGATGAAATCGCCTCGCTGACGTCCCCTGCTCTTGATTTCGCCATCAAACGGCTCGACACAGTGCTTCGCTATGACCAGACGCTGCTCTCCATCCAACTCGTCGATACGATGAAAAACGGCGACAGTCTCATCACGGCGGAAAAAGTCTCTTCAGACGAACTGTCGCGTCGTGAATTACTGCGCCGTAAAGAAATCATGCCAGTTCGCGTACCGTCTTCTGGCACTTTCCTGCCGTATGTCACGGAGCTTTCCCCTGGAATTTTCATTCCGAAAGGAATGCCCATCGGCGAAGTCGTCTCCGGTAGCCATGTGCTCCACGCCTATGCGCAGGACAACCAAATCGGGCATCTCTCCGAAGGTCAAATCGCCACCGTTCGCGTAAAGGATTCGTTGGAGACATGGAAAGCCAAAATCGTATCCGTCAATAAAGTTCCCGCGCGTCTGACACTCTCCCCGCTGATTCAGTTCTTCGGCGGCCCCATTCCCGCCTATGCACCAGAAAACGGTTCGAAAGAGTATCAGTCGATCCTACCGCTTTATTCCGTGGAACTTGCGTTTCTCGATGATAATCTGGAGCTTCCAGATTTCGGCCGTGTCGCCTCCGTTACTTTCACACATTCCGCACGTCTTTACGACAAAGTCCGCCAATTCGCAATCGCCGCCTTCCGCAAGGAAATGTAACCACCTGACAAAGTGGAGCATACGATGATACAACTACCTTTCATACATGAGAAAATCGACATCGGTTCCATTCTCCTCGAACAGTACGAGGTCAAGGAAATCGTTTCGAACGGATATATTTGCAAACGAAAAGGTTATGATGGTGACTACTTATTGAAGCCTATCACCGCTGACATCGAAAGACAAGACGCTCTTGAATTGAAACAGAATGCAGAGCAGCTTTCAGAAAAACTTATCCATCAAAATATTGCGCACCTTCTTACCGTTGCCAAAGACGAAAAGACGGATGTGTTTTTCAATGTTGTTCAGACCATATCTGGAAGCAAACTCAACCATTGGGCGGCTAGCAAACGCGAAAACGGCGTCCTGCCTATCACCACAGTGATTCCAATTCTTCGCCAAATCGCCAACGCTCTCGATTTTGCGGGACGCAAAAACATCAGTCATCCTGCACTGAAGCCTGGTTGCATCGTCATCACACCGCAAGAAGAAGTCATGATTCATGATTATGACCTCCTCGTAATGCCAGCCAATCGTCGTCAGGAATATCTGAAAAGCTCATCGGAACTGAATTGGCCCTTTGCTTATAAGCCGCCAGAAGCCTGCAAAGCGATACCATTAACAACGTCTTCCAACCAATATACGCTTGCAACCATCATCTATGAACTGCTAGCAGATCGTACACCATTCTGCGCAGATGAAGACACATCTCTCCGTGAAGCCATCGTCAATAATCCCCCTCAACCCCTTTCTCAACTGACTGACGCCCAGAACGATGTTCTTCTCAAGGCTCTTGCAAAGAAACCGGAAGAGCGCTATGCGTCTTGCATGGATTTCGTGAACGCCTTGGCGGCGGCCCCCACCGCTGCCATCGTCGTTCAGCAGCCTCCTGTTCCCACAACGCTGGAAGCCCTAAAGACATTCTTCAGCAACCGTTTGAACATCGTCCTCACCATTATTATTGCCGCATTTGCGCTGTTAGTGTTTAAAATCTCGCTTGACCAAATCAACTCAACTCCCCTGAATAAAGAAGGCATCTCCCCAAAGACTCCAGACACAACCATTGTTGCAGACAAAACCGCAGAGGAAGCAAAGCGGTTAGAAGAAACAGAGCGTCAAGAGGCAGAAAAGAAAGTAGCTGAAGCGAAGCAACTTGAAGCAGAAAAGAAAGTAGCTGAAGCGAAGCAACTTGAAGCAGAAAAGAAAGCCGCGGAAGAAGCGAAGCGACTCGAAGAGGCGCGAAAGGCCGAAGAGGCAAAGAAGGCCGCAGAAGAAGCAAAGCGACTTGAAGAGGCACGAAAGGCTGAAGAAGCAAAGAAGGCTGCTGAAGAAGCGAAGCGTCTAGAGGAAGCGAAGAAAGCGGAAGAAGCAAAGCGTCTAGAGGAAGCGAAGCGTCTCGAAGCAGAAAAGAAGGCTGCTGAAGAAGCGAAACGTTTAGCGGAAGCGAAGCGTCTTGAAGAAGAAAAGAAGGCTGCTGAAGAAGCAAAACGTTTAGCGGAAGCAAAACGCCTAGAAGAAGCAAAGAAGGCTGCTGAAGAAGCGAAGCGTCTAGAGGAAGCCAAGAAAGCCGAAGAAGCCCAAAAGGCTGCGGAAGAAGCAAAGCGTCTAGAGGAAGCGAAGAAAGCGGAAGAAGCAAAGAAAGCCGCAGAAGAAGCGAAGCGTCTTGAAGAGGCGCGCAAGGCTGAAGAAGCCAAAAAGGCCGCAGAAGAAGCCAAACGCTTAGCGGAAGCAAAAAAGGCCGAAGAAGCAAAGCGACTTGAAGAAGAACGCCAAAAGGACTTGCAACGTCCGCATTTCTATAATCCCAAGTATCTGTTTGCGAAAGACATCCAGCATTTCCCAGAGATTTGCGACGAGGCGCGTCTTGAAATTCTTTCCCAATTGACCTCAGCCATCAGTCAGGCAGCCGCGCATGATAATTGGCATCATGTCAAAGAACTTGCCATTCAGATGAAAGATTATGATCAGGCCTTATCGACCCATTGGCAAAACAAGGCAGAAACACAACTCGGCCCCAGCATCCATGTCACGGCTTGGTTGGATGGACGGGAAGTCAGCGCCACATTCCTAAATAAAGAAAGGCAGATGACGCCTTTGCATTTGACTGGTCTTGTGCCTGGTGTCGCGTACTCTGGCGAGCTCGTATATGAACGCAACGGCGAAACGTTCGGAGGTAAAATCAACTTCAAAGTCGATTGGAAAGGCGAAAAAGAGTATCGTATCTTCTTGAAATCCACTGTTCCGTCAATGGATCTTACGCTTCCGGATGGAACCACCATCTCAATGGTCGAAATCGAAGCGGGCGAATTCACAATGGGAGAGGACAACGGTTCTACTGACGAACAGAGCCATAAAGTCATGCTGACACAAAACTTCTGGATGGGCAGATACGAAATCACCCAAAAACAGTGGAAAGCGGTCATGGACAATAATCCGTCCAATTTCAAATTCGATGAAAATCCCGTGGAAGGAATCACTTGGAACGAAGCCACGAAGTTCTGTGAAAAATTGAACGAAATGGCGGCGGATTCCATTCCGGATGGCTTCAAAGTCTCCCTGCCCACCGAAGCGCAATGGGAGTTCGCCGCTCGTGGCGGAAAACGCGGAAAGCATTTCCCGTACAGCGGCAGCGACGTCATCGACGATGTCGCATGGCATTCGGAGAACTCCAACGTCCGCACGCAACCAGTCGGCATGAAATTCGCCAACGAACTCGGCCTGTATGACATGACGGGCAATGTTTGGGAATGGTGTCTCGACGCCTGCGAATGGGAGAACAAAGTCTTGACGGATACTTACCGTGACGGCATCGTGGATCCGCTCAGCACGAAAGGCGAGTTGCACATCATCCGCGGTGGCGGTTGGCTCAGCAGTCCCAAGAACTGCCGTATCGCGAATCGTCTCTGTTGCGATACGAATTTCAAGATCTATAATCTTGGCTTGCGCATCGTGCTGATTCCCAAGAAGTAGTTCGTTTGATTCATGCCTGCGGCCGTCTGTTCGTGGAATCTTCACCGCCATGACGATGTTTTCAGCCTCTCTCCGCTTGATTTTTCCGCTTGAAAGAGCATATTATTATTGACGACATCCCATCGGAGAGATGGCTGAGCGGTCTAAGGCAGCGGTCTTGAAAACCGCCGTAGGCTTATACCTACCAAGGGTTCGAATCCCTTTCTCTCCGCCATTTTCATACTTAAAAAGCCCCGAAACATACCGTTCGGGGCTTTTTCATGTCTTTCTTTTTTCCAAATAACAGCTATATTTGCTAAATGGCATTAGGCATTAAGCATTAAGCATTAAGCATTAAAAACATGAACAGGCGGGAATTCATTGCTATGGGAGCGGCAAGTGGCGCATTGATGCTGTTTGAACAGAACGCAATCGGCAAGTTGCTGGACGACAGCCATGTCGGAACGATGGTTTTGGGTGGCGGCGCATTCGCGATTGGCTTCGCATTGGCCCATCCGCAGAAAACCATCGTCATTGAACGCGGCATCCATCTATGCGCGGATGTTGCTTTGACGGCGGATTTTGCAGAAGTCGGCACACCCTCCACATCGTTGGGACATGAATTATACGATAAACTGTCAACCGAAGGACTGTTGGTTGACGGCAAGGTCGAATGCCCGCCATTGGCGGATTTCATGGCGGCATTTTTTGTCGAACATGGCGGCACGGCATTGACAAACACGGAGTTGGTTGACTTGAGCAAAACCAATGATGGTTGGAAGGCTACACTTTACGGCGGCGGATCAACTGGAATGTGCGACATGTCATTCGCGAATTTTCTTGACACGACGGATGTCGGTTGGCGGAATTTTGGAGCAGATGTCATTGCAGGAAAACGGCTTGGCGCGATAACGGATAACGGTTATTTTGCCATCGATTTGCCCGCCACCGCCGATTGGCGGGAAGCCCGCCTGAAACTGTACAGCAGTGTGGAACAGAATGCCAAAGGCGTCAAAATTCTAGCCGAATCCAGTGCGATGAAATGCCTGTACAAAACGTCTGAACGAATCGATCGCATGACACCGCTCGGCTACCGATGGATTCCGTCCGCGCAGTTTCCGACGTTGCTGAATGCTTTTGAGGAGGGAATGAAATGCAGCTTGGCATGACAGAAAATGGCATCGGCATCCGTCTGCAAAACATGGCCTTGCAGAATCCAGTCGAATATGACGTGGTCGTCGTCGGTCTTGGCACAGCTGGTGCGGCATGCTATTGCCATTGCGTTAAGGAAGAGCTCAAAGTCTTGGGCATTGAGAAAACGAACGGCATGGGCGGCCAGTCAACCGTCGGTTGCGTGGCTTTCGGAGCATCGCCGTCGGTTCGCATTTTAGATTTGGAAAAACGTGGCCGTGGCGGCGACATCCTGTACGAATCCGTCGTGATCGGCGTCTTTATCAATGGCAACAAAGTTGCCGGCGTTCGTGTTTTGTCCAATGGCGTCATTCGTGACGCCATGGCGAAAATCATCATAGACGCATCCGGAAATGCCTCCATTGCAAGGATGTGCGGTCTTCCATTGAGAAAAGGGCGCGACTACGATGGCATCATGGCGCCTTGTTCACGGGCGGAGACATGGATGAATCTGGAAACGAAAAATGTCCATCCATGGTATCGCAACTATCCAGAGGATTTGACGCTATCCATGAAGGATTATGCCTCCACCGTGTCCATGCTTTCGCGTGAACGCCACAAGCATTGGCTTGGAGCTCGCAAAAAGGAACGACTGTTGAAGCCTGCCATGCTTGTCGGAGCTCGCGAAGAGGCTCGCGTCATCACGGAAGAAGTGCTCACATTGCAGGAAATATTGGAACGAAAGCCATTTCCGAATCCAATATTCTATGCGTGGGGGCCAGAGGATCTGCCTGTTTTTCAAGGCGACCATGCTTTTGAATCCGAACCGATACAGAATTGGAAAGTCTTGTGCGGCCTGCCCTTTTTCGGCTATCCGGCTGTGCTGACGTACGGCACGATTGTCGCCAAAGGAATCGACGGCCTGCTGGTGCCGTCCAAACATTTCGGCGTGGCGCATGATTTAGGCGGCGGCATCCGCATGCAGGACGACATGCGCAAGACTGGCATCGCAGCGGCCTGCGCCGCGTTGGTGGCCATTCGACTGAACTGCGCGTTGAAGGATGTCCCGTATGCGGAACTGAAACCACTATTGGAGGCCGCCGGCAATTTGAAACCGCCACGGAAGAACGATGTGACGGCGGTTCGCGGATATGAATTCCACGCTTTTTCGGATGAAGAAGCCGTAAATGCTTTGAAACAAGATGTTGTCCGAACAGGCGAATGGTGGTATGCCGAAACAAAAGGCGCGCCTTGCGAACATGCCGTATATGCGTATTGGACGGCATGGAAGCGTCAGCTGCTCGGCAATGAAAACGAAAAGAAGCATTTGGCGGACATGTTGGCCGCCGAAATGCAGAAAGGCGGTCGTTACGCAGGCAATTTCGCAATCGCTCTCGGCTTGATGAAAGACCGTCGTGCGGTGCCAACTCTTTTGGAGATTGTAAAGCATCCAGGCGGGGAGTTGGATCCTGTCATAAAAAACGCCTATCCCAATCGCGTCAAAGCACTTCTGCTTCTTGGTCGCTTTCAGGAAAAGGAAAGCCTCCCGCTGATGATGGACATTATCCGAGATGATGCGAAAAGTTTCATGGCGGATTTGTTTGGAACGGGTGCTTTTTCCACGCCGGACATGTGTCGTTTCCAAGCCCTGTCGTATGCGTTGATGGCAATCAAATCGATTCTTGCAGCCTATCCGAATACGCAGATTGAGAACGAATTACGTCAATGGCAGCAACGCGATTTCAAGTTTCTCGGCATGGATGGCCGAGACATCACGGACCGCCTCAAGCGGTCATGATGACCGCCGAAGGCGGTGCTTATGGCTTATGGCCTATGGCTTAAGGGATTGGGATTCTGGATGTTCTGGAACTTCTGGTGATTCTGGAAAAAGCCAACATCCAGAAAATCCAGGCCATCCAGAAAATCCAGTTGACACTTACCACCATTGGCCGCGAAACATACAGAAAAGATTATCGCAAAAAACAAGAAAAGGAACTATAGTAGGTCAAAGGATGCAGTCATGTTGAAAAAACTATTGTTGTTCATCATCATAGGAGCTATCATGGAAATTGAAGCCGAAGCGTTGGACTATTCCGTTGACGTCAAACTTACCCCTGCAAACGCCATTCTGAAATGCGGAGAAACTTTCAAGGCATCCGTCCTTTTGAAGAAAGGCGGTCAACCGATATCCGGTCAGAAAATGGTTGTCACGACGAAATGGGAGTCGAAAATCATCAAAGAAGAGACCATCGTCTCCAATGGCCAACCATTTGAAATTCAATATACTAGCGACAAGCCCGGTTGGAGTTATTTTTGCATTGTCCTACAGGACGAAAACGGCAAAACCATTCCGAATCCGGGCACGGGCAACCGCCAGTTGAACAAAAAGCATCTCGCAACAGAATTCGGCGCCCTCTTCTCGCCCGATCAAATCATCGCCGTCTCAAACGAACCAGACGACTTCGACGCCTTCTGGGCCGCCGAACGTGAAAAGCTTTCCAAATGCCCTATGGAGGCCAAACTCGTTCCTGTGTCCGTCCTACCCAAATATGAAAACAAGATCGAATGCTATGCCGTTGAAATCACGTGTCTTGGACGTGCTCCCGTAACAGGCTATCTGGCATATCCTATTGGTGCCAAACCGAAATCACTGCCGGCCGTCGTTGATTACGAAAGCATGGTCTGGCAGGACGCTCCGAAGAACACCGCCTGCAACACGGCTCTGCTCGCCAACGCCGTTGCGCTGTCCGCCAGCTGGCATGGCCTTGAAACAGGCCATCCTGCCGAATGGTATGTCCAGAAAGGAAAGGAATTCTATCTGGAAGGCGGTCGCTATAACGCGCATGATCCTCTCAAATGGGTCCAGCATGACATGTTCTTCCGTGTTTTGCGCGCTTTGGACTATATCAAAACGCGTCCTGAATGGAACGGAAAAGATTTGGTGACGCGCGGCGGAAGCCTCGGCGGCATTGAAAATCTCTGCGCCGCGGCGTTGGACAAAGACATCACGATCGCCATCATCAGCGTGCCGTCTGCCTGCGACTACAACGCACAAGCCGCAGGCCGCAGACCGCAAGGCGTTTTCCGCAATGGCGAAGGCCCCAAATTGCTTCTGGAAAATCCCGCCATCGCCAAATCCATGGCGTATCACGACGGCGTCAATTTCGCCAGAAGAATCACCTGCGACACATATGTCTGCACAGGATTCGCGGACGAATCCTGCTATCCGAGTAACGTCTTCTCCATGTTCAACGCGATTCCCGCCACCACTCATAAGTATATGAGCACCAATCCTTTCACGGGACATTTCGGAACGACACGCAACACGGAAGGCGACAAACGGCTCGCCGAAGGCTTCAACACGGTCACCGTCCTGCAAGATCCGCTCTAATCCAACGTGACGAAAAACATCTCATGTCTCAAGCCTCGCGTCTTTCATTCCTAATACGAGGCTTGAGACGATGGTTTTGCCCACTATTTTCGGCGAAACGCCAAAATTTTTCACGCTTGATTTGAAAAAAATCCAAATTTTCCGCTAAGAAATCATTGATTTTAGCGTCATATAGATAAAAGCAAAACAAAAAACGCCCACTCCAGCCTGATGTCCATCCTCTCCCCATACACGGAAAAGCATTTTGAAGGAATTGTGCGCGAACACCTTCAGTTCTTTCGCGGCATGGCGTTGCGCATTCTCAAAAATGCGGCGGATGCGGATGATGCCGTCCAGACGGCATTGCTGAAAGGCTGGAACAGACGTTTTTTCATCCGTTCGTCTGAGAAAATGGTCGGCTGGCTGGGCCGCATCGTCATCAACGAAAGCTACAACATCTTCCGCAAACGACAACGGGAGGCCATCGTCACGACGGCTTCGCTGCCGGACGTGGCGACGGAATCCGAAACAAACTCCCATGAAGAACAGATTCGGAAACTCGAAACCGCCATTGCGGAACTACCTGAAATATACAGAGATACCATCCTTATCGCCATTTTGGGCGAAGTTGGTGTAGAAGAAGCCGCGAGGCTTCTGGACTGCCCCGTCAACACCCTCTACCAACGGATCCACAAGGCGAAACAACTGCTGCGGGAGGCATTGAAAGATGAATGAACAACAAATAGACAATCTGCTGGATGACATGAAATCGTCAAACGGTCTTCAAGCCATTCACAGCAAATCCGACGACGAATTTTGCCAAGATTTCAAACAACGCCTTGCGCAAAGCCGCAGAAGGCATTGGGTTGCAGCTGTTTCCATGCTTGCCATTTTCTGCATACTGGGTGTCTGCCTGCGCATGTCTCATCGCCATTCCGTTAGCCAAGACAGTCTCCAGCCATTGGAAATCGCGGAGGCGATTTTTCCCGAAACAGGCGTCGCGCTTGTCAACGGCGAACTTGTGACATATGACCGTCAGGAAGAAAACACAGCGGACTACTGCCTCAAGATGCGGCTGTCCAACCATGACGGCACGGCCCCCATGGCGATTGACGTTGTCGTGTCCGAAAACGACTATGTGACCATCGGCAACGGCCCTGTCACAGGCGATCTGCTCATCAGCCGTTGTTCCGACAGCGAAGCCGTCATTGATTTCAGCCTGAATTTTGGAAATGAGCGTTCCCTAAAGGACATCATCGCCGTCCAAAAGTCCGGCGAACAATTCACGGCTAATTCCGTTTCAAAGGATTATATCCTTGAATTGCAAATACTTCCCATCCGCAAGGCCATCTAATGGAACACACCATGAAAAAACTTTTTGCCATCATGCTATGCGCCATTTGCCTCATGGCGACGGCAGTCGAACTGCCGCCACGCCACCATATTAATATATGGTCAGGCAAGGAACAAAGCCTGCCGTTTTCCGCACAGACGGAATGGCGGATTGAATCCGACCACGGTCGTTTGTTGGCCAGCGGCGGTGAAGCGAATCCTATAAAAGTCTCATTTCCAGCCCTTACTGGCAAAGAGACGGCCGTTCTTTTCATCGACGGCAAGAAGACGGCTTCTATCGCGATTTATCCGCAGAAACTGCTGGACGGCATCACAGGACAGATCGACTGCCGCCGTGATGAGTTGGAAGCCCTTGGCATCAAGCAACAAACAGATGGCATAAAGCCTTGCTTCTTCATTTCCGCCCCCCCGAAGCTCAGCCGCATCGGAATATTGTCATACAGTCATAAGGTCATCATTTTCACAGACAAACGCGACTTTCCCATCAAAATCGATCCCGCCGACTGGAATGAAATCTCCTTCGGCATGAACAAGAAAAAAGGCGGTCTGAGCCTCATCATGGATGAACGGGAGCAGATCATCGACAGCACACCAGGCGGCATTTCATGGATTGTGGCCCGTCATGTCATCGGAGACAAAGTCATCCTTCTCCCGCCTGATTTTGATTTACAAAACATTGACAACATACTATTTATTAAAAAGGAGCTGGAAAAATGAAAAAGACAATCGCCGTTTTATCCATGGTATTGTTCGTAGTTGGGAATGCGCTATTTGCGCAGGAAAACGCCGTTAAGCCCGCGGCAGAGACCGTTGGCGAAGCTGTCGTCGTGGCCGAACCGATCATGGTTCCCACCACCGCCGTGCTACATTTCGAGGCGCGATCGCGTCGTGCGGAAGGAGACAAAGTCGGCAAATCCGTTTCGGAACTGCTTTTCGTCAACCTGCTGGAAGGCGGCAACATCGATCTGGTCGAACGCGCAGAATTGGACAAGGCTCTCGACGAGCTCCATTTGTCCGCCGTCGGCATGGCCTCCTCTGAATCGCAGGTCAAGCTCGGCCAGATCATCGGCGCGAAGATTCTCATCACAGGCTCCGTGTTCGATGCAGGCGAGAAGCATTATCTGGTCGCCAAAATCATCGGAGTCGAAACGAGCCGTGTGAAAGGCTGCAGCGTCAGCGGAACTAGCGACTATCTTGATCTCGTGCCCGAATTGGCGCAAAAAGTGAGAACCACTCTGGAAACGGATTTTGAAAAACTCCTGCCGAAGAAAGCCACCGTGTTTTCCGTCGCCGACCGTCTGGCAGATGTAAAAGGCGCAGGCCGCAAGGTCTATCTGGACGTCAAGGAAAGCATCCAGCAGGCCGTTCCCGATCCCGCGTCCGACATCGCCCTCAAGAAGCTTCTGCTGGCACTTGATTTCCAAGTCGTTAACGTTCGCAGCGAAGCGGATTTCGCCATTGTCTGCGAAGCCATCGCCTCCCAAGCGGGACAGTACCATAAATTCAGCAGCGCGGAGGCTCGCGTGGAGCTGTCCGTCTATCGCGTCAAAGAAAACAAACTGCTATCGGTTGGAGCACGAAAGGAAACAATGGCTGGAGCGACCTACGTGATCGCCGCCAAAGACGCCATCAACCAGGCGACGCTGAAACTCGCCGCAGACGTGCTGAAGAAAATGAAATGATGCTTAATGCTTAATGCTTAATGCTTTATACAATACATATGCACTACCATCATTCATATTCTTGTTTTTCACGAAGATTTTCTCCATGAACATCAAGCTTCCGCATGACATCCTTTGCCGCCGCGCAGCGTATGACAACCGCCGAGCCGCCGGAGCCCAGCCGCTTTCACGGAGCTAAGAGCTTAAAGCTGAAAGTTTAAAGCAAATACAGACGCTTGGCATGCAGGGCGACGGCGGCGAGGCTTTCCGTTTGTTCCATGTATTCAGTGGACCCTACAAAAAATTCGTGTCCATTCGTGTTCATTCGTGGTAAAAAAAAGAAAGATAAAGATGAAGATGAAGATGAAAAAACTTCCAGCGGTCATTCTATGCTGCCTCTTGTCGCTGTCCGCCTTGGCGGAGCTGCGTATTGCGTTGATTCCGCTGGATCAAGCAAGCAAAAGCATGGCGGATCTCGCGTTGGCGGAACTCTCCAACGACGACGGTCTGGCATTTCTGGAACGCGCGGAAATCGCCGCCATCGAAAAGGAAATCAATCTGTCGTCCGTTTTGAGCGATTTCGTGCCGAGGCCGTCTCTGATGGAGAATACACAGCTCTTCATCTTGTTGAAACAGAGTCAGTTGATTGGTTTTGACAGCACAACGGGCGTCCGTCTGAAAGACTGCCCCATTGCCACGCAACAGGATTTGGTCAACGCCGTCCGCGACGCCGTCGCCAAACAGCGCAATTTCAGCGGAGACGCCCTGTACAAGCTTTCCGCCATGCCGTTGGTTCCCATCCATCTATCGGAAGCGCAGGAAAAACTCGCCCGCAAAGTGGAGGATGCATTTCTGCAACTGCTTTGCAACAAGAAAGATGTCGTTTTGCTTGAACGCCGCCATCTGCTGTATCTGCTCAACGAGCCAAACGCACAGGAGAAAGGGCTTACCGACAAATTGTTCGCCGGAACCAACATCCTCAAGCCGTCCGCTGTTTCCGACGGCAAAAAAGGCATCGTTCTGAAGCTTCAGTTCTTCTCGCCCGACGGCAAGACGCAAATCGGAGTGGCGCAAACCACGTTTGCAAAGTCGGAAACAGTGGCGGAAGACTGCCGCAAGTTTCTGGAATCATTGACGTTGCCATCCGCCATGAAAGAAGACAAACACGGAGAGGCACGGGATTTCATCGACGAGGCTTGGTTCGCCATCAAACACGGTCTTTCAACAGACGCCGTCGCGTCTGGAACAAGCGCTTTTTCATTGTCCAAAGAATATGAAATAGAATTGTCGCGAATCGCATTTCATTCCGTCCCGCAAATAGTCGGCAAATCACAATATCGTCAAGACAGTATTTTGACAGCCAAAGACTTGGAGGTCGCCCTAGCCAACATGCGTCTTGCGACGGCATTGGCCGAAAAGCATGGAGGTTTTACACGGGAAAGTACGTTTTTCGCATCTCAAGCCCTATTGTGCATGGGCTTCTATCAGCTGGCAGGCCTGCCCGACAATCAAAAGGATGTCGCCAGAAACCTGACGGAACGATGCATCTTATTAAGGAAAAAGCAGTTGGACAAGGAATTGCTGGTTTTGGCGGACTCCCCTGGCCCGCGCTGGCCAGACGCCGTATTCAAGCTTGAAACAAGAAGCTGGTATGTCTATGAACTGGATTTGTTCTGCAATCTACCATGGGATTACAGTTGGTGGCAACAGCTTGTCTATCCCGCTCTCGAAAAACTGATTGCGGAATGCAAGGAATACCAGCCCGAACTGGAGCGCTTCAGCGCCATGGATTTCAAAGACATCCACCCTATTGTCTCGAATCCGAAAATCAAGGCATTGCGCTACGCCATCAATCGCCAGATGGGATTTCTGAGATTCCAATATTTTTTGAATTTTAACAGAGTTTTTGAGACAATATCCCTGACGCCTGAAAATAGGAAAATATACCAACAAGCACATGAACTGATGCTCACCTCCAACATCCCCGATCTAGCCGTCCATGGCCTGAACGGTTTGAACATTCTACACATACAACACAATGAGCGTCAAAGGAGAGAAAACGCCATTGCGATGATCATGCACGGACAAAAGAAAGAACGTCAAAAAGACATGAATCAACAGCTTCAAAAAGACCGAGCTTTCTATTATGAACAGCTCCAGCGACTTGTCGAAAACGGGGCCAAGATCAAAACCTCCACGGAGCAACTTCTGGCAGGCAGCCCCACGGATGATTCAGAATTTCTTGAGCAGAAACTGGCGATTCTCGACATCGCTATCCCAAAATACAACTCATACCAGTTGTTCGCCAACTCGCTGCTTGTCGGCTGTGAAAAATGGCCGCCCAAGAGAGCCCAGATGGTCTATGACAAACTGCTAGCCTTCGAAGCGGAAAGCCAGAAGATATTCGAGAGTAATCAACGGAAGGACGCTTTCCAGATCAAATTGATGAAGGACTATTTTCAAAACCAGCGGAAAAAGCTGGAAAAAGCGTTCGACATCAAGCCCGCCGTCTCTGACACGACGCCCGTCGAATCGCCATACGCGGAAATCTACTCGCCATTGGAAAATCGTCAAAAAAACTACGGGATGGCTTTTATTGGATATGAAAACAAGGCATTCTATGTGATGAATATCGAATATCCCAACGCCTTCCTGCTAAAAATTAACGCACAAAACAACATGACTCTTTCCGAAGTCGCAAAAGCAAAAATGCCAGGCATTTACGGGGGCATGCGCTTTGGGGCGATTCTGGATGATTATTATGCCGCATCAGACGGACGGATGGTCTATCTGTTCCCCAAGAACGGCTCCAAGCCGGAAATCATCGATTTCGGAGATTATTGCAAAAAATGGTGCCATTGCATGGCAGGCTGTGGCGAACGGCTTTTCTTCACGTTCGACGGCCAGCAAGACGCCCCGGGCACGTTGCTGGAATACAATGTACAGACACGCGAGAAAAAGCTGCTCGCATCGACCGTGGACCGTTCTGTCAAATGGCCGTTGCAAGGTATTGACCGCCCGTATGACATGCATCAGATTCTATGCGATTCCGCAAATGACAGAATCCTTCTGCTCCTCCATGATACACCACCCAAGGAAGGAGATGCGCCCTTCACCATCAAGCTTTGGGCCTATTACTGGAAGACGGGGGAATGGAAAGCCCTCTCGAACTACCTCCCGATTTCTTTTTTGAATGGAAAAAACATGACATTGCTTGACGGCGAAATCTGGCTGAACAGCAAAAACATGGGCTATGGCAAAATCAACAAAGACGGAAACTTCCAGTCGCTCTATCTGATTGGGAACGATGGACATCTGTCTGATACTCCTATCCTGTACGGTGGTGATTCCTACAAAAAAGTCGTTCTGGATTTGTCAGAAGTGACGAAACCAACTCCCATGTATGATGATTTGCAACGTTTTGATTTGAACTTGACCGTCTTCAGCGGGAAGATCCTGCTCGGCGAGAAAGTCGCAATGGTTCCCAAGGAGCATCGCTTCATGCGGCTTCCCGAACCGTTCCGCCCAATAGCATGCTTCGACGGCAAATACTGCGTCGGCTACAAATATTTCTCCAATGGCTTCCAGATTCGGACGCTGAAAGACTACGAGAAATGATCGGCGGGCATGGTCGCTTCGCCATAATTCATGCCTGTTCATGCTTGCGTGAACGGCCATTCCATGCTATTTTATGGTTGGTACCATGAAACAGGTGAACGCCTGTTTTCCCAAAAGACATAGCAATCATGGGCGGCATGCTCGCCGCCATGTTCACAGAAAAGGAGATTCATCATGCCCGAAGCAGAAGCCATCAAAACTGAAGAAGCCCTCCAAGCCGCCACATTCAAGACAAAAGCCGTCCTTGAACAGCTTGCCCAAGGCGATGTCAGATCCGTCTGGGAGAAAATGTGGGATTCTTTCAAAGGCGACATCCTCCATTTCGGCAAAATCGTCCTGTTGGCGGCGGTTATTCTGATCATCGCCTATTTTATAAACAAACTCATCCACAAGGCCTTCGGCAAAGCAGCCGAAAAATATGCGTTGGACGTTTCGCTCGTCAGCATCATCAACCGAGTACTCACGTTGATAGCCATGGCTTTCGCCTTGCTCATCATTCTGGAGCTTCTCGGCATCAACACGGCCTCCGTTCTGACAGTTGTCGGCGCCGCCGGCCTAGCCGTCGGCCTAGCGTTGAAGGATACGCTGAGCAACATCGCGGCGGGTATCTTCCTCCTGACGCAGCATCCGTACAAGACGGGCGATTTCGTGGAATGCGCAGGCATGTCCGGCTCGATTCTTGAAATCGGCCTGTTCACGACCAAGCTGCGCACGCCGCAGGGACAGGACATCTTCGTGCCGAACAACTCCATCATCGCCGCCCCCATCACGAACTTCAGCAGCAACAAGCAGCGCCGCGCCGACATCACCGTCGGCATCGACTATGGCGACAATCTGGAAGACGGCATCAAACTGCTGCAAGCCATGATGGAACGCCATCCGCTCATCCTCAAGGATCCCGCACCGACCGTTCTCGTCGCCGAACTGGCGGACAGCTCTGTTAATCTCACCCTCCGCTTCTGGACGGAAAACGACAAGTATTGGGACGCCTATTGGGACATCCAACGCAATTTGAAGGCGGAAATCGAAGGCGCAGGCCTCAACATCCCGTTCCCGCAGCGCGTCGTCACATTTGCCAACAAGGCGGAATAAGCCACCCCAAAAGGCGTACACAGCCATGCCGGAACTACCTGAAGTCGAAACGGTCAGAAATGTCATCGAGCCACAGGTCAGCGGACGAGAAATCCTTTCCATCGATGTGCGCAATGCGAAAGTCATTGCGCATCCCACCACCAAAGAGTTTCTCAACATCCTGCAAGGCAGGATCATAAACGGCATGGCTCGCCGTGGGAAATTTCTTTCCTTTATTCTATCGGAAGACAATCGCTTATTTCTTCATCTGCGGATGACAGGCCAGCTAATTGTCACGCCAGATGCTTTTCCATTGGCCAAGCATACGCATCTCATCATGCAGTTGGATGACGGACACCAAATGCGTTATATCGACACCCGTTGTTTCGGACGTTTCTGGCTAATCCGTCAAGGCGAACCGACAGCCGTGACGGGAATAGACAAATTAGGACTTGAGCCAGCAGATAAGTCTCTGACGGCCAAATATTTGAAGACTGCCATCGGGAAACGGCGCAAACCGATTAAGGAAATGTTGCTCGACCAGACTATCATCGCAGGTATCGGCAACATCTACGCCGATGAAACTCTTTTCGCCATTGGCCTCCATCCAGAGGAAAAATGTTCGGATCTGCGTGACAGCGATTGGCGAAAACTTGCCAAAGCGATTCCAGAAGTCATTGCCTGGGGCATAGAAACAAACAAAATCACCCCAGAAGATTATCTGGCCAGTCAAGGCGCCAATTACCGTAATACGCCTTTATTAAAAGTATATGGACGTGGTGGGCAGCCATGCCTGAAATGCGGGCGGCCATTGGAAAAAATCACAGTCGGCGGCAGAAGCAGTTGCTTCTGCCCCGCCTGTCAAAGGAAACGCATCCACTGACGGCTGTGTGCGTTTCCAATGGAAAATCCACCAAGTGGCGATCATCCGTTCATTTTCAGGAGAGCCTCTTTGCCGCTCATGCCGACGGCGACGCCCAATGCGGCGGCGGCCGCTGAAACGGCCTTCACTTCGGCTTTCAGCATGTCGTCATAGTTCTTCACGCCCGTCACAATGGCGATGGCATCTCCTGTCTTATCTGCCGTCGCGACAGACAGATAACCGCATCCAAGAAGACCTTTTTTGCTACGGATCATCAACACCACGCTATGTTCCGTCGGAAACGCCACGGCGTCGAGCGCTTGAGCATTAATCGTCACAGTATCCATTGATTCAACTCCTAGAGAAAACTTGCTTTCGAAAAATCATTTCGCCTATATTTTACAGGAGAAACTTGTGAAATCAAGCTAATGGCGGCCACGGGGTGGCGGCGCGTGGTGTGGTGGCGGCGTCCTCACCGTCGGCGAAACATTGTCTTCAGCAAAAAAAAATCCCCTTGCCGTGACGTAACCTTCACGGCAAGGGGAACTTCCTTCAATGAAAAAACGGATTACTTGCAGCAGGGCGGTTTGATTTCGCAACTAGCGGCCTTCTTCTCGCAGCATTTAGCTTCAGATTTGCAACAAGCGGCCTTCTTCTCACAGCATTTGGCTTCAGCCTTGCAACAATCAGCGGCAGGCTTGCAGCAGTCAGCCTTCTTCTCGCTGCATGCCGCACCAGCCTTGCAGCATTCGGCTCCAGGCTTGCAGCAGTCAGCCTTCTTCTCACAGCACTTTGCTTCAGCCTTGCAACAAGCCTCTTTCTTGACACAACATTTCGCATCTGACTTGCAACAGGCTTTCTTTTGCGCGCAACATGCGGGCTCCGGTTTGCAACATTTTGGTTTTGCTACATTTTCCTCGGCATAGACATATCCAGCAACCAAAAATGCCAAAGAGAGCACTGCAAACAGTTTTTTCATGGGATGTTCTCCTATTTTTTGAGAGGTGTTTTCCTTATTGACCATCAATCAAGTCATCTATATGACAAGTATAAAATATTTCTGTTCCATGAAAATTCAACTAAATCAATCATGATTTCAAAAAAAGTTCACATGCCAGTAACCTCTAAAAATTTTAGAAGACACCAATTGATTTCTTCATCCTGTAATACGAACAGCCGCGTCCAGCCAGCCGCCCAGCCGCGCGAACCATTCGAAGCTGTGAGACGGAAACTGCTCATGTTCACCGTCGAACACATCGAAATATACATGGCCGTTTCCTACCGCCTCCAGTTTCGCCACGAAATCGGCGGAATGGCTATACGGCACAAGCGTATCATGCCGGCCATGATGGATGGAGACCGCCAGATTCTTCAATTTGGCAAAATAACTTGCAGGAGAACGACTTGCATATTCTTCCGGGCATGCTTCCGGCGTACCGCCCAGGCATGCGTCCATATCATGGTAGTAGTGTTGATCCGTTGCAACCAAATGACGATACCATGCGGCAAGATTGATGACAGGGCACCATACGTCAACGGCGCGGAAAATTTCAGGTGCGTCCTCCGCCGTCAGCAAAGCGGCCTGCCCTCCTCCCGAACATCCAAGCAGGAAAATATTCCGTTTGTCAATTTGTGTTTCACGGCAAACGTAATGAATGGCATCGATGATGTCCTGCCGGGCCAGACGGCTGCCACAAGCATTAAGTCTTGATGGATTCGATGCAAGATTCGGGCCTCTGAATTCCGGCAGAAGCAACGCGCAGCCAAAGCGATAGCACAACGGAAGATAGGTATCCCGCTGGTTGAAACGGTCATAGCTCCATGTATGAAGCCCCACGACCAGCGGAACGGCGGCATCCGTCTGCGGATGGTAGTAAAGGGACGGCTGAAGCGTCCCGTCCAATGATGATTTTATCTGCAACTCTTTCATATTACCTCGCTTCTGCTATAATTCCGCCACCCAACACTTCATCATCCCGATAAAGCACGGCCGACTGGCCTCTTGCCGCCGCCGTCACGCCATCGGGAAAAGTCAATAAACCATCCGAATAAATGGCTGGGCGCAATGTCGATGCAGAACGAATCTTTGCCTCGACATTGCCCGACGGCGTTTCCGCTACCCAACGGCAATCCGTCAACACAAGTTCATGGCGTAACGTTTCTTCCACTGAGCCGACCACCACTTCATTGCGACAGGCGTTGATATCAATCACATACAACGGATGCGACGATGCGACGCCAAGCCCCCTGCGTTGTCCGATTGTGTAATTCCAGAAGCCACGATGCGGTCCAAGCACATTTCCAGCTGTATCGACAATATTGCCAATGCGTTCCGCCGTCTTCAGCAACTCCGCATGGTCACCACTGTAGAAGTCTTGGCTGTCCGGTTTGTCTTTCATAGGCAGACCGAATTTTTCAGCCATCGCGCGGACATCGTGTTTGTGAAATCCTCCAAGTGGAAACAACAGATGGGAAAGTTGAGCCTGATTCAAACGATAGAGAAAATATGATTGATCTTTCGCGTCATCAACACCACGAAGCAGATGGAAGACACCGTTGTCTTCACGAATTCGTGCATAATGACCTGTTGCAAACTTCTCAAATTCAAGACCTTGACTTCGAGCAAGCTGTGGTAGGACGCCAAATTTCATAAAGGCGTTGCATCGGACACATGGATTCGGCGTTTTTCCCGCCAGATATTCCGTTCGGAAATAATCCAACACGACTTTTTCATATTCGTCCGCGCAGTCAAATACATGGTATTCAATGCCTAATTGATGACACAAGGCTTCTGCGCATTCGATATCCTCCGCCTCGCCCGGCCCGAAACAAGCATCCTTCGAGCCGCCTTTGTAACGCCCTTCACGCCACAATTTCATCGTGATGCCGATGACTTCATGCCCCTCTTCTTTCAACAATGCCGCGCAAACAGAGGAATCGACGCCGCCTGACAAACCGACAGCGATTTTCACGGCACAATCTCCAACATTTTGTTAATGGAATCTTTTGCCGCCGCAATCGTGTTTTCATCCAATTCGACGCGCGGTTCAAGATCCTGCAATGAAAACAACACATCCTCCAATGTGATTTTCTTCATGTTCGGACAGAGGACGGACGGCTCCAACGAATGGAACACCTTGTCAGGATTCTCTTTACGCATGCGATGGAGGATGCCGCATTCCGTTCCGACGATGAATTCCCGCACATCGGATTCCTTCGCGAATTTCAGCATCCCGCCAGTAGAAAGCGCAATATCCGCCAATTGGACGACGGCTGGCAGGCATTCTGGATGAACCATCACAACCGCTTGTGGATGAAGCATTTTCGCCTGTTGGATATGTTCAGGCATGATTTTGTTGTGAGTCGGACAGAAGCCCGCCCACAAATCCATCTTTCGGCCTAATTTGGCGGAAAGATTCGCGCCAAGATTTCTGTCCGGCAGAAAAAGAATGTCTTTTTCGGGCGGAATGGACGCGATCACCTTCTCTGCGTTGCCGCTTGTACAACAGATATCAACGGCTGTTTTCGTCTCAGCCGTCGTGTTGACATAGGCCACGACTGTTGTGTCGGGATGCGTCTGCTTGTATTCGCGAATCGTCTTCGCGGAGGCCATGTCAGCCATTGGACAGCCCGCATGCGGATTCGGATGGAGCACAATCGATTCAGGCGACAGGATTTTGGCAGTCTCCGCCATGAAACGAACGCCGCAGAAGACAATCACAGGAGCGTGGCATTCCGCCGCCTTGCGCGACAGTTCCAATGAGTCGCCGACAAAATCAGCGATGTCCTGCACTTCCGCCATCGTGTAGTTGTGCGCCAGAATGATCGCCTGTCGCTCTTTCTTCAATGTCTTGATTTGTTCTTCAATGGACATATTCGCTCCTGCCGATTCCACAAATACCGAACGGGAGGGCTACGTTTTAGCGCGGCCCTCCCATCCCACAAACAATTAATCATTAATCACTGAACAGCCACGTGGAAAGATAGCGTTCGCCCGTGTCAGGCAGCAACGCCACAATCCGCTTGCCGGCGAATTCGGGCTGCTTCGCAAGTTCCAACGCCGCATAAAGCGCCGCACCAGAGCTGATACCAACGAGCAGACCTTCCTGCGCGGCCGCCGCGCGAGCCGTCGCGCCAGCGTTTTCAGACGAAACACCAATCACTTTCGTGATGATGCTCGTATTCAACACTTTAGGGACAAAACCGGCGCCAATGCCCTGAATCTTGTGCGGACCAGGCTTGCCGCCCGCCAAAACAGGACTCGTGTCAGGCTCGACCGCGAAAATCTTGATATCCGGATTCTTCTCCTTCAGATATTCCGCCACGCCTGTCAGCGTACCGCCCGTTCCAACGCCCGCAACAAACGCATCGACCTTTCCGTCGGCATCCGCCCAGATTTCCGGCCCCGTGTGTGCCTTATGATAGGCAGGATTCGCGGGATTCTCGAACTGTTGCGGAATGAACGAGCCCGGATTCTGGGCTTGCAGTTCCAACGCCTTCTCAATGGCGCCTTTCATGCCCTTCGCGCCTTCCGTCAGAACGATTTCCGCGCCATAGGCCTGAGCCAGCTTGCGGCGTTCGATACTCATCGTTTCGGGCATCGTCAGAATCAGATGATACCCTTTGACGGCCGATACGAAGGCCAGACCGATGCCCGTGTTGCCACTCGTCGGCTCAATGATCAACGCGCCCGGCTTCAGTTTGCCTTCTTTCTCCGCCGCCTCGATCATGGCGAACGCGATTCTGTCCTTCACGGAACTGCCCGGATTGAACGATTCCACTTTCACGACGACTTCCGCCTGCCCTTTGTTCAATTTGTTGATGCGAACCAGCGGCGTGTTTCCAATCTTTTCAAGAATGTTTGATGCGATACTCATGGTGATTGACTCCTTTTTTTATGGTTGGTGAAAAATTGTGTTTTAGGTTAAAGACTACAAGAAATGTCGTGTTTACATATTACAAATACACCTATATTTGAAAAAGTCAAGCAAATTCAATAATAAAAATCTACATTTTTAGTTGTCTTTTGTGATTTTTTGTCGTCACAGTCATCCAATACAAGAAAAAAAACGGTATCCCCCTGCTCTTTTAAAAGGACACCAATTTATTTTTTAGATTATCACAGTGGGATAATGGAAAGGCAAGTAGATGGCAAACATCAGCACATGAAATACACAAACACACATAATATATCAATATATTGCAATAGTCATAAAGAATCATAAGAAATCATACAATATTTATGATTTTATAGGAATTTTTATGACTTCTTAATAATTCAATTAATTATTTGCATTATTCAAAAGGCAGTGTATAGTATGGGAAAAGCAAAAAATAAAATCTGTATTCTAAAAAAGATGGATATTATAGTGAAAGGTGCTATAATAATTAATTGGATGGCTAATCCAAAGGAATGGACATGGGAGCGAAGGACAATGCACTCAAACGGTATCTCTCAGACAAGAAGGTCATCGCGGACATCTTCAACATGGCTTTCGGGGCGGATGGCCTGTCCGTTGATCCGGAGAAACTGAAGGATCTTGACTCCGTGCAGGTGATGGCGGTGCAGCAGAAGACGGACGCGAAAGACGCGAAGAAGCAGACGTCGTACCGCGAACGGATCCACGACGGCGTGACAACGCTGGAGACGGAGTTCGGTGGAACTCCCGTGCGCCTCGTCTTGAATGTCGAGGGGCAGACAGCGGTCTCGCAGGCCATGCCACTGCGTATATTGCAGTACGAAGACCAGTCGCTGACATTCATTGCTGAGCGGATGGCGGAAGGCGTCAAGTCGAAGGATGCGTCGGGCGACTGGCTGTCCGGCTGGCCGGAGGGGGCCGTCCTGCCGAATGCGTTAAGCGTGACTCTGTACACGGGTGCCGACGACTGGACGGGGCCGCGGAGCCTTCGGGAGATTCAGGCGAACATTCCGAAGGCATTGGCCCAGCGGATGATGGACATGCCTCTGAATGTCCTGACGTTCAAGGACATATGCAAGCATGACCCTGACAGTCTGCTCTCGGACATCGGGGTGGTCGCGGCATATATCGTTTATGAGAAGGATTCGGATAAGCTGCAGGAGCTCATCAAGACGAAAGAGAAATTTCGTCATCTTTCAAGAAAGGGGTTTGACGTGATCAATACACATCGAAAATTGGCAATCACAATACCAGAAGACAAGGAGGAAATCGACATGCATTACGCGGAACAAGTATGGGCAAACAAGGCGAAAGCGGAAGGAATCCTGATTGGCGAGGAGCGCGGAAAAGCGGATGAACGCAAGAACAACATCGGTATTTTCATCGACGGATGCCGTAGCTTTGGAATCAAGCCAGAGGCCATTGCCAGCAAGTTGGTGGAATTATACAAACTATCATATAATGATGCCATGTCGTTGATAAAATCACGGCCAGATGGCAACGTTTCCCATCCAGCTTTGTCGTAGCTTCTATATCACAATACCAGAAGACAAGGAGGAAATCGACATGCATTACGCGGAACAAGTTTGGGCAAACAAGGCGAAAGCGGAAGGAATCCTGATTGGCGAGGAGCGTGGGAAAGCAGAAGAACGCCAGAAGAACATCGGAACTGCCATAGATATGTGCTACAGTCTTGGCGTATCAAGGGATGTGATCGCCTATCATCTGGAGAAACGTTTCCAACTGTCTCATGATGAGGCCATGGCGTTGGTGGACAAACGACTTTCGTGAATGTCATTACCTTATAATTAATGGACTCTTTCGTCTAAAAAACACGGCATGCCAAGGAAATATCCATGGCACGCCGTCATCGTATATATAATAATAGTTAAGAGACTTTATTCATCCAAATCGCCGATATCGTAGCTGATGTTAAACGTACTCGTGATACGCTGAACTTCTTCGATGCTTGTCGCGCCGTCGTTGACTTTCTCCCAGCCGTCCTGACGCAGCGTGCGCATGCCGCGTTCAATGGCGGCCTTACGCAACTCACCTGTTCCCACATGATTGGAAACCATATCCTGAATTTCTTCGTCCAGAAGGAAGAATTCGTAGATGGCGACTCGGCCACGGTAACCCGTATGGTCGCATTCCAGGCAACCCTGCCCTTTCCACGCTTTCACATCCTCCGCTTGAATGCCCAGCGTATCCGCGATTTCCGCGCGAACGCGGCGGCTGATGTTCGTGTCTTCCACCTTGCAATGCTTGCAGATACGACGTACAAGACGCTGTGCCAAAGCTGCCACCAGAGAGGCGGCGACCAGATATGGCTCAATACCCATGTTCACCAGACGGTTGACCGCGCCGACGGAGTCGTTCGTATGCAGCGTAGAAAGAACCAAGTGGCCCGTAAGTGCCGATTGAATGGCGATTTCCGCCGTTTCATTATCACGAATTTCACCGACGAGGATGATATCCGGGTCGTGTCGCAGAATGGATCGCAGGGCGGCGGCGAATGTCAGGCCGATTTCGGCATGCATCTGAATCTGGCTTGTTCCAGGCAATTCGTATTCGACAGGGTTTTCAACGGTGATAATCTTGCGTTCGGGATACTTGTCGCGAACGAAGGCCAAAGCCGCGTAAAGCGTTGTCGTCTTACCACTTCCGGTAGGTCCCGTGACAAGCACGATACCGTGCGGCAGGGAGACCAGTTTACTCATGATCGCGTTCTGATAGCGGTTCAAGCCGAGCTTGCTCATGTCGATGAAAATCGAACTGCTTCGCAGAACACGCAAGCAGATGGTTTCGCCGAAACGCGTCGGCATGATGGATACACGCAAGTCGGATGCTTCACCGCCAATCATCAGGCGGATACGACCGTCATGCGGCAACCGTTTTTCAGCGATGTTCAGGCGTGCCATGATCTTCAAACGGGAGACGATGGCGTCATGCAATTCGACCATGCTCGGCGGTGTCGGAATCTCGCGCAACATACCGTCGATACGGTAACGGAGCTTCACCTTGTCGCGGAACGGCTCGATGTGAATATCCGTCGTATGCATCTTGATGGCTTCGGCGATGATTTCGTTCACGAGGCGGATGATGGAGGCTTCGTCCTGCGCGACCGTCTTGTCAAGATTTTCGACTTCCTTGTCGCTAAACGCGTCATCCCCCACGTCGCCCATCATGCGGCGTTCTTTCGCCAATTGCATGACCTGTCCTGCGCCGATACCGTAGATTTTCTTCAGCATCGAATCGACTTCGTTCGGCGTCGCGAGAACAGGATCCAACCGTGCGCCCAAGACGAGACGCAGATTTTCACGTTCCTTCATCTGCGGCGGATTCGCGAATGCGCCGCGCAACGTGCCGCGTTCCAATGAAATCGGAACGAACTGGAAATGCAACGCGACTTTCGCAGGAACTTTCTGGATAGCCGTTTCCGAAATCTCCGTCTCGCCTAAAATCACGAACGGAAGGCCGCTTGTGAGGCTCAACGCCCGGTAAACTGGTTCCTGCGCAGCAAAACCTAAATCGAAAATCGCCTGTTGGATGGTCGATTGCGAACGCCGTTGGCGGCGTCTCACCTGCTCGACCTGATCTTCATTCAAAATCTTCTGCTCAAGCAGCACGCTCAGCAGATCCATGCCAAAATATTGACTGTTCTGGGATTCACTCATTATTCAACTACTACTTCCCGTTGGTTCTTCTTTCCTTTATTAATAGTCACCTTCTTGCCGCCTGAATGTTGGACAACCATCTTGTCAGCGTCAAATGCGACAATCTGGACGGCGTCCAGAAGCTTCGCGCCTTTTTCAAAGCGGCCAGACGCCCTTTTCTTCGCCTTCTCCTCCACGGCACTGACCCAGGCTTTCTCCGATCCGCCTTCAACGGACGAATAACCGGAATACATTAGCTTGATCTTGCGTTTCGGTTTTGGCTTGGGCGGCGGCGGTGTTGGCTTCGTCGGCGTCGCCGCAGTCGGCGAGGCGGCTGCGGGTTTCGTCGGCGTCGTTGCCGCTGGCGTTGCAGCCGTCGGGGTGGCTTTGGGTTGTTCTTTCGGTTGCTCCTTTGGCTGCTCTTTTGGCGGAGGCGGAGCTGGCGGTTTCGGTTTCGGAATCTCAAGGCTGTGGCGGAACGCCAACGGATTGACGACTTCCGGAAGCTTCGCGGGTTCAAGATACGCCAATGAATTCATGTCGAAGAAATGCGGGCTGGCCGGCAAGGCGGACGGACCGTTGGAACCGCCTTCCTCTTCCTCAAGCATCTTCATTGCGAAAATGCCGCCTGCAATCAACAGGATGAGAAATACGGACAGAAGTACTGTCAGCTCCCATTCTTTTTGCATTTTCTCCAATATATCCATTGATAACCTCCTTAGATACCGACAGGCCGTTCGGCAGGCGCGTCAGACTTGGCCGGTGCCCTGGAACCCTTGATGGCGGCATCTTCGCTCTCCAGATTGAAGAACGACGAACAGATGATGGTTGCTTTGATCTGCTGTATCGCGATATGGCCGTCCTGGTCATGCTTCGAATACATGCCCTGCCCGCGGAAACGCTGCATCGGACTCTCCGTCTCGATTTCCATGTGGATAATCGGCAGGAAGTCGTTGCCGTTCTGCAAGTCCGCAATCAACGCGGAGAAATCATCCAGACGTCCATGGACTTCCACTTTTACGGGAATCTCCAGAAGATACGGCGCTTCCTTTTCGGAAACCGAATATTGCGTCACCGGCATTGCGACGATCTTCGCCGCGCGGATGCCGCCGCTTCGTTCGTAGTCGGCATCGATGCCGATTTCAAGATTGTTGCTGTCGATGATCTCCACCAGACGGCGAGTCGTCCAAAGCCGCAACATGTTCACATAGATGTTTCCCGCCTGCTCGACATCCATGCGGAAGACTTCCGGCTCCAAACTCACTTTGATTCGCGGATAGCTCGCCTTCAGAATGTTGTTGATGGCCACGGATGTTTCATCATAGCAACGCTTGTATTCCGTGTTGTTCGCACGCTCGATGAATTTCGCCGCCGAACCGTAGTCCGTCTTGATTTTTTCATCGAACATCGACGTCGCACGTGCGTTCACAACGCGTTCCAACGCGCGAAGACCGCCGCTTTCCGGCTTGCCCGTTCCCAGAATCTTTTTGTAGGAATTCAGCAGGCCCTGCATGCGTTCCGCGTCTCGCGGCCATTGAGACGTCGCAACCTTATGTTCGTTCTCCTCGTATTCCGAATGCTCTTCATCGTATTCACGCCACATGGGATAAACAATGAAATACGCGATGCCCAGGAATATGAGAAGCAAAACAATCGACACGCTCAGCAGATTGCGGTGCGATGCCGGCCAGTTTTGCATGAAAGTAGATGCCATCTTTTATCTCCCGTATATGGTCACTTCTTGCCGCTCTTCTTCTCTCCGTCCTTCTCCTTGGACGGCGGCGGGGCAGGCTTGTCGATGTCCAGCGTCTTGAACGGCAGTTTCAGAACAAATGGCTTATTATACTGGACGCCAAGGATATATGGTGGCTTTGCCTGATCGACAAGCGTATTCTCCAGATAATCGTACCATGGATTCAGCACAACTTCCTCACGGCCACTCTGCTCCGTCAGCTTCATTGAGTCGGCCCCTGCGAAGAAGGCGTCCGGCTCCGGTTCGGAATCCGCGCTCTTCTTGCGGTTCAGACGGTTCTGGATCGCCTCCGTCGTCGCGAAACTGCTGATTTCACGTTGCGTTCTCGGATCGCGCTGTTTCTGCGTGAAACCGACGGCGACCATCATCGTCAACGGCTCGATGTCCATGACAGTCTGTGTCTTGACTTCATCCTTCTCCTCCTGTTTTTCGGCATTGCGGCCACCACGGCGGTCGAACATCGCGCCGCCACGTCCGCGCGGCTCCTTCTCGGCCTCTTCCTTCAGCTTGATCTTTTCCTGCTCGATCTTGTATTCGTCATACGTCTCTTTATCCGCGATATAGACACACCAATCGCCAGGATTCAAAGCCTTTTGCAGTTCGTCCATTGTCCGCATGAAACGGCCCGCGCGATGTCCGCGCTCGACGAACGGCAGCATCTTCGCCTGGAAGTAGGCGATGTCGCTCTGCGCCTTGTCCAATTCTGGAATCTTCGTCAGGCATTTGCTCAGCTCTTCTTTCTTGACAGCCAAATTCTCCTGCTGTTCCGTCAACCATATATAGGAATAGGCCAGACCAGCAAACAGACAAAGGAACAGAACCACGGCCGCAATCAGAAGATAGATGAACTTCGATTCCTTCTCATGGAACCAACGCAACATGCGCGGCGCAAGCGATATCGGCAGATCGGCCAAGCCAATTCCCTGCAACGCAAGACCATAGGCAATCACATATTCCGGATCGGGCCCCTGCCCTTTTTCAACGACGGGACCGTAGATTTCACATGGGCAGGCCTGCGATTCGCTCAGGAAATCCGCCAAAGCCTTCATGCGGCAACCGCCGCCGCTCAGCCAGATCTTCGCCACGGGAGCCGTGCTCAGCGGCTCCTGTTCGCTGGACTGCCAATGCTCCATGTTGTTCGTAAACTCGTTTTGGAAGCTACGGAAACATGGAACTTTTGCAAGTCTCTGCCAAAGCGGGACTTCTGGTTCAACTGGCTTCGCCGCCACTGGCGGTTCGGCCGCAACGGGCTGCTCGTCCAGATTGATCATCGGAACATCGTCATCATCCGTGGAATCCAGTTTCGGAATGCGCAGGCCAGCGGGTTCATCATCTGGATTCACTTGAATGACAGGGACTTCCATATCATTGTCATCCAATGAAATGACTGGCGCGTCATTATCTTCCGAATCTAGTTTCGGAATGCGCAGGCCGGAGGCCGAATCATCTTCGGATTCTTCCGTAGGCACTTGCAAATCCGATTCTTCGGAATTCTTCTCCGCTTCCTCGGCGGGTTGTTCAGGCGTTTCCTTTGGGACGAATTGAAGCCAATCGACGTCCCCCCGGAATTTCATTTTCTCCGCCTCTTCCTCCTTCACGCCAAGCTCGCGCATGAGCGTCTGCGTAAACTGCTGTCCACCAGCCATCATGCCGCCGACGTAAAGAACTTGTCCGCCGACCACGACGACCATCGTTGTGTTCTCATTACCAACGTCCAACAGAACCTGCGGACGGTTGTCTTTCTTCGCCTCCGGATGCAGGGCGAAAAACGCATTCGCCAGAGCGAGGCCGTTCATCGCCACATCGTCCAGTTTGATTTCCGCGTTAGTCGCGCGATCGCAGTAGTCGTTCAGATTCTGCTCACGGCAGATTCCGATCATGACAGGATTCTTGCGACCGTTGCCGACCGGCATCGGATGGTAGTCATAGACGAACGACTCATCCGACAAGCCGGAAAGCTGCATCGTCTCATAGCCGACCATCTTCTCAAGTTCTTCGCCTTTGGCACCTTGCGCAAAATCGCTGATCTGCGTCGTCGCCATGAACTGCGGCATGCCAAGATAGATGTACGGCACGCCGAGCTTCAACTCCTTCAGCCAGCCGCCGACGGCGTTGAACAGCTCGATTTCATCGTCGCCGCGCAAGCCTTCTTCACGGCTGCGGAAGATTTCAGCACGACGGAGCACCGCCTTTTTGCCCGAACGCGACAGCACGACTGCCTTCGCACTCGTTTGGCCAATGTCCAGACCTATTGCTTTATCTCGCTTCATAGTTTTTCACTTGTCGTGTGGCTCAAGACTCGTTCATTTCTTCGCGGCGGGAGCGGCCGGCTTCGCGGCCGGAGCAGGAGCGGCGGGAGCGGCGGCGGGGGCTACAACGGGAACAGGCGCGGGAACTGGAAGAGCGGCGGCTTTGACGGCGCGAGCACCACCTGCTTCGCCTTCGGCAAGACCACCTTCACGCACTTTGACGAATTCGCCGCGATTGTTGATAATACGGGCCGTTACGAAAATCAGCAGGTTCTTCGGCTCGTAGGTTTTGATCGTTCTGCGGAAAAGGAAACCAACCAACGGCAAGTCGCCCAGCAGCGGGATCTTACGGACTTCTTTCGACTTGGTCTGCTCAAGCAGACCACCAAGAACGACCGTCTCACCGCTTTCAACTTCGACGGATGTCGCGATCATCTGCTCGTTCGTACGCGGCAGTTTGATCTGCGCCATCGTGTCATCGTCATCGTCGTCATCGTCATCATCGCTGTTGACGTAGTTGTAACTTTCCCATTTGATGAATTTTACGATTTCAGGCTTCAAACCGAGCATGATGGTCTTCATATCGTTACCGATATTGACACGGACATCCAACGTTAAACCGATCGGCAGTTCCGTCGGGCTGCCCGTCGGAACCAACGTCGTACGCGTGCCCTGTTCGCCCATGTCGATGCTAGCCGTGTCGTATTCTTCAAAGTAATAGAGTTTGTCGCCTTTGCGGATACGCGCAGTGCGGTTGTTCATCACCGTCACACGCGGTACACTAAGGCTGACGGCGGAGGATTTCGTTTCGATCATGCGGATGACCGTCTCGAAAATACGATTGCCGAGAACACCGCTCAGAATAATGTTGCCTTCGCCGGATTCCGTATCGACTTCACCGAATTTGGACAGCGAGCTGATGGCCTTCACGGCTTCCGGTCCGAAGCGGTTCGTGAACGGCGGAACGGCCAACGATGTGCCGCTCGACGTTAGCTGCTGGTTCATTTCCACGCCAACGTCACGCAGATCATCTTCATTGATCGTAATGAAGCGGGCCTCAATCGCCACCTGTAGCGGCGGCTTGTCGAATTCTTTAATAAGCTCTTCTGCGAAGCGTAGATTTTCACGCGTGTCACGAATCACCAAGATATTGCGGTCACGGAAGATGCGGAAGCTTGCGCCTTCCGGGCTGTCCGACAGGAAAGATGTCAGCACATCTTCCAAATCCGTATCCTGCACGGCCGCCACGTTTCCGCCGCCGCCACGAGCGCCAGGCGCACCGCCGCCGCCCTGCGGGACTTCCGGCACGAAGCCTTTCGGCAGACGGATGATACGTGTTTCAAGCTTCGGACCACCACCTGTCTGCCCTTCCGTCACCCACACCATGTTTTCGCCGACATAGAAAGCGATACCCATGTTACGGGCGATGTAAGCGAACAGTTCCTTGATGGGAACATCTTTAAATTTAACAGTCAACGTCTTTTCCGACTGCAACGCGTCATCCGCGATGACGTTCAAACCGTTGGCGTTCAGTTCTTCTACCAACTGCGCGACATCCGCGCTTTCCAAACTCAGGCTGATTTTCTTGTTGATCAAATCTTCCTGCGAGCCTTTCGGCAGTTCGATGGGGCTTAAATTCGAATCAATAAGAACGGTCGTGCCATATGTGGACGGCAGAGCCAGCTCTTTGTCCGCCTCTTTCATCATGTGCGTACGCGTATATTCACCGTTGATGTCATCAGCGTTGCCACGGCGGAGAATTTCCACAGTGCGTTCCATCGACGTGACTTCCGGCTTGCAGAAATCAAAACGCTTCAACGGTTCCAGCTTGCTCAGGGCTTCTTCGTACTTCTTCTTGTCGATTAGCCCCTGAATCTCGTCCAGACGACGGCGCACGGCCGCCTCCAGTTCGCGCTGTTCGTCCCGTTTGATGGCGGCCAACGCCTCCTGTTCCGAATCGAACGTCTCCAGTTTCGTGATGTCCCCATCCTGCGTCGTGCGGCACGACGTCATCAGGAGGATGCAACTCAGAATCAATGCGCTTGGAAAGATTATTTTCATCTTTAAAAACCTTTATTAAAAAAGATTGTGTTTTTTCATCCGCAAAAACATATCAAAGACGTCAATTTAACGTTTCTTTTCGACGGTTTATTGGTTTTCTTGAATCTGAGGGCCGTTTCACGCGAAAAAAAAACGTTTCAAGTCCATTTTTTTCATGGATTTTACCGCTCGTCATCCATGAACGTGTGGACTTCAAAGACGGAAACCTCCGTCCCCTCCACCGTCAGAGCCGCTTCCGTCTGGCCGCAACGTTTGCACAACGCCGCAATGAACGCCTGCGGCGTCTGCACGGTTTTCCAGACGACAGGAACGAATCCCGCCGATTTGCCGCCAGCCCGCAGAATGACGCCATGGACACCAGGCTTCAACTGTCCATACAACTCCGGAAGCGATTGATAGGACAGCTTTTGCGATGGCGTAATGACGCCGATTTCCAACCGTCCCTTCTGGACATCCTCCACCGTGATCGGATGCTTTTCGTCCGCCGTCAGTTTCGTCGCGTTGACGACCAAAACGACTGGAAGCGCTTGATTCCCGGCCATTTGCGAAACCATTCCAAGCGTCTTTCCGTCACGATACAGCGCAATTGAGCAACCATAGTTGCCAAGCAACGTCCGCGAATACTGCGGCATTTCAGGCGGATCCGTCTTGGCCAGACGGCACAGCATGACCTTCCGAACAAAATCCAGCAGGACAAGTTCCTCCTCACGATTCAAGAAGGAGCCTAAATAACTTCCAGACACTTGGTTACGATGTGCAGACAGTTCTTTCAGAATGACCGAATCATTCCATTCCGACTGTCTGGCCAATTCCATGATCGCCGCGCTGTCAACCGTCTCCAAAAACGCCAGACTTTCAATCCGACGGCGTTCCGGCGGCGGGGCGGATTTGGCGGGACGGCGTGGCGAAGGCCGCGGAACATATTGCAAATCAAAGACATTCAACGCATAACCATCCGCCACGAGACTCATCATTTCGCAAACATTCGGAAAATCGACCGCCTGTTTCTCACCGCCGCGCCGCGCATGGACTTTCTCCCGCCAGTCCGCATGCGTCTCCGCATAGTTATGCGGAAGAACGCCGACCAACGTCGTCGCGGGTTCGGCAAGCAAACACGTCAAACGAGACGCAAGGTTCTGCCCGTCAACGTTCAAGGCTGTGAACAACGGCACGATCGCCACGTCACCGTAGCGAACCAACAGCAACGACGCCATCAATGTCAATTGTTCGCGCTGTCGATCATTCAGTTCACCGCGCACGAAAAGCGAACCATTCTGCAACAGCTTGTCAATTCCTGCTTTGTGAAATTTTATGGTTCCAACGGCACACTCCCACGCCTCGCCGTTCGGCAGCATGATGCGGCCATTTGCCACGCTATCATCCGCCCAGACGACATAGACGACATGCACGTTGTTCTGAAGCCGTCCCATCGCGAGCCCCCAATCCTCCATTGCGCTCTGTCCGTTGCCGCAGGCGACCAACGCGCCTTTCAAATCGCGACCAGGCTCCCGTTGTGGAATCGCGCCAAGAGCTTCCTCCAACTTACCAAGAAGCGTCTCTTCGCGGCCCATCGGCGGCTTGTAAGGTTCTGGTTTCAACGCGGTGTCATCCGCGCATCCACAAAGGAACAGCATCGCCATCATCATGGCGCCCAGTATCTTACAAGCCTTTCTTTCCATTTACCGTATCCTCTATTCGCTTTCAGAAACTCGCCGCCACATAACTTCCACTGGGCAGATTCAATTGGCCGCTCCGTATCACCATCTCGCCCGCCTCCATGACGCCGCGGCCTCTCAAGCCCTGCCCAAGAAGATTGGTCAACACCAGCGGCGTATAGCCTGGCGTGTGGCACGACACGAACAAAAACAGCGGATTGTCAGACAGGACGTCAATGCACATGTCCAACAAATCCAACAGGTTGTTGTCGATTTTGAACAACTCCTGATTCGTGCCGCGTCCAAAACTTGGCGGATCCAGCAGGATGCCGTCGTATTTCCGCCCGCGCCGTTTTTCACGTAGCAAAAACTTTTGCACGTCATCGACGATCCAACGGATGGGAGCCGCCTCCAGATGGTTCAACTCCATATTTCGATGAGCCCAGTCAACCATCTTCTTGGAAGCGTCCAGATGGCAGACTTCGCAACCATGCTTCGCCAACGCCATCGTCGCGCCGCCCGTATAGGCAAAAAGATTCAAGACGGAAGGACGGCGGCCCGAATCCGCAATGCGTTTGGCCATCCAATTCCAGCCCAATTCATGCTCGGGAAACACGCCCACATGGCCGAAATCCGTCGGGGAGATTTTGAAACAGACATCTCCTACTTCGCATGTCCAGCTTTCAGGCAGACGCCGCGCAAACGTCCAATGATTGCCGTCTTCCCGCGTGAAGAAGCCGTCCGCCTTCCGCCAAACATCCGTCTGCAATGACGGACGCCACACGGCCTGCGAACATGGGCGGTCCAGCACATAGTCGCCAAACCGCTCCAACTTCCGCCCTGCCCCGCTGTCCAGTAGCTCGTATTTCATCTGATTCACAAAAACATCTTCTCTAGATTGTCTAGAGCTTCTAGATTTCTTTTATCCCTTGAATCCCTTTTTATCCCTTCTCTTTCTTATACCTTATATAATAAGATTCTATTTCATCGCGCCGAATTTGCATGTTTGCACACACAGACCACAGCCGATGCAAAGGCTTGAATTGACGGATGGCGCCGCTTTCGCGTCGCTCAACTCAATCGCAGGGCAGCCAAGCTTCAGGCAGGCCTTGCATTTCTTGCAGGCCGCCGTATCGACGGACGGTTTCGGGCCAAGCTGGCGGCGTTCCTTCAGAATACACGGAGCGCGAGAGATGATCAGCGTCATCTCATCGGCGGCCAACGACTCCTTCAAGACATCGTCAACTTGCTTCAAATCATACGGATTCACAACGCGAATCCGCTTGACGCCGCATGCTTCGGCGATTTTTTCAATCGACGCCTCAGCCGTCGGTTTGCCCATCAACGTACGACCCGTTCCAGGGTGGTCCTGATGGCCCGTCATGGCCGTCGTCCGGTTGTCAACGACAATCAGAATCGCCTTGCCTTGATTATAGACCATGTTCAGCAGGCCAGTCATGCCGGAATGGAAGAACGTCGAATCGCCGACGACGCCGACGACGGGACGTTTCTCTCCAGCCTGCACCATGCCGTGCGCCACCGTGAAACCGCCGCCCATGCACAGGATTGTATCCGTGCGGGACAATGGCGGGAAGACGCCAAGACTGTAGCAGCCGATGTCGCCCGTCACGATCACGTCGTATTTGGTCAGACCGAAGAAAATGCCGCGATGCGGGCAGCCGGCGCACAGCATCGGCGGACGGCCCGGCAGATCATTTGCATCCGCAACAGGCGTTGCGACAGGAGCTTCCGCGCCTTCAAGGCGTGCCTTCACGCCTTGAATGACGATTGGCGTCAGTTCGCCGCAACGCGGCGTGACGTTTTTGCCGTCGCATGCGATGCCGAGCGATTTCACATGCTCTTCCAGAATCGGATCGCCTTCTTCAATCACGGCGATGCGATCCATGCGCGACGCGAAATCACGAATCAGTTTGTCAGGAAACGGCCATGCCCAGCCAAGCTTCAGCACGGAGGCTTCCGGGAAGGCGTCCAGACAGTGCAACGCCGCGACGCTGGACGAGATGATGCCAAGCTTCGTTCCACGCTTAAACTCTTGGTTCAAAGTACTTCCACAAGCTTCTTCCGCCTGTGCGACCATGCGGTCCTCCACGTCACGACGCAACTTGCGGCCCCAAATCGGCAATGGGCAGAACTGTGACGGATTGTGCTCAAAAGCGGAATCCTTGCTCGCCTGCCGTTCGCCAACTTCGCATAGGAAGCGTGAATGGCTCACGCATGTCGTCGTCCGAATGATGACGGGGCAACGGTACTTTTCAGAAATATCGAACGCTTTCATCATGTATTCACGGCATTCGACGGCGCTGCCGGGCTCCAGAACGGGCAGTTTCGCCAACCGCGCATAATGGCGCGTGTCCTGCTCCGTCTGGGAGGAATTCATGCCGGGGTCGTCCGCAACGACGATCACCATGCCGCCGACCACGCCGATGTAGGACAGCGTCATCATCGGATCCGCCGCCACATTCAGTCCGACCAGCTTCATCGTCACCATGCTTCGTGCGCCGCCGATCGCCGCGCCCGCCGCCGCTTCCATCGCCACTTTTTCGTTTGGCGACCATTCGCAGTACGGCCCGTCGTATTTCACGAGATTCTCAAGAATCTCCGTTGACGGCGTGCCCGGATATCCAAAAGCGGCGCGAACGCCAGCCTCCCACGCGCCTCGCGCCAACGCCTCATTGCCTGACAACAGCTTTTTCATATATCTGATTCGTAGTTAGTTACAAATTATAAGAATTTAGCTTTCAGCTTTTAGCTTTTAGCTCCGCAAAGCGGTTTGCTCCGCAAAGCGGCTCACAGTTTCGGAACATCGACGCCGTCTTTCTGATAGAAGACACGTTTTGCCTTGCCTTCCGTCTGCGGCAGCGTGCCAGGAGCGAAGATGTCGCCGTCGGGCGAGAAACCAAGCGTCTCTTTCAACTGCTTCTCAACCATGTAACCCGTCACGCCTTTTTCGGCTTCGACTTCCACGCGGAGGTTCTTCACGCCGTTCACTTCGTTGATGATCATGCGGTAGTTCGGCAGAACACCTTTGATCTTCAGAAGGGCCTGTTCGACCTGCGCGGGGAAGAAGTTGACGCCTTTGATGATGAGCATGTCGTCAATACGACCTTTGATCGTGTCGAGACGGACATGCGTACGGCCGCATTCGCAGCA
>JAFZAB010000049.1 GCA_017548425.1 Victivallales bacterium
CCAGCCCGGCGGCCCCGGAATGCCCGGTGCCCCCGGAATGCCCGGTGGGCCTGGTGGACCGGGCGGCATGCCGCCGGGAGCCCCAAATAATTCAGCGTCTTCAACGGGAGCCGCCTCCCGTACATTGAAATTGCAGATGACCGCAAAGGCCTACGCGCTCTCGCCTGAAGCCTCCGAATTCATCCTTTCCAACGGCACGGCGTCCATGCCGACAACCAAAGGAGCCACGACCAAATGAATACGATAGCCTGGATTGTCATCAACGCCGTTCTGCTCGGCTCGGCAGTTGTCTCCGTGAAGCTTGCAAAGGATTTGCCTAAAGAGCTTAAGAATGAACAACAGCAGCTCCTTACGCCGGACAAGCCCAGCGCCAAGAAGACGGCTGCAAAGGAAGCCGCCAAAGACGCGAAGACGGCCAAAAACGTGAAAACAAGCCAGCCCGAACAGAAGGCGCCGCAGATCCGCATGGGCACGCTGGACGACATCTGGAAGAAATCCCTCTTCAATCCGGATCGTACGGAACTCACTGAAACAGAAGCGCCTCAGGATTCCGAACCAGTCATCGCCACGAATTCCGAACTGGAATTGGGCGGTATCGCGCAGCTCGGCAAATCGCCGGTCGCCATCATCCGCCAGAAACCGCAGCAGCGTGGTCGCGGTGGTCGTTCAGGCATGGGAAACATGCCCGGCAGCCGTTTCGGACAGAACGGCATGGGGAACATGCCCGGCAGCCGTTTCGGACAGCCCGGCATGGGCAATATGCCCGGCATGATGGGCAGCCGTTTCGGACAGCCTGGAAACATGCCCGGCATGATGGGCAGCCGTTTCGGACAAAACGGCATGCCGTTGCCGCCATGGATGCAGCAGCAACAGCAGCAACAGCCCCAGCCTCAAGGCAAGAAAATCTTCCGCATCGGCGACACCATCAACGACACGGGATATGTATTGAAAGACATCCTGCCGGAAGAGCGTGCGTGCATCATCTCACGCAACGGCAGGGATGAAAAACTCTCCATCGAATTCGGCGACACGCAGAGCGCAAGCCGCAAGCAGGAAGCCGTCAACTACCAGAAGGAAGTCGTCGCCAAGGCTGAAGCCGCGGCCCGGCAGAATCAAAATCAGAACAATCAAAATAATCAGAACCGTTGGCAAGACCGTCGCCGCATGATGTTCGGCAACGGCAACATGCCCGGCGGTATGCCTGGCGGATTCAACCGCGGCGGATTCGGTGGCATGCCCGGAGGCGGAATGCCCGGTGGAATGCAGCCCGGCGGATTCAACCGATTCGGCGGCAACAACAGCCAAGGTGGCACGCAGCCAGGCGGCGGTTTCAACCGCGGCGGTTTCGGCGGCAGCAGTGGTGGCGGCGGTTTTAACCGCGGCGGATTTGGCGGCGGTGGCCCTGGCGGCGGCGGACGCTAAAAACAGTCATCATGCTCACCTTCAAAGACGTCTTCCACAGACGTCATGGACGATAACAACAATTATACATTATATATAAAAAGGATCCATCATGCGAATTGTCTTGAAATTGAAACACGCCGTCCAGGCCTTACTGCCTGTCGCCCTGCTCGTCACGTTCACCGGCTGTCAGACCGTGCAGACGGATGAAAACGCCGAAGCCCAAGAGCCCAAACCGCTGCCGTTCGCCAAACTGTCTGTGCCGAAAGCCGAACTCATCGACGACAGCCCGCTCGAAGTGGAGGAAATGGAAACAAAGGAAACGACGGAAATCAAGCGGGAAGATGTCCCGTCACGTGCGCAGACCGCCCGCGACACGTCCGCCGCGTCGTCAGACTATCCTGACAATCTCATCAAAGGCATCACCGCTCCGGACACGAAGCTCAACGTCAACTTGCAGTTCGACGCGAGCACCATCGACGAAGTCGTCGCGGCATTCGCCCATGAGGATCTTTTGAACTTCAGCTTCCTGGTCGATCCGAACGTCAAAGGCGCCATCACGATGTCCGTCGTCGCCGAACTCACGGCCCGCGAAGCATGGGAAACATTTGAGCATATCCTTTGGCTTTCAGGCGCTTACGCCTCCAAGAATCCAGGCTTCATCCACATCCTGCCATTTGAAAAGATGCCGAAGGAACGTCGCATCTACGCAGATCATGACAAGCAGCCGAACGTGGAAGTCATTATTCTGAATCTCAAATACAAGAAGAGCACGGATATGATCAACTACCTCCGTCCGTTCATGACGGACGGCGCGGTCGCCACCGACGTAGCGGATTCCAATTCCGTCATCATCGTGGAGGCCCCCGCCAACGTCAACAAGCTGATGGAGCTCGTCAAACGGCTGGACGTCAAAGGCGAAAGCGAATGGCCCGTCAAATGCTACATCTGCCACAATGTCGATCCGGATGTTCTCGCCGAAGAGCTCAACACGCTTCTTCCCGTTCTCGGCTTCCCGATCGCCGCGGCGAACACCCCCTCCGGCGGTGCCATCAAAATCACGTCCATCCCGCGTCTGAAATCCATCGTCATCTCCGCCTCCATGCAGGAAGTTCTGGACGAAATCGGCACGTGGATCAAATCACTCGACCGCGAAGACGCGGAAGACAAAGAGGAAATCTATTTCTATAATGTAAAGCACGCCACGGTTGACAGCCTCTCGGCGGCCCTCGACACCTTCTTCCTGACGACGACCACCAGCAATTCATCCTCCTCTTCCAACCGCTCCACCTCCTCCCGTGCGTCCGCGTCATCCGGCAGCAGAACCACCACCAGCAGTTCTTCCCGTAACCGCACGACGACCTACAACCGCAACCGCAACACCACCTCCACACAGAACAACAACAACAACAACAACCGTCCGGGCATGACGACCAACAACACGTCGCAGACCAGCCGCACAAACGCCGCCAACCGCACAACCACTACCGGCTCGGTCTCCACCTCCGGATCCGTCAGCATCACGCAGAATGTCTTCGATACGGACGTCACGGTCTATACGGACGATGAAAGCAACCGCATTACTGTCAAGACCACGCCACGCGCATGGAACATGATCAAAGTCTTCCTTGCCCGTCAGGACGTCCCGCCGAAACAGGTCGCCATCCAAGCCATCATCACGGAAATCACCCTCTCAAAGGACACCGAATACGGCCTCTCCTACGCCATCAACAAGATGGTTGACCACAGCGAAGACACGCTGCAAGGCGCGTTCTCCGGAGCAGGCGCCATCCCGACGGCCATCGACGGATGGGCCAGCGGCGGTCTCGGAATTCTCTTCCGCGACAAAGCCAACGACCCGCTGGCCTACATCAAAGCCATCGCCGGAACCGCCAACACAAAGATCCTCTCCGAGCCGCAAGTCGTCGCCCGCTCTGGCGCGACTGCCGAACTGCAGGTTGGTACATCCGTTCCAGTCGCCACAGAATCAACATCCTACACGTCCAGCTCCGGCAACTTCTCCACGAACTACGAATATGTCGAAACGGGTGTTATCATGGAAGTGACGCCATACATCACGGCCGGCAACGACGTCCGTATCGAAATCGAACAGGAAGTTTCCTCTGCCATCGCGCAGACGGACGCTGCCGTCGCCTCCAACGTCCCGCCATCGATTGATAAGAAGAAAATGTCCACGGAACTCGTCGTTCCGGACAACACGACTCTTCTCATGGGCGGCATGATCCAGACGCAGGACCGCGAAAGCCACACGGGCATTCCGCTCCTTATGGACATCCCCTATCTCGGCGCCATCTTCCGGACCAACTCCAAGGAGAAAGTCCGCACGGAACTCCTTCTGCTGCTCACCGTCAACGTCATCGACAGCAAGAATCCGCAAGAGGAACTCATCCGCAAATATCGCGCCTCCCTTGAGGAAATCGAACATCGCCGCGCCACCGAAACCCTCTATTAAGCTATTCGCCTGGAGGAATTTCCGATATGCCTGACAACGACAACCAAATCCTATTGGCCGGCAACGACCTCGCAAAGGCCGTCAAATCAGCCATCGCGCAGGAACTCAAGCTGGCCGACAATATCGACGCGCCCGGCGGAACAGCCGCCGAAGACTGGGAGCTCGTCTCCTCCAACAAACTCGACGAGAAGAAACTCATCGCGATCTATTCCCAAGTGTCGGGCATTCCGGCCCTGGACGAACAGTAAACGCGTGACCTAATTCCCTTCCCGGACGTATCCTACGACTTTCTGAACTCGCAGGACTGCCTGCCGATTACATGGACGGACGACACGGCGGTCATCGCCATCACATCCCCCTATCCGGCGGCCAATCTCCGCCATCTGTGGCAGTCCATCTACAACAGCAAGGCGACGTTCCTCATCGCACGCCGCGCGTATATCGAACGCTTCATCACGTCGCTTTACGATAAACAGGACGAAAACGAAGGCAACTTGTTCGATTCGGATTCCGAACAGGCCCTGCGGGATCTCGCAAAGGAAGCCCCCATCGTCCGCCTCGTGTCCGACATCTTCAACCGTGCGCAGGAAATGGGCGCGTCCGATATCCATATCGAACCGACGGAAACGGAAGTCGCAGTCCGTTTCCGCATCGACGGTCTGCTGCAGACCGTACTCCGCCCGCCGAAAAACCAATACGCCGCCATCACGTCGCGTATCAAACTGCTCGCGGGCATGAACATCGCGGAACGCCGCCTCCCGCAGGATGGTCGTATCGAACTAAATACGCCCGGCAATCCGCTGGACATCCGTGTCTCCACCGTCCCCTGCATGCACGGCGAAAGTATCGTCCTCCGTCTGTTGCAGAAAGACCAAGGCGTATTCGATCTTGACAAAGTCGGCCTTCTCGACGATACACGGAAGGAACTGGAATCGCTGTTCAACATGCCGCACGGCATGATTCTCGTTGTCGGACCTACTGGTTCCGGTAAATCCACGACGCTCTACTGCATCATGCGAATCCTCAACGCGGATTACCGCAAGATCATCACCATCGAAGATCCTGTCGAATACCAGTTGGATGGATTGACGCAAATCCACGTCAAAGCCTCCATCGGCCTGACATTCGCCAACGGCCTCCGCGCCATCGTCCGTCAGGACCCAGATGTCATTCTCGTCGGTGAAATTCGTGACCGCGAAACGGCGGAAATCGCCATCCAGGCGGCTCTTACTGGTCACTTGGTTCTTTCGACGCTCCATACGAACGACGCGGCCGGCGCCATTTCGCGACTCATCGAAATGGGCGTGGATGCCTTCCTCATCTCCTCCGCGCTGCTCGGCGTCGCCTCGCAGCGTCTTGTCCGCCGTATCTGCCCCGAATGCAAAGGCACTGGACGGCAGGCGGACGATCCATCCAAACGTTGCCGCAACTGCCGCGGCACAGGCTACAAAGGACGTATCGCCATCTTCGAGCTGATGATCATCAACGACGATCTGCGCCACGCCATCAACCAGCATGAAGACACCACCGTCCTCACGAATATCGCCAAGAAGCACGGCATGCGCACGTTGAAGGAAGACGGCGACCTGAAGGTCAAGCTCCAGCTCACGACGGAATCCGAAGTCACGCGCGTCTGCAAGCTCGATATCGCGTCGGATTAATTCAACCTCCTTTCCAAGAATATCATACGGCGGCACAGACTGATTTTCTATCTGGGCCGCCGTCATCGTTCATGAATCCGCCGCCAATGCAGCGGACGATTTTTCCGTCATCGGGAAGCGTGAAAACTTGTATTTTCACATCCAACATCTATAGTAAATTGATTGACAGATTTTCGATTTTTTAACCCAACATAACCAAAAGGAACTCATCTCATGCTGAAGAAATTCTTTCTGACCTCCCTCATCTGCGGTCTTTGCTTCACCACTCTCATGGCTCAGGAAGCCGAAGAGAAAAAAGAAGACAAGTTGCTCCCGCTGATCACCATGGAACAGGCTTTCGCGAAGGCCCTCCAGACCCGTAACGTCCTCGCCCAGTACATTAACCAAGAAAACGCCAAGTTGGAAAAGGCTGATGACGCGGCTAAGGAAGAAATCACCAAGAACGTCACGGCCGCCCGTAAACGCCTTGCTGAAATCAACACCTACATGGACGTCATCTATGGTCTCGGCGGCCGCCGCGCTTATGAGTACAACCGCGTCACCTCCGAAATCTACCTCCGCGTCGGTACTGTTTCCGAAGTTTTCACGCGTGCCATCGCCACCCGTGACGCTCTTGCCAAACGGATCACGGCCCTGAAGGAAGCCATCGAAAAGGAAACGGATGCCGACAAGAAGGCCAATCTCGAAGCCGCCCAGAAGGAAGCTGTCAACCGTTACGCCCTCGTCGTCAACGCCCTGTACAACATCTTCCAGATCCATCCCGTCCGTCACTATCACTTTGACGCCGCCACCCGCACCCTCTTCCTCAAGACCAATGACGAAGAAGTCCAGAAACTGCAGGAGCAGCTCAAGAAAGCTCAGGAAGAAAAGAAAGCTGACAAGTAAGTCACCGATTCTTCTTGGAATAATCTAAAATCCATAAAGCCTTGGCTAAACGGCCAAGGCTTTTTTATAATCATCAAAAAAGGAGACTGTCATGCAATATCTGAAGAAGGAACTCGCCGTCCAGTCCTACTGCCTCCGTAATTTCAAGCCGCTCGGCATTCCCGCCGTCGCCAAAAAGCTTCTTGAAACCGGTATGACCTACATCGGTATCGGAACGCCGGAAAAACAAGAGGAATTCCAATCCGTCATCAACCAGTTCGCGGATTTCGGCGTGACGATCGCCGATAATTTCGCCCCCGCCTTCGACGGCAACGAAGCCACCATGCGGAAAGGCTTCGAATTCTCCAAGATGCTCGGCCACAAGGCGATGACATGCAATTTCAATCTGACGAAAGACATCGTCAAGACATTTGAACTCGCTGAAAAACTCTCCGCCGAATACGACATCCGCCTCGCCATCCACAACCACGGCTGCTGGCATTGGCTCGGTTCGCAGACCATGCTCGATTTCATCTTCCAGAACACGTCCGAACGCATCGGCCTCTGCTTGGACACCGCCTGGGCGCAGGACGCCAATCTGAACGCCGTCGAAGCCGTCAAACGCTGGCCGAAACGCATTATCTCCGTCCATCTGAAGGACTTCAAATATCATGAAGACAAGACGCACCACGACGTCGTCATCGGCAAAGGCTTCATTGACCTGCCTGCTTTCATCGCCGCTCTGAAGGCCATCAATTTCCATGGCTACATGGCCATCGAATACGAAGGCGAGCCGGAAAATCCTATTCCCGCGCTGATCGCCGGAAAAGAAGAAGTCTTCAAGCTGATTTAAACGACATGGCAAGGGAGGGTCGCACTCCAGTGCGACCGTTTGCGCAACGCGCAAACAGTCATTTACGTAATAAACAATCTCTTGACATGCGGCATCTGCGATGCCGCGGTCCCGCAGGAGCGGGACCCTCCCAAAATCCAGACGATTTTCAACAGAAAAGCTAGCATATTCATGACAAGATTGTACATTATATGACAATCTTGTCATTGTTTCATCATCACTATCCTTTTCCTTATATAATATATCATGTCCGCTCAAATCGCCGTTCTTGTCATCCAGATTGGAATCATCCTGCTGATCGCGCGTCTTTTCGGCATGCTCGCCGCCAAGCTGAAAATTCCGTCCGTCATGGGAGAATTGCTGGCGGGCATTCTCATTGGTCCGTACTGCCTCGGCGGCCTTCCTTTGCCTCTCAAATGCTTCAGCAAAGGCCTCTTCCCGATAGTCAGTGCACAGACTATCCCATTGGATCCCAAGCTTTACGGCATCGCCATCATCGGCTCCATCATCCTGCTGTTCATCTCCGGATTGGAAACCGATGTCCGTACATTCTTCAAATATTCCGTCGTCGGAACGATCGTTGGCATCGGCGGAATTGTCTGTTCGTTCGTCTGCGGAGCGGCGGTCGGCATGTTCGCGTTGGGATGGGAGTTCATGGATCCGCGCTGCCTCTTCCTCGGCATTCTCTGCACGGCGACATCCGTCGGCATCTCCGCGCGAATCCTCTCCGAACACCGCGCCATGAGTTCGCCGGAAGGCGTCACGATCATGGCGGCGGCCGTCATTGACGATGTGCTCGGCATCGTCTGTCTGGCAATCGTCGTCGCCATCGCGAACGTCGAATTGACGGGCACAAAAATGGCCTGGGGTCCCATCATGTGGATCACCGTCAAATCCTTTGGCATCTGGTTGGGCGTGACCGCCATCGGACTGCTCATTTCCCGAAAAATCGCCGATTTTCTGAAGTTTTTCAAATCCGCCAGAGTCTTTTCCGTCTTGGCCTTTGGATTCGCGTTAATGCTCGCAGGACTCTTCGAACAGGCCGGTCTGGCGATGATCGTCGGTGCGTTCGTCATGGGACTGTCCCTTTCCAAGACGGACATTTCCTTCAAGATCCGCGCCTCCCTTGATCCGCTCTATAACTTCTTCGTTCCCATATTCTTCGTCGTCATGGGCATGCTCGTTGACATCCGCGTCATGAAGGATCCGGAAGTGCTGAAAGTCGGCCTCATCTTCTCCTTCATGGCCATCGTCGGCAAAGTCGTCGGCTGCTTCTTCCCCTCCTTGCTCATGAATTTCAATTCAATCGGAGCGCTGCGTGTCGGCGTCGGCATGGTTCCGCGTTGCGAAGTCGTGCTCATCATCGCGGGCATCGCCGCCACGACCATGATGAAAAATCCTGAATTTGAACAACTTGAGAAGCAACCAGATGCCATCACGCAAATGATGGAGCTCAAAACGCCGATTCCGCGCGAAGTTCCGATCTTCAACAGCAAATTGTTTGGCATCGCCATCATCATGCCGCTCGTCACGGCGCTGCTCGCGCCGCCGCTTCTCAGCATGACGCTCGCCATCAAGAAAAAAGGCGTACGCAAGGAAGTAAAGGACAACAACGACACCGTCACCACCTACACGTTTCCGTCAGAATCCATCAAGTTGTTCGTGCTCAATGAGTTAATCGAACTTCTGGACAATGAGGGATACATGCATTCAACCTATTCCAAAGGCATCAACATCATCCAGTTCCGACGGGAGGACATCAGTTTTTCGTTGCAGATCAACGGCACGGAATTTATCTTCACGTCCGCGCCATCGGAAGTTCCGCTCATCAAGACATGCATTTATGAAAGCGTCGTCGAACTCCACCAAGTGCTTTCCGATCTGAAGAATCTCACCAAACCAGAAATTCTGAAAGACGATTTGTTCGGAGACAAGCAGGAAGAACAGCCAGCCGCCCTTCCGCCGACCAAGACCTCCGTTTCCATGGATTCCATCCTCACGGAGCAAAACATCGTCATCAAGTTGAAAAACGACACGAAAGAAGGCGTCTTCCACGAACTTCTTGATGTCATCAAACGCAATAATCCATCGATTGACACGGATGTCTGTCTTCAGAATCTGCTTGAACGTGAAGCGGTCATCAGCACCTATGCAGGCGATTCCATCGCCATGCCGCATGCCCGCACCACGGGAACGAACACCTTCATCGCCGCCATGGGGCTCAAACCGAAAGGCGTCAACTACGACGAAGGGGAAGACCATCTCGCCAAGATTTTCATTCTCAGCCTCTGTCCAAAGGACGAGCCAGGCCCCTATCTGGAATTCATAACCCACGTTGCGCAAGCGCTTTCTGATGCGGATAAACGCGAAAAACTCATCACCGCGAAAACGCCGGAAGAAGCACGCAAGATCATGACAAGCTAGCATATCTAGATTTCTAGAATCCTAGATTTCTAGAATTACACAAACGGTGCAAAGGATGCATCGCCGTTGCCATTCACGGCGACGCCTTCCATTTCCACCAACCAGCCCGGACGGCAGACCGCGCCATGCACCATAATGCGCGGCAAATCAAACGGAAGGCGTTTGGACAAAATGTGCTCCACGATTGCATCGTCCGCCGGATCGCGCAAATAGACGACCGCCAGTTTCAAATCCGCCAACGACGCGTCATAATTCGTCAACAGCGCATTGATATTCTCCAACATGCGTTCCGCCTGCCGTCCAACGTTGCCTGGATGCACGATTTGTCCATTTTTGTCAATGCTCGCCGTTCCAGAAATGTAGTAGCGTGAACGGTCGCCAAACGTCAATCGCGTCGCACGTTCAAATGTCACGCCATATTCATGCGTCGGATTCAAATGGTCGAGAGCGGACATGTACGTCACTTGTTCACGCCGATGACCGAACAGCGCCACGGAATCCATCCGCACCAACCGGTCAAACGGATCGCTCTTGCCTTCGATTCCCGTGCTGGCGATGAAATGCGTGTCCGCCGTCAAACCATTATCCGCAAAGAATTTACGTCGCGCGACGACTAATCCTGCGTAGTTGTTGTCGATATCACGGCAGTAGATCCATGTCCGCTGCAAGTTCTCCTCCAACGTCCCGTCAGCGATAGCCAACTTGCCCACCGCCGCCTCTAACTCATCCGTCATCTGGCCGTAACTGCCTGGACTATACAGTTTTGGCGTATGGAAGTACATGAGACGGTAGTTCTTAAGCGAAACGGTCACCGTCGCTTCATCAGCTCCTTCATACGCCACATCGCCGTCTGACAAAGCGTAAGCTTCTAATGAAACGCGACTTCCGTTTGTAGGAGCCTGTCCGATGACGGAATAAAGACACCATCTATCGGACATCATATCGTCAATTTCCTTTTTCTGGTTGACGACATCGCTCACATGGAATTTGATCCATATAGGCTTCACGCCGTCCAATTCGTCGTCCAATTCACGAAGCAACGCATCCATTTCCGCGCGAAAATAATTGCGGCGTGTTCCTTCCAACGCCACAAAAAATTCCGTAACACCTTGATTGCTCGTGAATACCGACTTCATCTATTGTACTAAATCCTTCATTATCCTGAAATGACTGGATGACGTGACTGTCTGAGCCATAAGCGCCGCCATCGGCGGCTCTACTCTTCATCTTCCAGAACACGGCGGACGCGTTCGCGGAATTCCGCCCAGCGGTTGTCGTCCAGAATGCGATGCGGACACCATTTGCGCGTCCAGTCATAGTGCATTCGCAACGCGTCCAACGGCAGATTGTTGACCTTCAGCAACCACGCCGCAAGCTTCACGCCGTTCTCCTCTGAACGCAAATACAAGTCGTTCTTATCTCCCTTGCAGAGACTTCTGCAGATTTCCACGCCGATGCTCTTCATATTGCCGTCGCCGCGACCGTCGCCAGCATGCCATGCATGCTGGTCATGACGCATGATCTGGATGGCTTCCTTTTCGTCAACGGCGTAATGGAAGGAAATGTAAACTTTGTCCTTACGGCGGTTCAGATAGTCGCGTTCGTTCTGCGCCGTCGCGCTGTTGGCCGTGTTGTGGATCGTGATGTATTTCAGATCAGGCATCGGGCCAGGCAGCTTGTACTGCTTGTTGTAGTCGGAGGCCTGCATCAGATCCGCACGGATTTTCAGTCCTTTGTAATAGCCAAAACTCTTGTCGGGCATGTCCGGACGCGCCGCGCGATGAATGCAACCGCTTCCCAAAATCACACATGCCGCACAAATAAACAACAATCCTTTCTTCATCGTTAATCTTCCTTACTATTATTCACCAATAACCGTTTTAATCAGATTTTCCCGCACGTCCGGAATGTGCAGATTTCCCAAATGGCCGCCTCGCGGACAAATGATCGCCCGTTCGCCGAACGTCGATTCTATCCACGCAAAATCTTCCTCCTTCATCAGGAAGTCGTTCCGGTTGTGCAGGATATAGACATTGTCGGCCGATTTCAGAGCGTCTTCCAGCGTTGTCAGACGCTCCGCGGCCTGCAATTTTTCGGCGTCTTCGTCGTCCTTCACAAGGATTTCATGGATATAATCCATATAAGATACTTCAAGAGCGCGATGCTTCAAGACATCCAAATCCGCCGTTTTCGCGAAATTCATCAACTCCGGCGGCGCAAATTCCGTCCGGCAGGCCACTAACAGATTCGCCAGCGTCAGGCGGATATTTCCTCCGATGACAAAACGGCATTCGTCCAACGTCAGCGGAATCTCTCGCGGCAATTTGTCGAGACCATTCTCCGCCATGCCTGCGATCTTTCCAAGCGTCCCTTTCACGCGACGCTCCCGCGTCTCCGCCGGCCACGACAACGGAATGTCGAAATATTCGTCGATTTTCTTCAACGCATACTGCGGATCGATCGGCGGATTGACGGCGACATAGCGGTCACAGACGAACAACGCGTCTTTCTTCTGCGCACGCGCCGCAAGATGCAACGTGTTGATCGCGCCCAAAGAGAATCCCAGAAGTACCGTTTTCGACGCACCTTCCGACTCTTGCAGGAAACGTTTTTCCACATCCGCCTTCACAAGCGACAACACCTTCTCAAGCTCCACGCAGTCGCGGCTTGGCAGACCAGGCAGATGCGTATCTTTTGTATGAAGGAAATAATCGTGCGAATAGGTACTGGACACACATGCAACCGTCCAGCCGCGATCCACAAACGGCTCCGCCAACGACGCCATCGCCGACGAGTCGCGATGGCTTCCGATGCCCGGCAACAAAAACAGCAACCGTCCATCCCGTTTTTTCGGCAGCCAAACCGTATAGGGCAGCCTGTCGCGTGCGCCTTCCAGCTGGACGGAGCCATGCACGCCGTTCCACGCAAAACGATCATCATGCGTCGTCAGAAGGACATAGCCTAAAGACTCCTCGATTTCGTATTTTTCGTCTGGCGACGTGTAGTTGAAATCCGCGATCTGCGCTTCACGGTAGCACAGATACGCCGCGCGCGTCAGTTCGTACGTCTCATACCGTGTGCCGAAATATTCGCTCAAGAATTCCGCATTCGACAACGCCTTGTTTCCCGCGACGCCACATTTCACAAAGATGGAATATTCTCCAAATAAATAATTTCCGATATCGAACGGGAAGCCAAGCAACATGCCCAGACCATCCCGTCCTGTGCACGGCCCCATCACGGGAAGATTCAGATAAAACCACGGCCCGCTTCCGTAATGGCCGAACGTCTGTCCGAAATCCTCCTTCATCGGCGTAATGCCCCACGCGGACGCCTGGTCCCGGATGCCCAAAATACCAACCGTCGTGTTGATGCCAAACCGCTTCGTCTCGTTCCATGCGCCTTCGAACTTGCCTTGCAGGCAATTATTTACAAGGCTCAGCGGAAATTGCAGGTTGTCCGCAAAATTGCCGATGCCGTCGCGAACGAATTTCGGCACAATCAACGTGTAGTATTTTCCGACAGGATGCACGACGTATTTGACACATCCCGCATTAAAACCTTCCATGCAACGGTTGAAGCCCTCCAACGGATCCGCCGCCGGCTGCGCATAAAAGTCCTTTATCGGATGAATCGGCTCCTCGCCAAACAGCACGAAAGCCGTAAACATCATGCAAATAGCCAATAAACAGGCATTAATTCGCATTTTCATTTCAAATCCTTTATATAGAAATCGCACATTCGCCCAGACAGATTATATTTATCAAAAAGCCCCGCCATGGCACATGGCGGCGGGCATCTTACAAAGTCTAATCGCAAAACAGCATTTTTCAACACATGGCAACAGAAAATCTCAATATTCAAAACATCGTCGATAAAATGACCGCTCTGAAGGCGGAACTCGCCAAAGTCATCGTCGGCCAACAGGACGTCATCGACCAAATCATCATCACGCTTCTGGCGGGCGGCCATGCGTTGCTCACAGGCGTGCCCGGCCTCGGCAAGACGCTGCTCGTCAAAACCGTCGCGCAACTCTTCTCGTTGTCTTTCAAACGCATACAGTTCACGCCGGATTTGATGCCGGCCGACATTTTCGGAACGGAAGTTCTGCAGGAAGATCCCTCCACGGGAACCCGCGCGTTCAAATTCATTCCGGGCCCGGTCTTCGCGAACATCGTTTTGGCGGATGAAATCAACCGCACGCCGCCGAAAACGCAGGCCGCCCTGCTGGAGGCCATGGGCGAATACCATGTCACATCCGCCGGAAAAACCATTGATTTGGAACGGCCGTTCTTCGTGCTCGCGACGCAGAATCCAATCGAACTCGAAGGCACGTATCCGCTGCCGGAAGCGCAGTTGGACCGTTTCCTGCTCAATATCGTGCTCAACTATCTCCCAGTCGATGACGAAGTGAAAATGGTTCGCGAAACAACGTCGCCAGAAGCGGTTACGCTGTCGCCTATTCTCAACGGCGACGACATCGTCGCCTTCCAGAAACTCGTCCGCGAAGTGCCCGTTTCCGACAACGTCGTCTCCTACGCCGTTCGTCTTGCCGCCGCCACGCGGCCGAACACGCCGAACGCCGCGCCGCGCGTCAACGAACTCGTCAAATGGGGCGCAGGCTCCCGTGCGTCGCAAGCCTTAATCCTTGCAGGAAAGGCACGTGCATTGCTGGACGGCCGTCGCAACGTCGCCTGCGAAGACGTCCGCGCATTGGCGATTCCCGTCTTCCGCCACCGTGTCATCCCGAACTTCCGCGCCGAAGCGGAAAACATTTCGACGGAAGCACTTCTGCAAGATATCATCGCGTCCATTCAGGAGTAATCCCATGAACGTCCACGATTTTTTCTCCGCCATTGGCGAATATTACGCGGCGGGATTTTTCTTTGCCCCGAACGAGTCTTATCTGCTCCGCAGCGCGTACGCTTTCATGTACCACTTCACTCAAGCTCCTCTACTGCCGTACAATGGCACGAAACTCTATCCGGTCGGAGCTGGAAACATCTACAATCCAGAAAACAAGCAAGTCTATTATTTTTTCTATCCGCATACGCACGCCACACGGCGAATCGGCGGAAAGGACGCCTTCCAGCAGTTGATGGACAAAGCAGTTGAAGCGAACATCCCCTGCACAGGGCAGTTGCGCAATGCCGTCCAACGCGCCACGCAGGATAACGCTTTCAACGTCACGTTCCTCCGCGGTTGGACGCATGCCGTCATCAACTACGAACGTATTCTTACAGAAGGACTTGGCGAATATGAACGGCGCATACAGGAAAACCTCTCCCTTGATCCGGATTTCTTCGTCTCGCTGATGTCAGTGCTTTTCTCGCTTAAGAAGTACATTGGCCGATGCGAGACCATGCTTCGCGAGCACAACGCGACCAAGCTCGCGGATGTCTTCCACAAGATGGCCTCCGAACCTGCCTCCGACCTCTACGAAGCGTTCGTCTATTACAATTTCTTCTGGTTCATTGACGACCGTGATTCCGGCGGCCGCATGGACGCCATTCTCGAAAAGTTCCCCCGCAATGGTCTGACAGATGACGACATCGTCGCCCTCTTCCGCGAAACCTGGCTCAGCTACAACGCCAACGGCGCATGGCACGCCACCTTCTCGCCACATCTTCCATGGCTGAAACCCGCTATGAAAGCGCAAGTCGGCCTCGCACGGCCAGGCTCGTCCGTTCTCATCGACGACGAGACGTCCGACGAGGCATGGAACGTCATCTTCGATTCATGGCTTGGCGGCAACACGAATCCGTCCCTCTATTTCAAACCGAACTACGCCAAGGACTTAAGCACGGTCTGGAATGTCGAGAAAAAGGACTATGGCGGTTTGTCATTCGGTGGTTGCACGGAGCTTATGATCATGGGCATGTCCAACGTCGGCTCGACGGACGGCGACCTCCATGCACTCGAAGTGCTTACCACCACGCCGCTTGGCAAAGGCTCCTTCGACGATTTCTACAGTGTTTTCCTCCGCAGCATCCGCCAAAAGGCGCAGCAAGTTGTTCAACGTTGCGAAGTCGGTCATGAAATGGCGGCGCTCTACCAGCCAAATCTTATCCGCACTCTCTTCATGGAGGACTGCATCGACAACCAACGTGAATTCAACGCGGGCGGTGCGCGATACAACAGCGGCCTCATCGGCATTCTCGGCCTCACGAACACCGTCAACGCATTGGTCGTCATCCGCCGCGCCTATCGCGGCGAAGCGCCGTTCACTGTCGCGGAACTGTCACAGGCGTTGCAAGACGATTTCAATGGCCATGACACGCTTCTTGCGCAGATTCTCGCCATGCCTAAATTCGGCAATGACAACGCCGAAGCGGATTCGCTCGCCAAACAGGTCATCCACGACGTCGCGGATGCCGTCCATTCGCAATCCCGCCCCCATCGAACCTACATTCCGTTCATCAATCTTTTCACGACATACGCCTACAAAGGCGCCTACGTCGCCGCTTCAGCGGACGGCCGCCACGCGGGCGCCCCGCTGGGCGATTCCTTCGGAGCAGTCCAAGGCACGGATACATGCGGCCCCACCGCGCTCATCAACTCCGTCACGACTCCCGATCAGTCCGAATATCTTGGCACGCCTGTCTTCAACATGCGAATCAGTCGCGACATGCTCACATCGCCAGAAAACCGCCAACGCACGAAAGCCCTCATCATGGCCTATTTCCATCGCGGCGGACTGCAAATTCAAGTCTCCATTCTCGATGCTGAAACGCTCCGCAAAGCCTACGAAAATCCACAGGACTATCCAGAAGTCATGGTCCGCATCGGCGGCTATTCCGAATATTTCAACCGCCTCTCAAAGGACGTCCAGCTGGAAGTCATCAAACGGACAGAACATTCTCTTCAGGGCGGTTGAACCGCACTGAAAGGCTTATGGCCAATAGCTCATATGATTGATATTCTGGATATTCTGGACTTTCTGGACATTCTGGATATTCATAAATTCAACAGATCCAGTTGGGACAGAAGCTAGAAATGGCAGAAACTGTCACATCATCCAGTCATTCCAGAAAATCCAGTCATTCCAGAATCATGATTTCTGTCTTTGCTTTTAGCTTTAAGCTTTAAGCTTTATACTTGTATTTTGGGCTATACGTTATATATTAATAGCGTTTCAACCATAGGCAGTGCCGAATGAGTTCTGATCTCTTCTGCGAAAGGCGGGTTTGCCCGCCTTTTTTGTCAATTGACCAGTGCTCAGGCTTTGCTATTATCATTTACATACCCGTTTACCAATAGGATCTTGATGCCATGAAAAACAATGAACTGATTAACAGCCTCGACCAGCTTGAACGCGAACGCGGCATTGACCGCGAGACGCTGCTCGAAGCCATCGAGGAGTCGTTGCAGACCGCCGCCCGCAAGGCCGTCTGCGCAAGCCGCGAAGTCAGCGTCAAGGTCAACCGCCAAACTGGCGCCATCCAATGCTGGGCCAAGCTGCTCATCGTTGACAAAGTGGAACATCCGGAAGATGAAATCGCCCTCAAGAAGGTGCAGGAGAAGTATCCGGAACGCAACTACACGACCGCGAATCTCGGCGAAGAGATCGAATGGGAAGTCAAATCGGAAGACTTCGGCCGCATCGCCGCCCAGAACGCCAAGCAGATCATCGTCCAGAAGCTCCGCCAGGCGGAGAAGAAGAACATCTGCGAATCCTATCGCGATCAAGTCAACACGTTGATCACCGGCGAAGTCCGCCGCATCGACCGCAACGAAATCGATATCATTTTCGATCAGGCCGAAGGCGCCATGCGCCACGGCGACAAGATTCCCGGAGAGGAATATGAAATCGGCGACATGGTCGTCGCCCTCCTCACTGAAATCAATGTCGATAAGCCCGGTCCGACGCTGTTTGTCTCCCGCGCATGCCCGGAGTTCGTCCTCCGCCTGTTCGAACGGGAAGTTTCCGAAATTTCCGAAGGCCTCGTGCAGATCAAGGCGATCGCCCGTGAAGCGGGTTATCGCACGAAAATCGCCGTGGCCTCCGCAGACCCGAAGGTCGATCCCGTCGGCGCATGCGTCGGCGTGAAAGGCTCTCGCGTCAAAATCATCGTCCGCGAAATGGCCGGCGAAAAAGTCGATATCATCCATTGGGATCCCGATATCCGCAAATTCGTCGAAAACGCCTTGAAGCCCGCGAAACTGACGTCCATCGTCGTCAACGAAGCGAAGAAATCCATCAAGATCGAAGTTCCGGAAGACCAGCTCTCGCTGTCCATCGGCAAGAAAGGGCAGAACGCGCGTCTGGCCTCCAAACTCACGGGATGGAAGATCGACATCGTCAAGGCGGAGAACGTCGCCGGTCCGGCGGAGCCGAACTTCGAAGAGCAGCGGCAGAACGCCGTTGACGCTCTCGCCGCCGCGCTTTCCCTTGACGCCGATCTCGCCAAAGAGCTCGTCTTCAATGGTTTCGTCAATGTCGCCATGGTCGCCGCCGCGGACGTCGATGATATCGCCGCCCTGGAAGGTTTCGACCACGCTTCCGCCGAGGCCATCAAAGCCATCGCCGCCACTAAGTAGCCGCGTTATCTGAAGTCCACCGTGGAGCCGTTCCACCACTAGACAGCAGGTTTCATCATGAAATAATATCATTTACACATAAATCTTCAGGAGGTCTGATTCCGCATGAGTGACAAAGTGAGAGTATACGATCTGGCCCGTGAGCTCGGGCTCACCCCGAAAGAACTCATAGCGATGCTTGAAAAGGAAGGCTTTACCGTCAAGTCCCATTCCAGTACTCTGGAAGCCGATATCGCGGACTTGATTCGGGATGCGGTCATCACCTCCAGGCAGAAGAAACAAGCCGCCGCCAGCCAGGCGGCGACTTCCGCAACCGCCGCACCGAAGGAAAAGCCTGCCAAGGAAGCACCGAAGGCGAAGCCTGCGGCGGAAAAAGCGGAAAAGGCTGAAAAGCCCGCCCCGCAGCAGCCGAAGGAAGAGGCTCCCGCGGAGCCGCCCGCCGAGAAGCCTGAGCTTCATCTCAAGACGCCGATCACCGTCGGCGCCCTCGCCGAAGGACTGGGCAAAAAGCCCAACGAGCTGATTTTCACGCTCATGTCCATGAATATTTTCGCGGCCATCACGCAGATTCTCGAAGTCGAGACCGTCGAAAAAATCTGTGATAAATTCGGCGTCAAATTCATCCGCGAACGCCGTGAAAAAACACGCGAAAACGACAAGCCGAAATCGTCCGAACCGACCGAAGAAGGCGAATATCCAATGGAGCCCCGCCCGCCCGTCGTCTGCTTCATGGGCCACGTTGACCACGGCAAGACCTCCTTGCAGGACTACATCCGCCATACGCATGTGACGGCCGGTGAATCCGGCGGCATCACGCAGCATATCGGCGCGTCCGTCGCCAAAGTCGGCGACCAGACGATTACGTTCCTCGACACGCCCGGACACGAAGCATTTACGACCATGCGCGCACGTGGCGCGAAATCGACGGATATCGCCGTTCTCGTCGTCGCGGCGGACGACGGCGTCATGCCGCAGACCATCGAGGCCATCAACCACGCAAAGGCCGCCGGCATTCCGATCGTCGTCGCGATGAACAAGATGGATCTGCCGGGCGCCGATCCGGACAAAGTACTCCTCGGCCTTCAGCAACATGGACTTACGCCTGAAGATTGGGGCGGCGACGTTGCCGTCGTTCCCGTCTCCGCCGTCACCGGCCAAGGCATCGACGATCTGCTCGAACGCATCCTGCTCGAAGCGGAAATGCTCGAACTGAAAGCCGCTCCGACCGCTCCGTTCGAAGGCCTTGTCATCGAAGCCCAGATGGAATCTGGCCGCGGCCCGACCGCCAACATCATCGTCCAGAACGGCACGATCCGCCTTGGCGACTACCTCCTCTGCGGCACATGCTACGGAAAGGTGAAGGCCCTCATCGACTCCTTCGGCAAGCCTGTCAAACGCGCCCTGCCCTCCACGCCGATCAAAGTCATGGGCCTCAACGGCGTGCCCGAAGCCGGTGACAAAATCGTCACATGCGCCAACGAACGCGAAGCGAAGGAACGCGCGGAAGAGGAAATCGAACGCAAGAAGAACGAAAGCCTCAACGTGGAGCGCAAGACCTCTTTGGAGGATATCTTCTCCATGCTCGACAAGGCGGAAAAGCCTGAGCTCAAGATCGTTCTGAAGACCGATGTCCGCGGCTCACTTGAAGCCATCACCGAAAACATCGCCAAGATCAAGAACGACAAGATCACCGCCAACATCATCCACAGCGGTGTCGGCGAAATCTCCGAAAACGATATCGTTCTGGCGGCCGCCTCCAAGGCGATCATCATCGGTTTCCATGTCCGCGTCATGCCAGGCGTCAACAAACTGGCGAAACAGAAAGGCGTCGATATCCGCCTCTATTCCGTCATCTACGAACTGCTCGAACAGGTCGATAAGGCGATGAAAGGACAGCTCGCTCCCGAAACGCGCGAAACGCCGCTCGGCGAGGCCGAAATCATCCAGATTTTCCAGACCTCCAAGGCTGGCCGCATCTGCGGTTGCCGCGTGAAGTCCGGCGTGATGAAAATCAACGCCAAATGCAAAGTCTTCCGCGACAAAGAACTTATCTATCTCGGTCATGTCCAGTCGCTTAAGCACTTCAAGGAAGATGTCCGCGAAATCTCCGCCGGCAACGAATGCGGTATCCGTCTGGACAACTTCGAAGAGTTCGAAGTCGGCGACCGTCTGGAACTCTTCAACGTCGTCACCGTCGATCCGTTTGCCAACTGATCGACTCATCCATCGCCGCCGCATGCCATCACGACACGCGGCGGCAACGTTTTTCATTTATACATTTACCATAGATTATGTCAGCTGATAGAATCACACGAGTCAACGAACTCCTACACCGCGAACTGGGCGGCATTTTCGAAATGCTTGTCTGCCCGGAGGCGCGTACGCTTGTCACCGTCACAGGCGTCCAGACGGCTACCAATCTGCGAGACGCAACCGTTTTCGTTTCCGTCTATGGCGACGACGCCACCTGCGAACGCGTCCTGAAACTCATCAACAGCCGTCGCGTCATGATCCAGTCTGCACTGGCTCGCAAAGTCATCATCAAATACACACCCGTCCTCCATTTCAAGTTGGACAAGACGGCCGCCAAGGCGGATCGCGTCATGGCGATCATCAACGAACTCGGCTTTGACAACACGCCGGACGCATCTGCCGGCAAGCCAGACCTTAACGCAGACAAAGACGATAAGCACCATGAAGAATAAAGTCGATGGCATCCTTGTCGTGGACAAGCCGATGGACTGGACTAGCTACGACGTCGTCAACTGCGTCAAACGCCGCTTCAACGTCGAAAAGGTCGGCCATTGCGGCACGTTGGATCCCATCGCCACGGGGCTTCTCGTCATCCTTCTCGGCAAGGCCACGAAATTCCAAGACCAGTTCATGGGGCAGGACAAAGTCTATGCAACAACGATGCGTCTCGGCGTGGAGACGGATTCGGAAGACCGTACAGGCCAAGTGATTGCGACGGCGGATTGCTCCGCCGTCACGGAAGCGCAGATCCGCGAAATCGCCCAATCGTTCATCGGCCCGCAAATGCAGACGCCGCCCATGGTCTCCGCCATCAAACTCCACGGCCAGCCTCTCTACAAACTTGCCCGAAAAGGACAGACCGTCGAACGCCAACCGCGTGAAATCACGATCCATTCATTCGACATCACACGCATCGCCTTGCCAGACGTTGATTTCACCGTCCGTTGCACGAAAGGCACTTACGTTCGCACCATCTGCGCGGATTTTGGACGTCGGCTCGGCTGCGGCGCACATATGCTCGAACTCCGCCGCCTCCAAAGCGGAAATTTCAATCTCGACAACGCCGTCACCATCGACCAAATCAAGGCATGGGAGCTCCCTGAACTGCAAAACCACCTACTCCCCCTGATGCCATGATCGTCTCGTATCCGAACAATTTGCCGAAAGACCGCCAATGGGTCATCTCCCTCGGCGTTTTCGATGGTGTTCACCTTGGCCATCAAGCGATTTTCAAGGAACTTGCAACTGTCGCCAAACGTTTTGACGCACAGTCCGCAGCGCTGTTTTTCACGCCGAATCCCAAGCTAGTTTTCCATCCGCAATCCGGGCCGATGGCGATTTGCGCACCGCAACAGAACATCGATTTGATCCATCAGGAAGGCATCGACACGTTCATCCAATTTCCGTTCACGAAAGAACTGTCCGCCCTCACCCCCATGCAGTTTCTGGACAAATACTTTTTCACGCCGCAAGTTCCCGTCAAGGCGTTCTGCGTTGGCGAAAACTGGCAGTTCGGCCGCAATAACACGGGTGACGGCAATACGTTACGCGAATGTTGCGCTCCGCACGGCATTGAAGTCCATATCGTTCCAAGCGTCATTCTCGACGGCGAGCCAGTCAGCAGCACCCGCATTCGCAAAGCCATTCTGGACGGCAAATTGGAACTCGCCCACCGCCTGCTTGGACGTCCTTTTACGATTGTCGGCAACGTCTCGCATGGCCATCACATTGGCACGACGGTTTTGAGTTGCCCGACCGCCAATCTTTCCGTCGCGGAGCATTTGATTCCACCATACGGTGTCTATGCGGCTCGTGGACGACTCTCGGAAGACAAGACCATCGACGGCATCGCCTATGTCGGCGACGCCCCGACCATCCGTCATGACGGCCCACCAGAAATCATTCTCGAACTGCATCTATTCGATTTCGACGGCGACCTTTACGACCAGCCGATTTCCATCGAATTGTACAGCTTCATTCGTCCGAGCATGAAATTCGATTCTCCCGCCGCCCTGCAACATCAAATCGCCTTGGACATCGAAAAGACCAAAGCCATTTTGAAGTAGGTGTGCCGGCGGCGTCCCCGCCGTCGGAGCTAGTCTTCTAGATCTTCTAGATCTTCTAGATCTTCTAAAATAGTCCACGTCAATTTCTTACAGCATCTTCATCTGGAACGGTTTCGGGGCGGTCTGTCGTTTGTACTCTACAGCAGGCTTTCCAAATAATAGCACGGCTCCGACTTTGTATCCTTTTGGCATGCCAAGCCGTTCGCGCAACGCTTTCACCCACTTGAACGCATACACGGCGAAGCCGCACCAACAGGTGCCCACGCCTAACGACTGTGCCATCAAGTCGAAATAACTCAACGCAATCCATGGATCCGCCTCCTTGCATGGCGCGTTTTTCGGCGTACACGCCACGACCATGTGCGGCGCATTGCGGAAAATGATATCCTCCCTGCCCATGATTTCATCCATGTAACGCTTGAAATTCGGATAAACAAGCCGCATAATGCCCGTCTTGATAAGGAATTGCAATGATTTCACCATTTTTTCACGGAAGAAATCCATCTCCTTCCGATGCCGCACGATGGTGAAGAACAGCCGATGGTCGTTGCAGCCCGTCGGCGTCCATGCCAATGATTTGACAAGCGTGTCCATCGTCTCCGTATCCAAATCCTCCTGCTTGTATTGACGGATGCTGCGCCGCTGGCAAATCAGATTCATCATCTCCGATGACGATGGCAACGGCCCTATGGCCGCCGCCTGTTCCGCTATGACGCCATGGCATTCCACCGCCCCAACAGGACACACCGCAAGACAATGCTGGCAGTTCAGGCAGAATCGCTCATCCTCCGGCCGAACATGCGGGAAGCCATTGTCTCCAACGGTCAAGACCTTTACGATGCAGTCGTTAACACACGCCTTGCATTTCAGGCATTTCGTTTCATCGATATGAATCATGTTGATATTCCTCTAAACCAGCAGCCTCTAACTCACCTGACACCATCGGCCTGTGCGGCGCGTTGACGGCATCCTCCTTCCGGTCGCAGTAGTCGCTGAAAATCTGGTTGACGCCCCACGCCAGAAAGCCCACGATGAGCGCCATGGCCTCCCGCCAGCCCCACGCGCTGCCATCGGCATGCGCCATCCAGATTCCGAACAGCACGGTCGTGCCCGTCACGAAACTGTAGTACAGCCGCATGGAGCGAAGATATTGGTACAGAAAGCGTTTCATGTCTTCATGGTTATGATTTTCCCCCGAACTCATGCATATACCTAATTACTATACATACAACAAGGCAGTGTTCAAAGATGCCTGACTCTTTCATCCTGTTGATTGAGTGAAAAAACACAAGAATGTGCTATTTTTTATGTTGTGTCTATCAAACCATTCATTCATCCATCCTCCTCATGAAAACATCTTTTATTTCAAAATGGTTGTCACGGCATCGCCGACAAGGCGTCATTCTGTTGTTGCTCCTGTTGTCCAGTTGCTTCACAGGCTGCATGAGGCTTAAGTACATCAGTCCGGAAACGCCTCCTGCGGAGCGCTTCTTTTTGGGCGCAAAATCATGGTGCGATGACATTTATCTTCTTCCCTGGCCATACTTGGGGCCATTAACGTATATATTTGTTCCGCCATATTTGTGCCTACTTCCAGTGGAACTTGCAGGCGACATCATCGCACTGCCCTACGATGTCTATGTCAGCCACAGTTGCCTCGTTTCGCCCAATATCAATTACTGCATCCGTTTCAACAAAAATGATCGTCTGGCTAAAATTTTGGATCATGGCGGCGATCCGCTGGATGGTGGAACGGGACCGTATCATTCATCACTTTCGCCAGAGGAGACAGCACGGAAGTACAACAATATGAGAGGTTTGTCCCTTCTGCTGAAACATGGCCTGCCCATGTCAGAAGAAACCGCAACGTATATTTTTGACATGACAAAATTCAAGAGCATTGAATTCAAGGATGCAATTTCCGAATTGGAAATCCGAAGTGAATTGCTCAAAACCATCGCTGAATACAAGGCGGACTATTTCCTCCAGCAGGAAAAATACCGCAACATGGCCTTCCATTGGTTCATCTTCATACAAAGGAAACTGCGCAAGGAAAGTGACGGCAGTCACAAAAACACGCCGGAAGCCATCGCATACAGGGAGGCGGCCTCCCGGATATTGCTGTCAACAATGGATTTCCTGCTTTCCCATGGCTTCTCCCCCAACATCCCCACAGTTGAACGGATTTATTATCGTTGGCAGCCTGGCCTGTATAACGATGGACGTATGCGCATGACGCTGCTGGATTACGTCCAAGAGGCGGCCGACATTCATGAAGACTTGCGCAAGCCGTTGATTGAAATACTGTTGAAGCATGGTGCCCTTACATATCGGCAACTTGTCGAAAACAATCCGCAACTTCCGCACCTCCATCTGGAAAACGTCGAAATCTCCCCGTCATATCAACCGGTCATCGATATTTTGCAACATTCACGCCATGCGGAATGCTACCGTCTCTCCAATTCCCAGCCAGGCATTGATGGCCCTGTTCTTGTCATTGAGGCTGGTCTTCGAGATGAAAAGAACAATGATTTCATCTTTTCGCAGGATGTGCAGGTACCCGTCCATGGAACCCAGACATTCCATTCGGTCAATATCCCAGTCAATTTCCGAATCATCCTTTCTCCCGAGACGGATGTGCCAGAACATTCATTGCGAGCAGGTTATGATTTTCCTGAAAAAATTTTATATGAAAAAATCATAAAAATGCCTGATTATACGATGTACTTCCAAATAGCCCTTCAAAGAGGACAAAAAATCTATGAAGATTTCAATGACGACCTCATGCTCATAATGAGAATCGCTGACTATCACAAGGCCTACAAGGGATTTTATCGCCTTAGTATCGACACGTTATATTACCCTTCAGACGATGAGCGCTTAAGACAGCGACTCAGAGATAAAGAGGATCGTGAGTGGCGGAAGACTCACTAAACGCCTGAAGGTAATAGGAAGATGTTCCCGTTCATTCTTCAACATCTTTTTTATCGTACCTCTGGCGTGAAACAATCACCGAGATTTCATTTCAGACATACCAGACAGGAAGTTGCAGGACGTTCTCCCGCAACATGCCGGGCTGCGGACAATTGCAGACAACGGTACCCATGCCACGCTTGCCCCCAAAAAAATTTTAAATCACAACTTGCAAATCCGTATTGCCTGCGGGGCATTTTGTTCCACAAAAATGTTCTATGTACTTCATACTAAACGGATTGGTAAATTTAGAATTTAATTCTAAATTTACCAATTACCTGATACAGAATCACTTACCTATAAAATTACCCATCATCTATCAAACATACATATGCACTTGAAGAAAGTGTACCATCACCCCAAGCTACCGTAAGTCTTCGGAATGACTTGGAAGTCGCTGACGCCCAAGTCGTTGTAGTCCTTCAGGCCCATGTCTTTCACGATCGTCCGCCATGCCCTGTCGAAGGTCGTCTGACCGAACGATGCCCCGCCGCCGACGCCCCACGCGGCCTGCGCCGTCGTCGCGAACATCCCCTTCATTTCAGGACCATAGAAGATGTGCCATGTCGTTTCAAGGAGTCCGAACAGATTCTCCTTCTGCGCCAACGCAGCGGAGGAGCGGATGACATCGAGTTTCCGCCATGGGCAGGCCAGCGTGTCGAAACCGTTCTCCTTGAAGAACATCGTCGTCGGATATGTCACATCGCCCTGGATGCGATGGAAATTGTATCCGTACTCCCACGCGGCGATGATGACGTCCTGCGGAATTGTTTTGACCATGTCTTCAAGATGTTGGTAGTCATGGGCCATGGCTGTGTAGTTCTCCCACCGTTTGTCACTGCGGTTCAACAACATATCGTGCCACATCATGATACGTGCGCCACGGGCGGCGAAGAGGTCGCGGAAATGGCGGATGTGGTTGCTGATGAGTTCCGCAACAGGATGTTTGCGACATTCGGAGCACAGGCCGACGCTGTCCGCTTCGTCGCAGCCGATATGGAAATACGGCGGACGGCCGAAGAATTCATGCAGTTCGGTGACGGCTTCGTCCAGCAGTTTCATCGTATGCGGATTCGTCAGACACCAACACCAGCCATCGGGCTCGAAAAGCGGTTCCATTTCGGGATGCTGATTCAACACGACATGCTGACACGTGCAACTGCGGCTGTTCGGCGCATGCCCCAGCACATTGAACTGCGGAACAAGCGTAACGCCTTCCTCTTCACGCATTTCGCGAATCAGTTTAGCCCAATCTTCGCGGCTTCCCGATAATTCTGACCAACAGAGCTCCGGATGCGACTGGAACGGGAACGTCCCCCAGAATTCGATGACGACAACATTGAATTTCAGATAGGCGGCAAAGCGGATCTTCTTCGCGACGTCGTTGAAACGCGTTTCGGGGAAGACGCAGAGATGCAATCCTCTGAACGACAGCGCAGGAGCGTCTTCGATTTTCATTTCCGGAAGATTCCATGTTCCTGAAATACAGCCTTTTCCGCGTTCAGGCTCCGCCATCATCCGCAACGTTCGGAAGGCATGGCGCATGCCGCTAATCGTCGAGGCTTCAACCAACAGACGATCCGCAGTCGCATCCAGACAATAACCTTCCGACGGAATCGTTGTGGCGCAGTCGCCGACGGCAATGGAAGCATTTATCCCCCAATATTTTGCAAGCAATCTCACGGCTTCGGTCTGCGCGTCTTTCGGACCGTTTATCTGGATGGCGCAGCCATTGGCGAGCTTGAACAAGCTATCTCCTTTAAGCTCAAATGATTGCGGTTGCGGGATGAGCTGTTCTTTGAACATGCGTGTCAGTTGATCTCTGTCCATGATTGTCCTCTTTGATCGATAGTCTGCCAAACATAGAAAACCATCTTCTGTACTACTATCGCTCATGTTCGTGATTTTGCAAAGAAACAGATGGTGCCATCGGCGTCCCGCCGTTGGCGTGGGATGTGCCATTGGCGTCCCGCCGTTGGCGTGGGATGTGCCATCGGCGTCCCGCCGTTGGTAATCAACGATTCAAAAAAAACGTTTCATTACCTCCAAAAAACAGTTTGACAATATATATATATTATATATTTTAAGTCATTGGATGATGCATTCGTTGGTTTCCGCCTACAATCCGTCGCCACAGACAGGAGGACAAAATGAAACACCGCCGTATATTTCTTTTGACGATTCTGCTTCTAGCCATCCATTCCTTTGCCTTGCAGGCAGCCGAACAAGCCCCTGATTCACTTTTCCAACGTTATGGACGCGAAGATTATGCAACGTTGAAGGAGGAAATCTTCCAGAAATTGCCTGATGGCCTGACACCGAACCAGACCGTTGATGCCGTCAAAATCTTCAAAATGGCGAACGACGTGGAGGCTTTGGTACGTTTTCTGGAAGGACTTGATCCCAAACAACTTCCAGAACAAAAGACATGGTATCAGATCTTCCATGTCATCCAGCCAAGCTTCGGCAAGAGAGACCTCGCCATGGAAGCGTTTGTTTTGAAAAGCCCTTTCATCTATGTGAATAAGAGTTTCGACATCAGTTATTTCAGTCAGGAATACGAACAGGAATTCAAAAACTGCCTGAACACAGATGGAAAGAAGCCTTCTCCGCGCCAAATAGAAGCCATCAAGAAACTCATGGAACACAGCCCCGCCTATTATGCAAGAATGGCCGACTGTTTTCCAGAGGAATGCCCTGTCATCCCCAAACTGACAGATGTCCTGCGAAAGGAGAGTTCGGGGCCAAAGCGCCGTCAGGCGGTTGAACGCATGTATTGGCGTGTTCTGCATTCCAACCGCTACAATCGGCTGAATCTGCCGGAAATCAATGAAAAAGAGGTTCATGAATTCACAGAACTCCTTGACAAGGAGAATATTGAGGAGTTTCTGCCATATATCGACTTCTGCCAACGGTTCGAATGGTATCAGGAGGCCATCCCATATCTGGAAAAATGGCAGGATCAGCCGATGACCGACTTTGAGAGGAAGTACATGAGCCGCATGAGCTCAATCATGCCGACGACAGAAATGCTTATGTCTCGACGGCACAATTACTTGATCTCCTTCCTGCTCAAAGTCGGCAGAAAGGAAGACGCCCAAAAGGTACTGGAGAAATACTACGGAGCGGACATGGACATAAACAAAATATCCATACCGTCAACATGGCGGCATTTGGGAGCTGTCCAGGCGGAGACCGGCGGCAATACGTTTCGCAAAAAACTGGATCAGGCCCAGCCGCCGGCGGAGGGAAGCCTTGCGTTCTTCATGCAGAAATCCGCCTATCTGGATGGAAGAACGCATTCATTGAACATCCAGAAGGACAACGGCAAATCAACGGAGGAAGTGAAAAAGGAACTAGACGACGTGATGGCCAGTTTTCAGAAGTTATACGACGACGCCATCCACCATGGACGCAAGAACAGCGACTACCCGCTGCTCATCTGGGGGCTAGCACATAAATCCGGCGATAACCGAGAAGAGACGTTCAACTACGCACAGGAGGCATGGCGGCTCGCCATCGAGCATCTGACGCTTGAAGAGGTGGAAAAGAGCGTCAGCGACGGGAAGCATGGCAGAGCCGATTTGTTCAATATCCGCAATGACGCAGTCATGAGATATGCCGCCCTGCTGAAGGAGAAAGGCGACATCAAGGAATGGTGCAAAACAATCCGCCGTGAAATAATGGACGGCTTTTATAATAATACGCTCTATGAATACGAGCAGTATTTGAGCAATGGCAATCCGAATCAGGATTTCACCATCGCCGCGAATGACGAAATCTACCAGAATATTTTGGATAAGTCGTTCCTTAAGAAGCACAAAAATGGCTTCGAATTCCACGAAGAAGAGCTTCATTGCTTCAGGCTGAAACATGTTCCCATGCATCCGCTCATCGGCGACGGCTTCGAGGAATGCCTCAAGCAGGCCATCGCCTACGACAAGGCCGCCGATGAATTGCTCCATTCCCGCGGTTGGTCCCGCGGAAACAACTATCCGTCTTTCCTGTTTAGTGTAGCCCAGCGACTGCGCGGTCCGGATGCGGAGGCAAAACGGCATCTGATCTATAAATACATCTACGACTGCTATCCCGAAGGAAAATACAATCTGGCGGAATCCCTCCCCGCCCGTTCGTACAATGAAGGCAAGCGGCTGGCCGAACGCGACTGGAATGCGCACGAAATGGAGCCGTATGTCCGCAAGTCCTGCCTCCGCCAACTGCTCAAGATGGCCCCGTCCGACGCAGAACGGGAATGGTGCAAAGCGGAACTGAAAAAGCTGAATGCCAGCGTGGAATAACTTGGTAAAAAAGGAATTATATCTTTTTGTTGGACAGTCACGTGCGTCTTGCGCCCAGCTCTACTTTTCATGACGGTCGAAGTTTGGAGACTGGTGCGAGGGGAATTGCCTGCCTTCGTTTCCGTTTTTTTTGAGAAGACCGTTTCTTGTCTTGAATTGAAATGCGTTCTCAAAGCGTTTCGATTAGCTTGACAGTGCTGACTACCACCATTATAATATAACCCAAGAGCAAATCCATGCCAAGAAGCCAAATTCAGCAATGGCATGACTTGAAAAATTACAAGATAGTGTCATATTAAATTAATAGCGTATTCTGTGGTCGAATTTGCAAATAAGCAGTCGTAGCATGGAATACGCTATATTTTTTTCATTGTGAAATGATATAATTTTATTTTGGAATTCGGTTGAAAATATTGACTGTTTTTACTTACAGGAAACAAGACAGTGAAATGTATTTTATATTTTGTTCCATTTATAGTGACTACAGTCCCATATAATTTAGCAGTATAAGCATTGTTCTTATGTTTCCTTATGTTCCTGTTGCTAGGAATTTCATCCATAAGATAAACTGACGTTCTAAACAATTCTTCAAGATTTTTCAAAACTTGTTCATAATCTTCAATTGGTATTCCATCATATATGATTTCATTTTTGACTTTTCGATTCATTTCCATTATCTCTTTATTCCTAACAGAAGCATCAAAAATATCATCGTTATGATGATATAATCCTTCTTTTGGAAATGAAAATCTTGTCATTGTAATTCAGTCGTTTCTTCTTTACGGGGCGCTCCAGAAGGACACGGACTCGCCTGCAAGGCGTAACTCGCCTTTCAGGCGAGATACATCTTTCAGATTTGTGACGAAGACAAAATAGGAAGGTGCTGTTGCTTGCCTTCTGAGATTTTGCAACAGCCCCTTCTCACATCTAGCCCCTTCGGGGCAAATTGATAGAGGTTTTGCAACAGCCCCTATTATGTTTTGGGCGAATTATACCTTGTAAAGCAGATTCTTGTCATTGCAGAAGACGTATTGTGCTTCTTTCACAAATGGCGTCGCCAATTTTAACCATTATTTTGCGACACAAGCCTCAAGAGCCTTTCCTTTAGAGATGTCTTGTGGAAACATGGTCAAAAGCGTATTGGAATCAACGAGCCATCTGTCGTACTGTTGCTTTGTCATTCCAAGATATTCGTATAATGCCAGCGGCCCATTGTATTCGTCATGCCATTTTTCAATATAGACATCAATATCAGCTGCTGTGCATTCACCACGTTGAATCATTTCAACAAATGTTTTCTCTGTTGCAACCATATCTTGTTGAGATTGCTGAATCATGATTCTCTCCCTTAAATAATTATCTTCCTGCCTCTTACGGCTTCTTTTGTTGCGATTTTTCCATCTGGACACAAAACAATCACATAAAAAACAATTATTCTATTCTAATTATACTTATCAATTATTTACATCTACTGTTATTAGAATTTTAATATGATATACTTCTCATGGATTTCAAGTGAAAAAAACATATTTTCGGTGACTTTGCTGGCCATGTATCATTTGATTCTTATGGAAAAGGGCTTGTTTATGTGGCGCGCCCCGCGCGCTATGGTTGGTGATTGTCTTTCCCCATGCTGCGCGCCGCTCCGAGCGCTTGCATGGGGGGTTGTTTCGCACTCCGTGCGATGTCACTTCGCGACGGAATTCCGTCATACGCTCTTGCGCTCCGTGCGATGTCGCTTCGCGATGGAATCCCGTTATCATGCAACAGCAATTTCTGCTGACCATGCAGTCTTTTATCAAGATAAACATGGCCAGCACAGAAAAGTAATCCACCAACATCCTCACGATTCATTGATCGTCATTATCTTCATTTTCCTTTTCTTTTTGCTCCGCCTCCTTATTCTGGGCGAGGTGGTCTTCAGCATACATCAACACGTACTGCTTAACAATAAACATGGCGAACTTTTCGGCCTCTTTTTCCGTAAAGCCGTCCTCTAAAGCAACGTGATACGCCTTCATGAAAATTGTCGTGAACTGCGGCATAGTCATCCGCACGAATATGGCATTGCGAAGCGGACTCTCTTTCTCCATGGTTTTATCGTCATGTCCATCTTCAGCTTCCGGACCGCCGTCATTTCTCCTTCTACGACGATGCTGCCATGCGCGATTCGGTTTGAGAACCATTTTCCATTCTCCTTTCGTTTGATAGTGTGATTTTATAACATCCTTATACAGAAGACCATC
>JAFZAB010000050.1 GCA_017548425.1 Victivallales bacterium
CATGCCGCCGACATTCCTTATACTATACTATATACTCGAAAAAATGTTAGTCGATAGAGCGAGAAAATCACAGTGCTTATAGGCGTGATGGGCGATATACATGGCAACATTGACGCGTTGCGGGCAGTGTATGCCGAATTCGAACGCATGGCGGTCGATGACGTGCTATGCGCTGGCGACGTCGTCGGCTACGGCGCCGCCCCCGGAGAATGCATTGATTTTCTGCAAGAGCACAAGATACTCTCCGTCTGCGGCAACCACGATTTCTTCACCGTCCATGCAAACGTCAATCGCGAAGGCATTCGGTCAGAGGCGATCGAAGTATTTGACTGGAATCGTAAGGTCCTGACAAAAAGCCAGATGGAATGGCTCGACAGCCTCCCGATGATTCTCGAAAACACAAGGCTCCACTATCAAGTTCGCCACGCTTCCTGCCAGCCGTTCCCCAGCTGGGGCTACGTCATCAGCGAACACAGCGCCGCCCTCCACTTCCTCTTCCAAAACAGCCGTGTCTGCTTCAACGGCCATTCCCACGTTCCGATTCTCGCCACCCACACGCCCGGCGAACACGTCAACCTCCAACGCTTCGGCGGCCTCGTCAACCTGCCGCCAGATCATGACATTCTCATCGGCGTCGGCTCCGTCGGCCAGCCGCGTGACGGCGACAATCGCGCATGCGGCGTCGTCTATGACACCAATGCGCATTCCGCCTATCTCTTCCGCGTCGCGTATGACATTCCTGCCGCGCAAAAACGCATCTATGATGCGCATCTCCCTGAGTTTCTTGCAGAAAGACTATCCGTAGGACGGTAAAACATGAGCGAAACTTCCCTCCATCCAAGCTTGATTGAACTGCTGTACGACGCCGCCAGCATCCGCCGTTGGAACGACCAGATCAACCCCATGGATTTCACGGAGCTTGACAAGCAGTCGCACAAAATGATCATCGCCTACGTGCTCGCACGGTTCGAAGAAGACCAGACGGCTGGCTCCATCAATTGGCTCCATCTCATTGAAGGCGGTCTCTTTGAAATGCTCCACCGCATCGTCCTGACGGACATCAAGCCGCCCATCTTCCACAAAATGATGGCGGAGCTCGGCAACGAACTCAACGATTGGGTCTGCCGCAATCTCCACGACAAGCTGTCGCTTGTCCGCGGCGGTTTCGAAGAGCGTTTCCGCCAGTACTTTTTCGACCACGCCTATTCCGCCCGCGAAAAGCGCGTTCTCAAAGCCGCGCATTTCCTCGCAACGCAATGGGAGTTCAATATCCTCTATAAAATGTGTCCATTCATCAGCGGAACGGAACAGATCCGCGAGCAAATCGAAGACCAGATTGAAGACCATTACGACCTGCTCGGCGTCCAGAAAATCTCCCTTAAACGGAAGACCGCCGGTTTCGTGGAACTGTGCGGACAGCTCCGCTTCCAGAAACGTTGGTCGCAGTCGCCGCGCATTCCCGTCACGTCCGTTCTCGGCCACATGCTTGTCGTCGCCGCCCTGACGTATTTCGCCCTTCAGGACACCGATGCCTGCGAACAACGTATCGTCAACGGCTTCTGGGGCGGTCTCTTCCATGACCTGCCGGAAGTTCTGACGCGCGACATCACGACGCCTGTCAAGAAATCCGTCGAAAAGCTCGACGAGCTTATCAAGAAGTATGAAAAAGAGCAGATGGAGGAAAAGCTTTTCCCGCTCTTGCCCACCAAATGGCATCAGGATCTTCAGTACTACACGGAAGACGAATTCTCCAATCGCGTCATCATCGACAACAAAATCCAGACTGGCCTCACCTACGAACAGCTTGATCGCGAACACAATGTCGCCGAAGACCATCCCATTGACGGCGAAATCATCCGCGCTTGCGACAATCTTGCCGCCTTCATCGAGGCCTCCCTCTCCATCCGACACGGCGTCACGTCACGACATCTTGACGAAGGCGTTGACCGTCTCATCAAAATCTACCATGACAAATGCGTTGGCCCCGTCGATTTCGGCCAGATTTTCCGTGCCTTCATGCCGCCGACGGTCAAGACACCATAGGCTTCCGATAACCGTTCAGCGGCGAGAGAATTCCTTCGCAACCTATTATATACAAAAGACATGCAAGCATCCTCCGATTCCAAGATCGCCCTGCCCTATACGGACAAGCCTCTGCTGGACAACCCGCAGGATTTCCATTTCGCCATCATCGCTGACAGGACTGGCGGTGAACGCAAAGGGCCTTTCGGCGAGACCATGAAGGCGTTGAATCTTCTGCGGCCGGAATTCACCATCTGCGTCGGCGATCTCGTGGAAGGATGCTACGGTTCGCCCACGGAACAACAGGCCGAAAAGCGCATGAATGACGAATGGAATGAATTGGAGAATTTCATCGACAAGCTTGACATGCGTTTCTATTATGTCGTCGGCAACCACGACATCAATCTAGGCTGGCCCACCAACCATCTTGCGCATGATGTTTCCAAACGCGTTTGGGTGGAACGACATGGCGACAAGACGTACTACGATTTCATGGTCAAAAACTGCCATTTCATCTGTCTGGACTCGATGGACGGACGCGACGGACGGATTCCCGTCCAAGGCATTACAGACGAACAATACGCCTGGGCAAGGCAAACCATCCGCGACCATGCCGACGCACGTTGGACATTCATTTTCATGCACATGCCTATCGATTGGACTAGCGACAAATGGCTCGCCTTCGAACGCGACATCAATTCCGTCAACTACACGCTCTTCTGCGGAGATTGGCACAATCACGTGAAGGCCGTTCGTCATGGCAAGAACTACTACATGGTGGGAACCAGCGGTGGAGTGCTTGACAAAGGCGTCATCCGCGACGATCTGCGATACGGCATCATGGATTCCGTCACATGGGTGACGGTCACGGACAACGGCCCCGTCATCGCCAACCTCCAACTATCGGGAATCCATGGCGACGACGTGCAACGTTGCGCGACGACTCTTGGCTGGATTGAAACGCCTCTGGACTATCCAGACCATCTCACGATGGATGACGGACTTGACGCTGAAGGCGGCGGCGACGGAACTTACGACTGGCATTTCCGCCACGCGATGATCCTGCGCAACGGCGATTTCGTCATCAAACCAGACATCGTCATCGCCGGCGACGGAATCATCCACCATTGGGGCGGCTTGAATTGGTATGGCGACAAGATGTACCCCCGTCCGCCTGAACTGGACACTCCCTTCTTCAACAACCACCGCGTCTTGAACATGGGTTTCATCGGCGACAAAAACGAAAATCTTCTCTGGCGGATCCGCCACGGCGAACTGGAGGGAACCTCTCCCAAACTAGTCATCCTCCATATCGGTTCTGAAAATCTGCGCGCAGGAGAATCCCCTGACCGGACGGTCGAAGGCATATTGCACAACGTCCGTGCAATCCATATCGCCGTTCCCAACGCAAAAGTCACCGTTCTCGCGCCTTTGGAGGATGTGCCTGGCGCCAAAGAACTTAGGTCTCTGCTACGCCAAGCAATCGCCAACGACAACCGTGCGGAATACATGGATCTTTCCGAAGCCTACCGCACACGCGGCACAACCGCCTTGGAAGAAGCTTTTCTCTAAGTTTTTCAACCGCAATGAATTCTATATAGCGGCGGATTTTCGTCCGCCGCCATGACATCATGTAATCACCGCTTGGCGTCCAATTCCTGTATTCTGTGGATGAGCAACAGGAATTCAGCGCGTTGACCGTCGGCATCGTCGCCCAATGCCGTCTGCGCACGCTTCGCGGCCCGCGCGTAATCGGCATCGCCCGCGTATGGTGAGCGACGGAGCTTCAAGGCGGTTTCCGCAACGGAAGAGGCCCAATTCCAATTGTCAGTCGGAGCAGGAGGATTCGTCAACGCCGTCGTTTTCTCCACGGCGGGAGCATCGCCCTGCGGCAATTTGTAGCGGATTCGGAACGTCAGCATTTCATCGTTGGCGATGCGTTCCGCTCGAGCATACTTTAATGGCTGCCATCCAGGCGCGATCTGTTTTTTGACGTCCTCCGACGCATCGGCGGGCACTAATTCATACAATGCCGTAACTTGCTGCCCCATGCCAACTTCGCCGGAATCCTTCACGTCATTGCGGAAATCCGTAGAAGCCATCCCACGCAGTTCATAGCCAAGCAGTCGATAGGCGAAAACCTTGCCTGGATTGAACTCCAGCTGGAACTTCACATCACGGCAGATTGTGACCATGTTACTCGTCATTCCTTTGATGAAGACATTCTTGGCCTCACGCGGGTTGTCCAGATAGAAGTAGTTGCCATTGCCTTTGTTGGCGAGCATCTTCATCTTGTTGTCTTTGTAATTTCCCATGCCGCAACCGACAACCGTCAGATAGATACATGACTTTTGCTTCTCCTCAACCATCTGCACAAGTTCAGCCTCGCTGGAGGTTCCGACGTTGAAATCACCATCCGTGATCAACACGATGCGATTGTTTCCGCCTTTTATAAAATGCTGTTCGGCAATCTGATAGGCCTTCTGGATGCCTTCGCCGCCTGGCGTGAAACCGCCCGCCTGCAGCTTCGCGATTTCCGCACAGACAACCTCCGGATCCCATGCTGCTTCCAGCAGGACATTGACACCACCACCATATGTGACCATGCTGACAGAATCGCCCTTGCGGAGCTGTTTGGCCAACGCCGTCATGGCGTCCTTCACCATCGGAAACACATGGCTCATGGAGCCTGAATTGTCGATGAGAAACACATAGTGCGATGATGGAAGTTCTTCAACAGGAATTGTTTTCGCCTGCACACCAACTAACAGCAACTGGTGGGACGGATTCCATGGCGCGGCCTGCATTTCAAAACACGGCCTCATCATCTCATCCTTTTCAGGCATTGGATAATCATAATGGAAATAATTGATCATTTCCTCTATGCGGACGGCATTCGCCACAGGCAAGCGATTCTCCTGCAAAATCATGCGACGCACCATCCCATAGCCTGCCGTATCCACATCCGCACCGAATGTGGATAACGGATTGGCGGAAACCGTCAAAAACGGCTTTTCACTGACATTCTTGTATTCCTCTGTATTCGATGACGATGGAACCGTCATTCGTCTCTTCCTAACAGCCAAATCTTTCCCCTCATAATACAAAGCGAAAGTATTCTCAAGATATGCTATATCTGCAGCTATAGATGATGTATCCCCCACTATATCTGCAGCATCTCTACCTGCTACATCTGCGGTTTCGCTCTTTATTGCTGTTCTATCCCCAAAATCAAACTCCACTTTTTGCATCACATTAGCCGCCACATTGGCATTTTCCACTAGCGACTCTCCATCAACACTTAATGCAGTTCCAAACGACGTGATATCGACATTTCCTCCAGTATTTGTCACAGAAAAGTCCAAGGCCTGCGATTCAAGGACTTTATTGGTAATATCTTCATCTGCTTTATCATAACTATCATGAACCACGTTATCTCCATGAAGCCCCGTAATGTTCATGTTGCCAATTTGTTTTGTTCCCAATACACGAAGTTCGCCATTTCCATCCAACGCAATAGCATCATCATTGACGACAATGGGAGCATTCGCCACGGGAGCTGTTACAGGCAAAGAAGTCGGCTGTGATGGCTTCAACATCAAACCACTCTCTGAATCAGCAAGTTTCGATTTTGATTTGGCCATCGCCATAACAGGCTTTGCGGCAACCATATCGGCAACGGCTTCATCCGCCTCCTCGCCTTGTGGATTCATTTCTTCTATCGACTCGTTCTGAGAGACTTTTGCAATTGACATACCTCGCAAAGTATCCTTCTCTTTCGTCCTGTTCAGTTTCAACAGGATAAAAGAAATGCAAAGCACGACGGCCACGCATGCCGCCAATTTGCAGACAACTGGCCAAATTGTCTTTTTTGCAGCCTTTTCCACAGGAACTTCTGCGGCTTTCGAGAAGAAATCAGCCGTAAATTTCTCCTCCGTCGCAAATTGCGCATCCTTTGGAGCACGTTGCTCCTTCCACGATTCCATTATCTTGTCAAGTTGATTATCGTTCATTTGTCATCCTCCTTCATCATGGCTTTCTTCAGCATCTGCTTGGCTTGGAAAACACGTTGATATAGCGTGTTTTCCGAACATCCAAGCCTCTCAGCGGCATCATGGCCCGACAAATCGCTCAGGCATCCCCACACGATGGCCTCACGGTAGTTTTCCGGAAGTTCTGAAACCGCCTGTTCCAAAGCCTGAAGTTGCTCTTCGTCATGGACTTCCGTCTGCTCATTCAGTGCATTTTCGCCATAGTCGCTTAACATCTTCGCCTGACGCTTTTTCTGTCGTACACAGTCGAAAGCACAATTCACGGCAATACGATAAATCCACGTGCGCAATGAAGCCTGATTTTTGAACATGTCAAACTGCCGATATGCCCGCAACATGGCATCTTGGATGACGTCATCCGTGTCGGCCGCATTGCCCACGATGCGGTATATTCCACCGCGCAGCACAGGCAATTCACCGCTGATCAGCTGTCGGAATTGCTGGTCTTTATCTTTCATCTTGTTATCCTTGTCTAATGCTTACCAGAAGCGCTTCTCATGACGCGCCATCGCGTCCAATGGCGTGTTGTCTGATAATTAGACGAACGAGCTGACAAAATCTTATGAAGGTCTGATGATTTTTTTCAAATTGTGCCCCACGGATCGTTCATTTTTGCACTACTATAGTTCATTTTCTTGTTTTTATGTGAAGATTTTTCCTGTCCATCCCAACGTCTAACGTCTTATCGTCTCTTGAATTACCTCACGTCTCACGTCTCGCGTCTCATGCCCTCCCGCAAAAGCAATCCTGATTGCTTTTCACTTGCCCAAGCGGTATCATGGCGTTGCCATCACGTAGTTTTGACGTGGGACACGAGACATGAGACGTGAGCAAAAGACATGGGACAACTGGACATGAGATTCAAGAGATTGCGTGATTTATCATTTGGTTGCGGCTTGACCACTTCGTGTCTATTCGTGGTTCTTCACTCGTTCCATGAAATCCTTCAGATGCTTTTCCAATTGATTGATAATCAACTGCTTAGCCTTCTTGGCCGTCATGACGTCATATTGTTCCAACAGAAAACGGAACAACGACCAGAAGGAGACCGCCAGATCATGCGGATCGCCATGCGTGTTCTTCCTGAAGATATCCTCCAGATATTGGACGACGCCATTGCCGAGATACTGCTGAAACAAATCCGCAAACCGTTTATCCCGAAATTGTTCAATCGTCAGCAGATGACGGAACTGTACGGCGAAATCATCTTCCGTCCAATAGCGGAACATGTCTAATGTGAACGCCACCAAATTATCCAGCGATACATTGTCATACGATTCCGGATTGTCCGCAAACGTCTCCTGCGGAACACCATCCTTTCCCGACAATTCCGCGTCCCGCTCCTCCATCCTGCGCAAAATCGCCTCCAGAATGTCCTGTTTGCTTTTGAAATGGACATACAACGCGGGTGCCGTCAGTTCCAATTCGGCGGCGATATCGCGAACGCTGACGGCTTCAAAGCCCTTCTGCGAAAACAACTTCAAAGCCGTCTGGAGAATCAGTTCCCGTGTCTTGCGCATACAATCTTCTTTCCTAAATTATACTAGTTGGCCAGGCAGACGGAACTTTTCTTTATAGGGGAATTGTTTATCGAACTCCTCCGCCTGCTTTTCATCGACAAGATATCCCTGCGGAATATGATAACGCGTGTCCAAGTCTATAAAATACTTCGGCTTAAGCATCTTGCCAAGAAAATACGGCACTGGATCGTCCAACGGCTCGTCCATGTAATGCACGCCAAGCGTCGAAGCGACCACAAAGCCGCTCTTCCCATAAAAATCAATATTCCCTTCCATGAAGATTCCCACGGCGTCTGTCCGTTCCGCTTGTGCCACCGCATAATCCAACAACTGCTTGCCCAGGCCCAGGCGTTGAAGTTTCGGATGAATACAGATCGGCCCCAACGACAGAATCGGCAGTTCTTCGCCAGCCTGCGTCTTCAATGAATTTTTCACAAACATCGCCTGACCGATAAGCTCACCATCACATTCCATGACGAAATCCAAATCCGTACAGAACTCCGGCCGATTACGGAACTGATGCAACACAAAATGTTCCAACGCTCCAGGCCGATAAACATTCCAGAACGCCTCACGAACAAGATTTTCCGTAACACGATAATCCTGAGCCTTTTCCAAACGAATGTTGACAGATATAGCCATTGCTTCATCTCCTTTTTACAACTTTTTAAAAATGAACATTCGTTAATATAATGAACAATCGTTCACTTTCAAGCCATGCAATCAAAAACGCCTCGCCATTGAAATCAAAGCGAGGCGTCAGCATTTGCTTTTAGCTTTTGGCTTTCAGCTTTCAGCTCCGCGAAGCGGTAATATCCGCCACCAGTATGCCGCATGGCGGAATATGGACAGGTTTGCCGTATGGTTCATCGCACAACAGCCATCCATCGCGCGAACAGAGTTCGCCGCGTGGAAATTCCGTGCGGATCGTGATGGACACATCATCGCGACCAATCTGATAGGTCGGCGTCACATAGCGCGGAATTCGCGAATAAATACCAATTCGTTCGCCCCCGTCCGAAGACCATTGTCTAAACAGCCCCAAGTATTTAGACTGGTCGCCACCGCCCGAGAACGACACCTTCGGCGCATTTTCCGAATGCCCCAACGGAAGCGGCCCCAACGCCTCCCGAATCGCATCACCGCATTGTTTCCAGAAAGTGTCTGGAACTTCTGTATGAGGCGGACGGTCACCATACGAATTCCAGCTAGGCTTGAACGAAATGAACGGCTCGGTCGAATACACGCTTTCGTCATTCGAAATCGTCGCGGGCTGATTTCCATTGAGAATGGCGCATGACAACGCATAGTTTGGAAGCAACGGCAGTCGGAACACACGTGCTCCCACCGGAATGACGCAGTCGTCCAAATCGCCCATGATGACAGTCAACTGCTTCTTTTCGAGAATCTTCCGTTTGACATCATCAGAAAGCAGATGGAAGTTCGGAACAATCAACGGCCGGTCGATGGACGACAGGTTGTCCGGCGTCGCGATCGATGAAATATCCAAGCCTGCAAGTTCCTCCAGTTTGGCAATTTGGAAATACGATTCCTCCACACCGGTCTGACGGAATTGCGTGCGCATCGCCTCATACATGGATGGATCATGAATCCATACAAGCTCGCCCGTATGAGCAGGTTTGAACGCCCACGCATTCGTCAAAAGGTCGTTCAATTCCTGCCAATCTTGACGGCGCAAATAATCACCCAAACAGACGCAGAATCCCTTCGCCGTCCGCTCAAGTCTGCCATTACGGTAGATGCAACGCGACGCCAGATAATGGACGTCCCGTTCGAACATGCCGTGCATGTGAATCATTGAATCGTAGCTTTCGACAGCGTCTTTGATGGACGGCATCATGCAAAATTTCACACCGGGCATGGACGCCGCCATCTCCTGCATCATGGCGCTCAATTCCGTCAGATAGTCGCGCTGCCCTTTTAGCAGCGTAAAGCCCGTGATGGTCGTCTCCGCAATCATGATATCGACACCCATGCGGGCGATCTCACGATAATCGAAACCGGAGAAATACCATCCCGCGAAAACGCCTTTCGTGTCCGGCGAATTGATGACGGTGATCTTTCCTCTTTCATGCATGGCGCCGTTGATTTTCCGCCATGCATCTAGAGAGCGTTTCGTGACAAAATCGATCCATTCATCCCGTAAGTTGTTCCAAATCCACTCCATCCGTTGTGGCGCATAGTCGTTCGGAGCCGCCAAATCATGGTCGAATTCGGGAGGAAATTTGTCTTGTCCAACGGCGTCGCGAAACTGCCTTGCGAAAGCGTCGCCAAAATCACGGCACATGATGCCATGGAAGAACGGTCCAAGGCCGTCTGGCCCATGCCATCCGTCGAAGCCATAATATTCCACGACATCACACAGTTTTTGCACAAAAAAGTCTTCCATGAGCGTTCCATCGTCAAAGCGTGAAAGCATGCTAACAGAACCGTATGTCACGCATTCCGGATGGTCCGACGCAAACTCACAATGGAATTTGTCATGAAGGAAATATGGGAATTGTGAGAACACGACTTTCACGCCGCGTTCGCGAATGAGACCGACGAGTCGTTTCAGTTGGAAGTTCGTCCATTTCTGGCGATTGCGAACGCCATTGCCATGATGGCCAAGTCGTGAGCAGACGTCTTCTGGAAACACATGTTCTGTCGTCCAATTCTCATGCTGCAACACGAAATCCATGCTTGTCAGTAGGAGACTGATGCCTTCAGGCAGGAATCCCATCGCGTCAAAATATGCGGCGACACCATAATCTGCCGCCTCGTTGTCAAACGCCAATGGCTCCGTCCAAATCCAAATGTCCGGTCTTGTCTGTGTCATATTCATGATACTTTATTTCTTTTCTTCAACTTTCTGGGCGGCAGGCTCTTCCACTTTCGGAGCGGCGGCCGCCACGATTAGACGCAGGATATGGCGATACTGACCGCTGCTTGTCCTCTTCTTTGCGTTGCCAGCGGATTTATGCGCCACGACCATGTTCATGGCCGGAAAGACCGTAATGAACTGCCCGTACATGCCTTCCGCAGAATACGCGCCTTTAAACTGTTCAGGATACTGCTTGTCACGAAGCAACCACCACAGGATGCCGTAGCCGCAATGGAGTTCTCTATTCAGCGGCGTAACGACCGACGTGCTACGCGCAACCCATTCTTCTGGAACAAGTTGTTTGTCGTTCCAACGTCCTTTTTGAAGCATCAGCTGGCCAATCCGCGCCATGTCCCGTGTGGAAAAATGCATATAGTAGGCAAGATGCTTCGACTTCTCTGCATTACCGCTCAATTTGTGCTTTGCACGATCGAAGTCCTCCATGCCCAGTGGAATCGCCAAATTGCGTTCCAACGCCTCGAAGATGTCCAGACCAGTCTTGAGCGTAAAGACCGTTCCCGCAACATTGAAATCCCAATTGTTATAGACGAAACGCGTACCATGAGGCGTCACTCCACGTTCGTATTTCTTGCCTTCTGGAATGCCGCCCGGATTCGACGCGGGATGGTAAACGCCTGAACGGGCGGTGATTAAATCATAGACCGTCGCCTCCTTCTCCTGCGGCAGGAGGCCTTGCAAATCATCAATACCAAGCTGCCCGATGGTCTCGTCCAACTTGATGGTGCCGTCCGCAACATATTTTCCATAAAGCATGGAAAGGACGCTCTTCCGGCATGACGCGGTATAGGAGACTTGCTTGATATCGCCGTATGTGTAAATGATGTTTCCGTTGACAACGACAACCAGCCCCGTCGTTCCCGTCTTTTCCTTCGCATATTCAGCGACTTTTTCCAGTTTATCTTTCTGGAAACCAACACTCTCCGGTTCCGCAACCAGCCATGGATCGGCATAGAGAATCGCAGCCCATAAGAACAAGCAGGATATGACAATCCGACTGAAATAACGATTTGTTTGACAAGATTTCATTTGATGTTCCTTTATTTTTATTTGAAATCAACAATCTGCTCCCCTATAAACCACATATATGGCTTGCACTGGAAAAGTGAGAACATCCAAC
>JAFZAB010000051.1 GCA_017548425.1 Victivallales bacterium
AAGATAGTGTGTCGCCTGTCAAGCAGACGCACTGTTTTTTTCAAAATTTTCACTATATGGGGTGGCTGCAACCACCATGGCCCTCAACATCAAAAGCATTTTGCGCATGCATGCGCATCTAGCCGTCATCTTCCTTTTCCCTTTCGAGACAAGCCTCGAATAGAATTCCGACAGGACCGGTATCTTTCGTGTCGCAATGACTGAATCCAGATACAGAATCTGTCGCAGCCGTGCGGACGAGCGTCTGCTCAGGTAGGAGGAATGCACGCTTGTGCCGGAATCGAGAATTCGCGGGCACAGGCCGGAAATCGCGGAGAGCTCCTTGGCGCTGTACTGCTTCAGCGAACCGATTTCAGCCAGAATGCTGTATGCGGAGACGAACTTGACGCCCGGCATGGTGGTCATGACATGGACCTCCGCCAGCAATTGCGTGTCCTCCACGACACATGCCCTGATCTCGTCGTCAAGCATTTCTATTTGAGTGGTAAGCGTCGCCAGCGTCCGGGCGTTGTGTCTCCTCGCCACTTCGGTGGAAAGGCTGTCCCTCCGGTTCTGCAGCTCGGTCCTGACCTTGATCAGGGCCGCGCGCTCTCTGGAAAGCTCCCTGAGCGTCAGGATCGCGGGGGACGGACGGCTGGACGGCTCGGGCCGGCGTTCCGTGCCGAATCTGGCGATGGCCTGTGCGTCCAGCCTGTCGGTTTTATGGGGAAGATTAAGGCTTTGGATAAAGGCATGCAGCGCCCGTGCGTTTTCTATTGTCACTGGAATTGAAGGCCGTGACTTGCCGATCCAGTCGGCCAGATGCTGGGAATAGCATCCCGTCGTCTCCATGACAATGCCGGCGGGAAGTCCGGCGGCCGTCTTTTCCGCCCATGCGAGAAAATCCTCGACTCCCCTGGGAGTTCTCGCAAATTCCCTGCATGGAATGTCCGTGAGCTTCCGGCGCCTGCCGTCGGCCGGCAGGTCGATGGCGGCGGAAAAAGTCTTCTTCCCGACGTCCAGTCCAATCCATGCGCTGCTTTTGCATTCCGTCATGTTGCGTCTCCTTTTTTCGATGCTACAGTAAAGATGCTTGCCCACGACCCATTTTGCAAAATGCGGCGCAAGGCCCGGATAGCTGTACGGTCTGCGGGGCAAAGCACGGTAGCGGAGGCATCTCTCCTGCTTTTGTCCGATTTCTGGTGGAATCAAAAAGCCTCTCGAGATGATGCCTCCGTGATTTTCCTGCCTCGAAGGGCAGGGAAAACACTTCTACCGTAACAGAAAATCTGCTTCCTGCAACTTTTCCCTTTTCCTCCGATGGGCTATAAAGCCCATTCTCGGTAAAGGAAAGTTGCAGATTGAATAGGAGAATAACATACAAAAGCCTCGCCGCCGGGCCGACAACATCCCTAAGGATTTCATGCTGAAACAAAACGTTGATCACGAATGATGCAAACGGCTCCGTCAGCTCGGCGGTTCGTCACGCTGCGCGGCGGAAAAGAATGTTGTGCGGAAGCTTGAAGCCATGGGACGTTAGCTCTGTGGGGGGAGGGGGAAGGACGTGAGACGTGAGGCGTGAGACGCGAGAGGGGAGACGTAAGACAAGGAAGACGCGAGCCGCCGATGGCGGCGCTAATGGCTAATGGCTAATGGCTAATGGCTTATGGCTTATGGCTTATGGTTAAATGCATAGTTCATAATGCATAATGCATAATTTAGGGATTTTGCTTTGAGCGCCGTGAAGGCGGCGGTTGTTTGAAAAACACAAATGTGAGTCATTGACACACAAAAAGAGGAATAGTATGAGAATAGCAAGTTTGATTTTGGCGATGTCGGTATCGGCGGCAATTGGCGGTGAAACGATGAAGATTGACGGTAAGTCCGTCGAAATCGTGAAAACTGGCAAATACAGTCCTGAAAATGCAACCGATAAACTTGCGGCGCAATCATTTGTGGATACGCTACTGCCTGTGCGGCGGACGTTTGAAGATGGGCGGGTGTTTTGGAATGGCTTCGCGAGGCAGTTCATCTACGCGCCAGATTTTGAATTCAAAAAGTTGGAAGGCGCTGTTAAATACCGCTTTACAGTCACGGGAAGCGACAAGGCGGAACTCGTGTTCGAGGCAGATTCGCCATATGCGGCGTTGACGCCTGTGTGGGGGGCAGTGCCCGAAGGCGACACAACCGTGAAGGCTGTCGGCTTAGATGCAGATGGCAAAGAGATAGGCGTCAGTGGCGAACGCCGTTTCTATCGGATGCAGCCGTTCGACAATGCCTATGCCCCGAAGGCAAAACCGTATCTGGATGCCGCGAAAGGCGTTTATCATTACTTGTTGACAATGAACGCGATTCAGCATATGAAAACAGGCCAGACGGATCCCGAATACACGCACTACTGCTATCCAAGCAAGATGCATGCGTCGATTATCGAAGGACTATTGGAATATGCGGAGTTGGAGCCTTCCGTGAAAAATGAGGCCGTGCAGATCGCGACGCAATGCGCTGACTATCTCATGCGGACGGCCGTGCCCGCAGGCGAACCGCTGGAATATCTTCCGCTGACGTATCTTGTGCCGACGACGGAAGATGGCAAACGGCTCGTCGCGGCATCAAAAGTCGGCACAATCATGATGATTTATCCGGCAGTCGTTGGCAAAGCGATGATCCGTCTGTACAACGAGACAAAAGAGCAGAAATATCTGGACTACGCGGTGAAGATCGGTGAGCAGTATCTCCGCCTGCAACGGGAGGATGGCACGTGGGCGTTGATTTTGAAAATCGCCGACGGCTCGGTCGTGGCTGCGAACAGTTGCGAACCGGTGGATATTCTGCCGTTTTTGGGGAATCTTGGCGACGTGACAAAACGCAACGCCTTCCTGAAAGCGGCGGAACGCGGCATGCTCATTGTGTATGAACGCATGAGGACGCTCCATTGGGAAGGGCAGTTTGAAGACATCAATGCGCAGGTGGCGCCGTACAGTAATTTATCGAAGCATCCCGCAACGGACAGCTTCCTTTTCCTAAGCAATATTTTGAAGAAAAAAGGCGCGACGCCGAAGCTGGAATTCATCTCGCATGCACGTGAAGTGCAACGATTTGCGGAAGACCAATTCGTTGTGTGGCGGCGTCAGGGCGCGGAATGGCGGATGGCTCCCGCCGCATTGGAGCAGTATAACTGCTATGCGATTGTCGATGCATCCGTCGCGAAGATGATCCGTTACTATCTGCTGATGTACGATTTGGAAAAGAATCCGCTGGATTTGGCGAAGGCGCGGGCGATGGGCGATTCGCTGACGCGTGCGCAGTTGGCGAATGGTCGAATTCCGACGTGGTACTACGAAGACAAAATCATCCCTGGCGGCGACTGGATCAATTGCATGTTCGCCAGTGCCTACGCGCTGAAGCTGCTGGCGAAATACGATTCAATTAACAATTAATAATATAGAAACCACAGAACATACAGAATACTTGAAGCGGTCAAGCCGCAACAAAATCATTGATTATCAACCACGAATGGACACGAATGGACACGAATGTTTGTGATGGGTCCACTGAATACACGGAAGAAACAGTGCCTCGCAGACGTCGGCCATAGTTCTGATAAGTTTGTTGACAGAAGATGAATTTTGAGAGCGGATAATTCTGGGGGCCTCCGTCTGCTCGGCGGTTTGTCACGCTGCGCGGCTGCGAAAGACGTCATGCGGAAGCTTGAAGTCCATTTGAGCCATCAGCACTGTCCAGAGGGCAATTGGTGGCGTCGTGGAAAAAATTAAAAAAAAATTAAGAATGTTGTTGACAGGGGTTCTTTAGGGTACATATTAAAAGGTAAACGCTTATGTTGTCAATACTAGCCCAATAAGTTAGAACAAAAAACAAACCCAAAGGAGTCCCGAATGAAAAAGCATTTTACGTTGATTGAATTGCTGGTTGTCATCGCGATTATTGCGATTCTGGCGGCCATGCTGTTGCCCGCGCTTGCCAAGGCGCGTGACAAGGCGCGTGCCATTTCCTGCACGAACAATCAGAAGCAAATTCTTCTGGCCAACAACCTGTACATGAGCGATTACGACAAGTATGTCCCCTGCGAGATAAAAAATAGTGGCGAAAATGGCGGCGGCAATTGGGCCGATGGCTGGAAGATGTGGGTGGAATGCATGAATCCCTACTTGGGCGGCGGCGGCAATACGAATGGCGGCAATTTCCCAAGTGACATGTCCACCTACCAAACAGACAAATCGCTTCTGTGCCCTGATTCCGATTGCACCATGCACTGGTCTAACGGTGACTATTCGAACCAGGCTGTCACGGTCAACGGCAAAACGATCAAGGTGACAACATACGCCTGGAACCGCTTCATCGGCTGGTATCAAAGCGGCAACTGGCAGTCCTATTCTGATTATGGCAATAGCAAAGCTCCCTGCGTCTCGAAACTCAAATATCCTTCCGCCACCATTTTGTTGACGGACAACTACCGCGTCGATCCTTGCCAGAAGAGCCAGTTCACGGGTACCAATTGGTATCCTCAGAAAGTCTTCTGCCATAACGGAGCGTGCAATATCGGATTTGGTGACGGACATTGCGGTTATGGGACAATGGCCAAGTTCCAAGCTGATTTTGATACCAAAGATTTTATTTTCACGATTTCGGAAAACAAATTCAACTAAGCCACATAAGCTGAACATTTAAAATCAAATGGCGCGATTTTCTCTTGAAAGTCGCGCCGTTTGTTTATTATGATAACGGGATCATGGATTAAGGAATAAGTGAGTTTTTTCTCTCATGCTTTTGGTAGAAAACAAAAGGATTAATCAAAATTTACTTGCGTATTTGGCGGCATGTGGCACATTAAAGCAGAGACAGTCCTACCATAATTAATTAAGGAGAAACATGAAACTCACAGGCTTTTTATTTGCATTGACGATGTCGGCGGCATTTGCCGGCGAAATGGTGTTGATCAACGGCGGGACATTCACGATGGGCGACGCGAAAGGGAAACCAGACGAAAAGCCGCATTCCGTCACCGTATCTTCCTTCTACATGGATAAATACGAAATCACACAGGCGGAATATGCGAAAATCATGGGACAGAATCCTGCAAAATTCCAGCATGACGACCATCCCGTCGAACGCACACGTTGGACGGACGCCGCGCTGTTCTGCAATCTTCGCTCCAAGGCGGAAGGCTTGACGCCGTGTTATACGCCCCGCACATGGGAATGCGATTTCTCTGCCAACGGCTACCGTCTTCCGACGGAAGCCGAATGGGAGTACGCCTGCCGCGCAGGTTCCACGGGCAAGCTGAATTTTGACGGCAATGAGAAGCAGCTCGCCGCCCATGCGTGGACGCGCAACAACGCCAACGATTCCACGCAGGCGGTCGGCAAGAAGAAGCCTAACGCGTTCGGACTGTACGACATGTACGGAAACGTCGCGGAATGGTGCAATGATTTCTACACGGAGAATCCTGAAGGCGGGAAGGAT
>JAFZAB010000052.1 GCA_017548425.1 Victivallales bacterium
GGCAACCGATTATTCCCATTGTATATGATTTTTCACGATTTTCAATTGCGGAAATTCAGTGTGACAGGAATCTGTGCCGCGGCGCGGTTCCATCCTTCATCAATGGCGTGGACGGTCAGGACATGGTGTCCGGATTCCGTGTCTCTTGTATCCCAAAGATATTCAGAAACAGTCGTTTCCGCAACCAGACGATTATCCACGAACCAACGGTATTTGAGCATCTTGCGTTGATCCTTGCACATGGCTTCCGCCTTCAGCAGGACTTTGGCGCTGGTGATTTTCGCCTCATATTCAGGCGATGTCAGAATGACGTCCGGCGCGGGATCGATGAAATAGCGCTGCAACGCACGTTCATATCCCTCGAAGACCGGCCATAAAGCCTCCATGGCTTCCTGCGGATTCCATTTCCAGGCGGCTTTCTCTTCATTGTCTGACTTGCTGATCTCGCAATAGAGGCCGCTGCCCATGACTTCAGGATATTTTTTGCGCAGGACACGGACTTCCTCCGCCAGTGATTCCGGCGTGAAATGATGGTCGTATCCAGGGTATTGCATGGGAATATTGATGGCGCCATGCAGGCAGATTGTCTGTTCATAATAACCGTCTTCCTTTGCCCAGTCAAAATGATGAATATTCTCCGCCGTGCCGATTTCCCATTGTGGGAAACGTGGAAGATGTGTATAACCTTCGCTGATGACCAGATCTGGCAAACCCTTGGCGGCAAGCGGTTTCAGTGAAATTTCGCCTCGCCAGTAAACACCCAGTAGCATGTTGGGAAATTTTTCCTTAACAGCGGCTAATGCCTTGATGGATGTATCAATCCTCTTGCCCATGGGGGTGTCATGATCGTAATTCTCATTGCGCTTATTGCTGTCATCGACAGACTGCCATTCGTCAACTGTGATTCCAAAGCGGGCGTTGCTGTATATGTTGAAACATGTCTCATAGTTGCCCATCCAATCAAACTGAGGCCCTCCCTTGCAGCTCAATGTCAAGATCCCTTTCTGGTTCAGGGCCGTATCATCAAAAACGACATCTGTGTTGATGACTTTCAGCCTGGGCCACAGTAGTTTATTGAAATCATTGTTCCAATTATAATAGCAGAATATGTATGGATTGCTCACGGGAGGAAGGCTTGCGGAAGGGAAATATTTCAGAGTGCGCTGACGCTGCTGGGCTATGGTCGGCGGCTTGCCGGAAAAGGTCAGTTCAAGTGTTGGAGTGCCGTCGAATTCCAGTTTCCAGTTGCCTCGGTTATCGCGTCCGGTCAGATGCTGCGGTCCAGTACGGAACATGAAACCGTATGCTTTCTTTCCGCAATACAGTTGTTGATTGAGTTCGTCGGTTACGTCAAATTCATAGAGTCCAGGCTGTTTGATCAATGTTTTTGTATTCGGAAGCAATGCATATTGTGTATCCAATAGTTTGTATTCAAAACGTGAACGTTTTCCTGTCCTCTCGTCAAAGCCCCATATTGACCATGGCTCTCCAACACTTTGCAGTTCAGTCGCTTTGTCCTTCCATTTGACATCCATCGTGCCAAGAACAGATGTCTCTCCTGCAGGATTGTCAACCTTGGAGAATGAAATCCGTATGACGGCTTTTTCCAGATTTGCAAAATCCAACGCTCTTGCTTTCTGAAGATCGAAATCAAAGAGTATTCTTGTCAAATGGTCATAGGCAACGCTTTCGCTGACAGGATGTTCCGGATTCAAACGAGAGACCGAAGAATGATTGGAAACTTCCACCAACGACGTTGCTGAAAGAATGATTTTATCCTGTTCCTGTTGGCATAACACAGATATCGGTAATAAAATACAGAATGTTAGTAATAAATTTTCCGGAAGGTTATTCATTCGCCTTCTCCTATAAGTAACTCAATATGAAGATATTTGATGAACCATCAAACATGAAAACAATCATCCCGTTACTGAGTGGTTGATGTGAAGAAAGCAGGCTCATGACATCTTATGGATGCCTTAAAGCAAACCATGGGAGATACCATGAATCAGCCAAAACATACTATGTCCATTTTCCGGCGGATTGCAAGTTGGTTGTCCAACTGAATCGTCCGCAATTTGGTCGATGACTGAAAAATATTCTTTTGGGAAAAGAAGGGGATTGCTTGACGAGATGATGTCGATGTGTTCAAACGGTATTTCGTCTGGAAGGGGGATATCAAAATGGCGGGATATTACCAGATGTTCCCCAAAATTGGATATTTTGCCACATTGCCAGAAAACAGAAATTGAAAATAGACATAGATATTTGTCGTCATGGAAGATAAATCCGTCCATCCACAATCTTGTGCGATTGCAATCAGCTGGTTTGAGTGTAGATTAGAGTATGGACGTGATAAGCATTGATAATCACCAATCTAAGAGGATGCTATGAAACACCTATTTCACAAGTTCTTCTTCTGGAACGTATCCAACAATTGTACATTTTTCAGCATGGCGATGCTTATGGCCTTGTTCGCCATAGGCTTGCTAAATGGTTGCGTTTCAATGTCGGAAACTGGGAGGAAATCTTCCCGAACAAAGACTGTTCCGACCGAAACACTGCTTCATGCGGATTTGTCGGATGCCTCATCCTGTTTCGAGGCAGGAAAACAACGGTATCGCATGGCAATGGAATTCCATAAATCAGGCGACAAGCAGCAGGCAAAAGCATTCATGCTTGAGGCCATAAAACTGCTGGAACTTGCCGTGGCATCACGCTCCAAATTAGATTTCATAGAAACTGAACTTATTTCCAGAGAACTGATCTTTGCTTGCAAGGATGCCAAGGAAATCTATGCTGAAGAACCAGAAATCTTCCAGGCTTTCTGCAGAAGAACCATCCAATATATCAACTCACGTTTGCCTGAATCTCCACAGAATATTATCTCCCACGGTGACTTGGAATACCAACTGGTTGTATTGTATCTGCTTATCGGAGATGAAGAAAAGGCATTCCTTGCAGCAGAGGACGCCTGGAGAAACGGCTGCCGCAATTGGGATGGCGATGTGCGGAAGCAACTGAGAAAATATATGTTCGACAATCACATTGTGGCCAGTCATCTGCCTCCTCCCAGACCATGCTCGACTCTTCAGGGGAAAATGCTGTTTCCCATAAATGTCCTGCCTGATATTCTAGTTGATGTCGTCTGTTGTACAGGATATGGTTTTTATGCCGCAGGAAACTGGTTGGCATCCGGCAACCTAGTCGTGGGAATTTTCGCATTGGGGGGAACGCCTTTAGTGATGCCTATTGCAGGTTGTGTAAAAGGTGTTGATGATGCCTGGCGCGGACTTCCTTTCTGGAATCTGACACCTATGTGGCAGGAAGAATTTTGATGCAAGATGCGATGGCAACAAATGGCTAATTATAAATAGCTTATGCCATAAAAAGAAACGGAACACTGAGCTCCATGCAGAAAATACAATGGCTGAATATAATCCGAATCATCCTCTCGATTCCATTTCTCGTTGCCGGCGTATTGGCTTTGCCATGGGGGCTTGTCTGCTTGTGCGGGGGACCTGACGGCAGGATCGGTAGTTCTGAGTCAATTGGATTTGGATTTGGATTCTTAATATTTTCTATTCTTTGCGGGGAGCTGTTTTGGTTTCTGAACAGAAAGAAACGCTGGACGTTACTGACACTTGGATTTCTTACTGAAGGGGTACTGATTCTCTTTTCTTTGTTTTTTACAGCAAGCTTCTTTTCTTGGTTCGCAGAAACTCACAGATGGTCTATGTCGTCGCTTATTGTGATGCTCTGCTCTTGGGGTATCAGCCTTGCCGGAGGATATGGACTGTTCCAACTGGTGAGGGAAACAAAGAAATCGAAGTGATGAAATGCTCAGTAATGCCATGCCACGCAGTTTATGTTGAGTTTTTCGAATGAACCTCTTGAAAACTACTTCTATAGAAGTATATTAATCTAGAATATAACTCTAAAGAAGTATAAGGAGGGTTGCTATGGGCAATATGATCTTGTATCACGGCTCGCCGGAAATCGTGCAGAAGCCTGAATATGGCAGAGGAAAACCGTATAATGACTACGGCAGCGGTTTTTATTGTACACAAAATATCGACCTTGCGAAAGAATGGGCTTGCGGGGAGAATATGGATGGATTCGTCAACCGATACGAAATCAATCCAGCGGTACTACGGATTCTCAACCTTTCCTCGGAGGATTACACCATTCTGCATTGGCTGGCGCTCCTGATGAAATATCGCCGCGTTCGGATTACCGGTTCAATCATGAGGCAGGGTATGGAATGGCTGACGACACATTTTCTTCCGGACATCGACCGTTTTGATGCGGTTATTGGTTATCGTGCTGACGATTCCTACTTTTCGTTTGCCCGGGCATTCGTCAATAATGAGATATCCCTTAAGCAATTAAGTTATGCCATGAAATTAGGCGAACTCGGCGAACAGTTTGTGCTGAAAAGCGAAAAGGCATTTTCATCCATCCGTTTCATTTCCAGCGAGCAGGTTCCCAACGCGATGGTTTTCCCTCGCCGGAAACAGCGGGATGACGCAGCCCGTGCCGCTTTCCGCGAGGAACGGGATCGTGATGATCTGAATGGACTTTTCATCCGCGACATTATTCGAGAAAGGATTCTACCCGATGATCCACGCATACGATGAGCAATATCTTGATGATGCCATGCGCAATCTGGGGGAAGCCTTTGACTTCGCCCGAAACATCTGCCAAGTGGATCTGGACGATTTTCTTTCCATGATGATCGCCACGGAAATTGCCGGCCTGTTTGAGAGGGGAGTCCCAAAGTATGTATCCGGGATGTCCGGCACGGAACTGGCGATGGAGGTCCTGCGGAAATCCGGCATGGTGGTCGAAAATGCGACTGTCCAGACGGAATATTCCTATTCCTCCGCCTACTGGACTGGCTGGATCATCGCCTATTTTCAATGGCATACCGGCAGATCGTTTCAGAATATCCATGAAGGACTATCCATGCGGGAGGTGCAGCGGCTTTATCCGACACTTCACGAAGTTTCCGAAGAACGCGCAGTTGACGCGTTGAACAGCATCATCCGCAACAAGGCATTGCCGACACGGCTTCAGGCTCGACGCAAAAGCTCCGCTTTGACACAACGGGAACTGAGTGAAAAATCCGGCTTGAATCTCCGTACAATCCAGCAGTATGAACGGCGATTCAAAGACATCAACAAGGCGGCTGGTTCAAGTCTTCGTGCGCTTTCATTGGCGTTGTCCTGCCGGATTGAAGACCTGCTGGAGTATGAAGAGAACCTCACATGAGATGATGTGCTGTTTTGTCTGGCCGTTGATTGCGGATTGTTGTGGACATGTAACGGAAAAAAGAACGGTGAAAATTATGAATCATGTTGGAAACCATGAATATCATATATTGAAGCATGATTATCATGACTATCCCGAATATTTCATGAACATCACGAAGGAACGAAAAAAGCGTTTTACATGGATAATAAGATGATTATCTTGAAAAATTAGGCAACCAAGAAAATTCACAAGACTTTTGAATAATGCAATATTCTCATTCCCGCTAGGGAATGAAAAGTGTGAAAAATGGATGAATGGTATCATATCATTCCCGAACGGGAATGAGAATTGAATTTTTGCTTAAAAATTGCGAGAAACATTCCTGAACGGGAATGAAAAACTTGAAGAAATAAATAATCACATTATGTTATTCCCGAACGGTAACAAAAACGATGGAGGCAATATGTCAAAGGTGAAATTGCAAACCGCGGCTGAAATTGGTGCGCTGATAAGGGCGAAAAGGAAGGAGCAGCATGTTTCGCAGGCAGTCCTGGCGGGGCTGGCCTCGGTCGGAACGCGTTTCATTTCCGATTTGGAGAACGGCAAGGGGACGATTCAAATCCAGAAACTTCTGGATGTCCTGAACGCCCTTGGACTTGGATTGTACATCTTCAACCGTTGGGAGAATGACTGATGCCCACGTTGAATGTCTATCTACATGGACGAAAGGTCGGAACGCTGGATTCGGACAACGGACGGTTGTCATTCCGTTATGATCAAGAATATAGCATGTCGGCCACTCCTGAACCGCTCTCATTTTCCCTGCCGATTCGTAAGGAGGCTTTCCCCGAGGAAGCCATCGTCCCATTCTTCTCCAATCTTCTCCCAGACGAAGGCGTACGTATAAGGATTGCGGAGATTTTGGGGGTGTCTCCTGATAATATCTTTGGGCTTCTTCAGGCGATTGGAGAGGATTGTGCCGGTGCGGTTGCCTTGTTCACGCCTGAAAAGACACCAGTTGAGCAAGGCCGCCCGCTTTATCGCCCTCTGTCTGAAGATGAGGCGGATGACGTCTTGACGCATCTTGCGGAACGTCCGCTCAACATTGGTGCGAAGGATTTTCACATATCAGGGGCTGGAGCACAGGACAAGCTGGTTGCCTGTGTCGAGAAAGGCCGAGTTCTCCTTCCTTTGAACGGCACGCCCTCCACTCACATCATCAAGCCAGGAATTGAACGTTTTCCAGAAAGTGTTTTCAACGAATATTTTTGTATGAAACTTGCCAAGGCCTGTGGTTTGCGCGTTGCTGAATGCGACATTCTGGAGATAAAGGGAATTCCATATTATGTGGTGGAACGATATGATCGTGAAAAGGTCGATGGCTTTTGGCGACGCCTTCATCAGGAAGACTTCTGCCAGTTGCTTGGCGTTGATCCAAAAATCAAATATGAGTCTGAAGGCGGCCCTGGCCTTATAAGATGCTTTGATTTAATGCGACGGATGGAACTTTCGGCAGCTGACACCATTGCATTTCTTGACCAAATCATATTCTGCTTCTTGGTTGGGAACGGTGACGCTCACGCGAAGAACTTTTCTGTCATTTATCGGAATGGCAGGGCTGAACTCGCTCCCGCCTATGATCTGCTTTCGACGACTGTCTATCCCAACCTTGTTGCAAAACTGGCTATGAAGATAGAAAAGGAATATAACTTTCGTTGGATAACGCATGGAAAATTCGTTCGTATGGGACAGAAGGCAGGAATCTCGGAAAAAGTGATTGATCTGGAACTTGCAAAGATAACGAAGCGAATCACAACAGCGGTACCAAAAGTTAAACTAAATCTGTCCAAACGCCATCCTGCCGATGTGTATGGCAAAATTCAAAGCGGTATAGAACTTCGTCTGGCGCAACTGTCGGTGTGACTATCATGGATTTTAGGCAAAGAGAAAAGGAGGCTAAGATAGCAGGCATTGGAAAGGCAAACAATGTTTGACATGATACCTTAGACAACAAAGAATAAATGACATGATGAATCACATTCAAAAAAACATAACATTTATTGATTATTATTTATATTCCTTTTGGTATCTTATTTGATGAGATGATATTCAGTATATCATCTTGATTGAATAAAGAACAGAGAAAACATGATGCAAAACGACACAGGCTTGATCCCTTTGGGTTATTATATCGTCAGAAATTCGGGGATGGCGTCAAAGCCATCATGGGCGCCGTCTGGATATGTGACGGTGGCGGGATGCCTCTGTGAAGGTGTCATTCCAGGCATTGAATCCATTCCGCTTGATGGGGAGAGACTTGAGAAAATCCAACAGGAATGGAATCTGTCTGCGACTGAAGCCAGACGGCTTTATGATGCGGTTCGGAATAGTTGTATGCAAATCAACTACGAACAATTCCATAATTTTCTCGATTATGACACGCCTGCGCGCATATGCCGTGAGTTCTTTGCGGGGAGAGAGGATGTGCTGATCATCGGTTTGTGCTCGGATGACAAACATTTTCTGGAAGAATCTTATATCAAGAAGGTTGCGCCATTCCCCAAGAATACGGAACTGATGGGCTGGGACTTGTATGAATTCGGCGATTATGGCAAGGAAGAAGAACCATTGCCGCCATTGGTTTATCATTTTACGGGCATGACATTGGGGCTTGGTTGTTCCTTCTGCTGCTGTGACATGGATGGTGCGCTGATTAAGCGTATGGGCATACGACTTAATTCATACGGAATGTATCCAGATGCGAAGAGCGCAAATCAGGCGGCGGAAATCGTGAATTCGGAACGACTTGGCGAACCATGCCATTATCTTCCGTTTGCATTGTTCAGATGTTTTGAAAAGAACAAAGGATGAGTAAATGCCCATCATCGAGCAATCCAGTTACAAGGCTCCGCCGTTTCCGCTGTGCTGCAGTCATGTGCAGACCATTCTGCCGTCGTATCTGCGGCATGTACGCCTCCCTGAGCATTGGGAACGCGAAGTTTACCATACGCCTGACGATGATGAATTGCTGCTGGACTGGGCGTGTGTCGGATCTGACCGCCTGCTCATCATCAGCCATGGGCTTTGCGGCAGTTCGACACGGCATTATGTGTTGTCGCTTGTCCATGCGTTCAACAAGGCGGGCTGGGACTGTCTCGCGTGGAATTTCCGTGGTACGGGCGGATCGCCTGGAAAAAAGTGGAAATTCACGACTCACAATTCTACGGATGAACTGAATTGGCTGACACACCATGCGCTGACTGTGGGGCATTATCGGAAAATCGCGTATTCGGGCTATAGCATGGGAGGAAATCTGTCGGCATTGTATCTTACGCGAGAGGCGGCGCAACTGCCTGCGGAGGTCTGCGGCGGCGCGGTTTTCTGCGCCGTGACGGACATTCGCGCAAGCAATCTGATGTTCCATCATGGCATGGGCAGATGCTATGTCGGTAAATTTCTGAAAGATATGATTGACATGCTTAAACGCAAATCAGAGCAGTATCCAGGAAAACTTCAAATTGATGAATTTGAAAAGCTTACAACATTCGAAGAGTTCGACGACCATTTCACCGCCCAGTATCTCGGCCTTCGTGGGCGGGAGGATTTCTACCGTCTTGCATCCTCCTGCTACTACTTCCCGCAACTGACGGTTCCGTTGCTCATGGTCGCCCCGAAGAACGATCCGTTTCTGGCAGGCGAATGCTATCCAGTCGAAGAGGCGCGACGGAATCCGAATCTGTATCTTGAAATGCCTGCCAGCGGTGGGCATTGCGGATTCATCACGCTTGGTGGCGAATGGTGGCCGGCGAGACGCGCCGTTGAATTCATTCAGGAATGCGTGGAGAAATCAACACCCTAGACTTGTGATACAATGAAAAAAACTAGAATGCACGATTGACATTTTCTCTGAGATTAATATTATATAATGTATTGTCGTTTGAAGGTTGACGGGTGTCAGTCTGATTTGAGCGTTTGGGATAAACATGTTATCAGTTACACTTTCATGAATCGCTACAATCTCTTTTTTACATTGCTGCTGGCGGTCTCCGTCGTTCTTTTTACGTTGGGTGTCATCAAGAAAGTGCGCCATCTGAAGGAGCATTCCGATGCGGGCGGAGGGCGCAAGGCGGTGATCGCGGTGATTCCCAAAGGCACCATCAACATGTGGTGGGACGTCGTGCGGCAGGGTGCCGTGAAGGCCGGCGAACAGTATGGTGTGGACATTCGTTGGAATGGCCCGGAAGTCGAGACCGACCGCGAAAAGCAGATTCAGGCAGTACGCGACGCGTTGGTGCAGAATGTGGATGCCGTCGTGCTTGGCCCAAATGACTTCAAGGCGCTCGTCCGCCCCATCGAAGAGGTGCATGAGAAAGGCATTCCGTGTGTGATTATCGATTCCGCCGCGGATACCGATATCTATGACGCCTTTGCCGCGACCGACAATATCGCTGGCGGCGCGGACGCCGCGCGGCTTCTTGGCAAAGCACTTGGTGGTCGTGGCGAAGTCCTTCTGATCAAATATGTTCCGAATTCCGCTTCCACCGACGGACGTGCGCAGGGCTTTCGCGAAACGATCCAGAAGGAGTTTCCAAACATCACCATTCTGGCGGAGGACTATACGGACGGCACAGTTGAAGGCGCGCGACAGAAGACAGGCGACTTGCTAACGCGCTTCCCGCAGACGACGGGCGTTTTCGCGGTCAACCAGCCCAGCGCGGTTGGCGCCTACAAGGCCATTCAGGCTCATGGACAGGCGGGCAAAGTGAAGTATGTCGGTTTTGATTCGGATTCGCTTTTGGTGCAGGCCATTGAAGATGGTTCTTGCGCGGGGCTGATTGTGCAGGATCCGTTGCAGATAGGTTTTATCGGCGTGGAGACGGCGGTGAAGTTGCTCAAAGGCGAGAAGCCGCCGCGGGACATTCCCGTGCCTAGCATGATCGTCACTCTGGAGAATCTGGCGGAAAAGAAAAAGACGCATGCCGCCGCTCTTGGCTTGTGAGTCCCGCTACGCGAGCCAAAAGCATATCAATTATTATTAACCACGAAAGGCACGAAAAATCACGAAATTTCAAACCACTGAATACACTGAATACACAGATTTTAACCACAAAACACACAAAACAAACAAAAATGCCTCGCCGCCGGGCCGACAATACCAGAAGGACTCAACGAAAAAACAAGACATTGATTACAAATGATGAAAACGGCTCCGGCGGCTGCGGCGATTGTGAAAGCGCTTCGCGCGACAGAAAAGCGCATGGCAAAATATTTGTCAAAATGATAAATTATGCAATCTCCTGTGTCTCATGTCCAATTGTCTCATGTCTTTTGCTCACGTCTCGCGTCTCACGTCTCACGTCAAACCACGTGATGGCAACGCCATGACGCCCTTGGACATGTGAAAAGCAATTGCTTTTTGTGGGAAGGCATGAGACGTGATGAGACGTGAGGTAATATGACGTAAGAAGACAAGAGGCGATAAGACGTTAGATGTTGGGATAGTCAGGAAAATCTTCACACAAAAAAATGAACGATAACCAACCAGATTATTTCCTCCGGATGGAGGGCATCACGAAGCGTTTTGGCCCTGTCACTGCTTTGCGCGACGTGACGTTTTCCGTGCGTCGCGGGACTGTCTGTGCGCTGTGCGGCGAAAACGGCGCGGGCAAATCGACGCTGATGAAAATTCTTGCCGGTGTGCATTCTCCTGATGACGGACGGATTGTCTTGGACGGGAAGGAGATGCATTTCGACGGCCCAAAAGATGCCTTGTCCGCTGGCATTTCAATGCTCTATCAGGAAGTGGAACTGGCAGGACATCTGACCGTTTATGAAAATGTCTTTCTTGGACGTGAAATCCTGCGTGGCGGGCTGTTGCAGCGCATCGACAGCGACAAGGAGATTCAGACAGTTCGCGAACTGATTGTGAAGAACCACTTTCAGCTTGATCCGTTGGATGTCGTCGCGGAACTTTCGCCTGGTCAATGCCAATTGGTCGAACTGTTGAAGGCGATGCTTTCAGGAGCAAGACTGATTGTGATGGATGAACCAACGTCCGCCCTTTCCGAAGGCGAGGCGGCCACGCTCTTCTCAATTATCCGCCAACTCAAAGCGCAGGGCATCACCATCATCTACATATCGCATCGCCTTGAGGAAGTCCTTGCACTGGCGGATGATATCTGCGTTCTGCGGGATGGCGCGGTGGTCTTCGGGGCTCCTGCCGCTGAACTGACGGTGGATACATTGGTACGTCACATGGTCGGCCGCGAATTGTCGCAGTATTACCCGCCGCGTGAAGCAAAAATAGGCGATGTCCTTTTCGAAGCGCGTGGGCTGACCACCGAGCGGATCCACGATGTCTCGTTCAATGTTCGCGCAGGCGAAATCGTTGGCATGGCGGGGCTCGTTGGCGCGGGCCGCAGCGAGACGGCGCAGGCCATTTTCGGCATCGACAAACTGATTGCAGGGGAATGCCTGCTGGACGGGAAGACGCTTGCCGTCAACAGGCCGGCTGAAGCAATCGCGGCGGGAATAGGCTTCCTGACGGAAGATCGAAAGCGTACAGGCCTGTGCACGGAACTGCCTTGCAGTTGGAACATCACGTTGCCGAACTACGAACGGCTGGGGATGGGGCGCTGTCTTTCGCTTCCGCGTGAACGTCAGGAATGTCTTGCTCTTGGAGAGAAGATGCACCTCAAATGGCGTCAACCAGAAGATCCTGCCTCTTCATTGTCCGGTGGAAATCAGCAGAAACTTCTGGTTTCACGGTGGTTGCAGGCCGATTCCAAGTTTTTGATTGTCGATGAACCCACACGTGGCATCGACGTCGGCGCCAAAGCCGAAATCTACGCGTTGCTCAACGATCTGGCCGCCGCAGGCAAGGGCATCCTGCTGATTTCCTCCGAACTGCCCGAAATACTCGGCATGTGCGACCGTGTGTTGGTGATGCGCGAAGGGTGTCTCACCGCCGATCTGAAAGTTTCGGAGACCAATGCGGAAGAAATCATGCACAAGGCCGCCGTGTAACAAATTATCAATAATAGTAAAACTAAATATACAAGTCTGCCATTATGAACAAGCTAGCCAAACAACTGCTGCCGTTTTCATCGTTGCTATTCATCATTTCGCTGTGGACATTTCTTGAGCCGGATACCTTTTTGACATTCCAGAATTTCAAGAATGTCCTCAGCAGTTCGGCGGCAAATGGCATCATCGCCGCCGGAATGACGTTTGTCATCATCACCGCCGGCATCGACTTGTCGGTTGGCTCCATGCTGGCGATGTGCGGCATACTTGGCTCGATTGTCATGTTGGTGCTTTCGGGAGCGAATTGGACGCAGATTTCCGGCGGCGCGGCGGTGGAACTTGGCGGTTTTTCCATGCTGGTCGGCACGCTGACAGGCATGGCGGTCGGCGCCTTGTGCGGTTTCTTGAACGGTGCGTTGGTGACGCGTCTGAAATTGGCGCCGTTCATCGTCACGCTTGGTTCCATGAGCATCTTCCGCGGCATCTCCCATATCATCAACTCCAGCCGCCCCATCTCGGTTTCCGCATACAGTTGGCTGGACACGGGAACGATCATGGGCATTCCCGCCTCCGTGGTCATCTTTGCGATTGTGCTGCTCCTCATGGGCTATGTGTTGAAATACACGCCGTTTGGACGCTACACTTACGCCATCGGATCCAATCCTCAGACGGCTTATCACGCCGGCGTGAACGTCGATAAAATGCTTGTGTGGATCTACACGATTCTCGGCGCGTTGGTTGGTCTTGCCGCGATGATCATGACGTCTCGCGCCTCCAGCGCCCAGCCATCGGCCGGACTTTCATTGGAATTGGATGTCATCGCGGCGGTCATCATTGGCGGATGTTCTCCGAGCGGCGGGAAAGGCACGATGCTTGGAACGCTCATCGGATGCCTGCTTATCAGCTTCCTGCGCAATGGGTTGACGCTGTTGGGCGTTGTCGCGCAGATCCAGTTGGTCGCGGTAGGACTGATCATCATCATCGCTGTCACAAGCGACCGCCTTGCCGCCAAAAAAGGGTGACAGATCCATACTATACCCTGAAGCGGTCAAGCTACAACCAAGTCATTGATTATCAACCACGAATGCACACGAATGCACACGAATTCTGGCAGTCCACAGAAGACACTGAATAAACAGAAATGCCTCCCCGCAGGAGCCGACAAAAACAGAAGAATTTTGGTGCGTATATGAAATCCAAAGAGAAGAGAATTCCAGCGGCTGCCTGCGGCTCGGCGGTTCGTCACGCTTCGCGCAAGCGCAAACAACGTCATGCGGAAGCTTGAAATCTATAGTCTGTTAGTTACGGTGGTCTGAAAACGCTTTGCGCGACAGAAAAGCGCATGGAAAAATCTTTGTCAAAAAACAAGAAAATGAACGATAGTAGTACGGAAGAAACAGAATGCCTCGCAGACGTCGGCCATGGTTCTGAAGAGTTTAGTGGTAATATGTGATTTGGATCAAGGGAGAATCGGGAGGGCCTCCGTCTGCTCGGCGGTTCGTCACGCTTCGCGCAAGCGCAAACAACGTCATGCGGAAGCTTGAAGCCCATGGTCTATCGGCTCCGGCGGCTCGGCGGTTTTGAAAGCGCTTCGCGCGACAGAAAGGCCACCTGAAAAATCTTCGCGAAAAAACAAGAAAATGAACGATAGTGGTACAAAAGGTTAGAAACTATGGTATTTGGTTGTTAGCGTAATAAATCCGCATATTCTGCGGGGGTGATGACCGGCATGTAATTGCCGGAAAAATGCGATTTGTCTCGTGTGACAATACAGTCGGCTTTGATTTGAACCGCTGAAAACGTCTGGATTGCGTCTTCGAAATCCTTCTGTGGAAGATCGACGGCAAGTCGCAGTATGGATTCATCCAAAGGGACAATGGAAAACACGTTGAGAACGAGGCGTATATATTCCAACGCGACATCAGGAGTGACCATTTTCCGCATGATATCGTGCATGTTGTTCAAACTGATCGCTGAAACATATCCTTGGACTTTTCTGGATTCGCAGTCCGCCCAAATCGTCGCAGCCTGCTGATAGAAATCTGCGCGGCGCAGAATGACGTCCAGCAGGATGTTGGTATCGATGAAAATCTTTCTCATTTCACACCATACCTTTCTGAAAGGATGTCCGAAAGTTCATCCTTGTAGTTCCAGTCGGCGGGGACTTGCGGCAGTTTCGCACTCATTTCCAAGACTTTTCTGGTGATGGGCGGCATCTCCTGTTCCAATGGCGATTCTTCTTCCAGAAACACGATGAAGTTGGAAAACATGGTGGATATGCTGATATGACGATGTTTGGATATCCGTCGAGCCTTAGCGATGACGGATGGATCCACGCTCAATGTGAGTTTGGTTGTCATGTGTCTTTGCTCCTGTACGTATAAATTTTTATTATAGAATACGTGAGAATTAAGGAAAAGCAAATAAAATCGGAAAAATACGTGATTAAAATTGGATTTATGACCATATCAATTGGATGTATTCCATTTCTTCTTTGCGCAAATACTGGATGGACAAATAAAATGGTGTTTGTAGAAATAATAGCAATCTGCAATATGTTATGATGTTGCTGACATAATGTGATGACAATAGGTGAATTATCATGTCCGATGAAAAACTGATGACGCAGGAAAAGAAAAAGAACGTGACGCCTCCCGCGCGGTTGCACGCTATTCTGGCGCGGAGAGGTTCGTATGCGGTTGTGTTCAGACGTGGGCCGTCCGACAAGGTCGCCGTCATCGGGTGGGACCGTCGCAACGATGTCTTCACGTTGGGGCAGTGGTTTCGGGGGCGCATTTATCCGCTTAGAAGCGACCTTTCTCCAAAGGGCGAGTATCTGATTTACTTTGCGGCGAAATATGGTCGTGTGAATCCTGTGGAGAAAATCATACGTGAGGAATTGGACAAGAAACAACTGGGGGATATACTCCAATGGGAGGAAGCCCATCCTGAATTTCGCCATGATTTTATGGCGGAGGTGGAGGCATATCATCATGAGCGCGAACAAGAGGAAAAAATGATTCGCAAAGCGAGGGCGCAGGAGTTTGAACGGCTGAAGCAGTCGCCCGATTACCACGACTACAGTTGGACGGCAATCTCCCGTGCGCCTTATCTCAAGGCACTGTCCCTTTGGTGGCACGGTACGGGATGGAATGGCGGTGGGCTGTTTGTTAGTGAGAAGGAATTCTATCTCAATCGTCCGCCTGAATGGGTAGCCAAGACCGTTCCTGGTGTGCAAGATTATCGGTTCAAGGAACTTCCGCCTGCGGAAATGTTAGAATGGGGAGTACGAGGAGAATGCATGATGATTTATGGCAACCGGTTGATTCGTGATGGTTGGAAATTTCTCGAAGATGGTTGGAAATATCTCGAAGATACTGAAACAACATGGTGGATTTATGAGAAGACTCTCCCTAACGGGTGGATTCTGCGGAAGATTTTTCCAGGAGGATATGAGCACTTGCATGAAGTCTATTGGGAACGTCATTTGCTGCTAGACACCGACGGCAAGACGCTTATGGATGGCAGCGGCTGGCGTTGGGCGGAGTTCGATAATTACCGCAAACGCATCGTCTATGCCGAAAATGGCGCAATCTACGAACTGAAATTGAAATTGCCGTTGCAACCCGTTATGCTGCACGATTTCAACGGGATGACATTTCAGCGGATTTCTGCGCCATATTAGGAGAATGCAAGTGGATAAGAACAAGAAAATTGGAAAAATCTTTCTGGCGGCAGGCGCGATTGGCTGGGGAATTGCCATTCTTGGCGTACTGCTTCCATGGAACGTGATAACACCGATGCTCCAAAGTATGGGCGCGTCAACCGATTTCACTGATGCTCAGTTGCGCTATTGGCTGCGGATGGCCTGTGGCGGATGGAGCATCATTGGATTTCTGTTTTTGATGGTTCTGCTGAAGCCTTCAAAATATTCAAAATATGGAAATATTGTTCCGTTGTTGGCGGCTGGATCAATTTTCGAGGGAATCGTCCTCCTGCTACATGGTTTGCTTTTGGGAGTGCCGTTGTTTCCATTTGCTGGTGATGTGTTGTTTTGTCTCGTTGTCGGAATAGGGCTTTTGTGGACGGGTCGGTCACTGGGTGAAACGGATAGGACACATGACGATGAGGCATCTATGCGTCCAAATTCGTCATCATCAGAAAATCCTTGAAACGGATATGGCGGACGACGCTGGTGGAATAGTCGAGTTCGTCGTTGGTGATGAGAATCTTCTGTGAAAGCGGATCGGTATTTTCGAACGCCTTGAATTCACGTTGGTAGGCTTTTTCAGACACAACACTGTAGGCTACTTGGATGTAGTATTTCTTGTTCCCCTTCTGGGCGAGAAAGTCTATTTCGTGGTTTCCGTTGACATAGACGCCGAGTTGATAGCCCATGTAGATAAGTTCATTGTACACAATGTTTTCAAGATTATGGTCGAGATCGTAGCGGTTGTCAATGCAGCGCAGGGAATTCAGCGAGACATCGCCATCATAACATTTTTTATAAAATGCGAGTTCCTGCTTGGTCTTCGTGGAATACTGCTTTAGCAAGTCGATGGCGTATGCCATCTCCAGATAACCAAGATATTTCTGAATGGTGTTCTCCGAGCATTTCATGCTTTGCTTAACAGTTTTGTATATGGCGTTTATGGAGACAATTCTTGCATTTGAACGGAGTATGAAATCCGCCACGGAGCGAAACAGTGCTTCTTTTCGGATTTTAAAACGGACAATCAGATCCTTGTAGATAATTGTTTCGTTCAAATCCTCCAGATAGCGCCGCAAGGCATCTCCTGAAAACTCAAGACGTTTTGGAAAGCCACCCCATACCAGATAGTCGATGGGAGTTACTGCCTTCCCCAACTCCTTGGCATATTCCAGCAACTCACGATAAATAAACGGACGTATGCGGAATGAGACAAAACGACCGCTCAACGACTTGACATATTCTTTTGAAAGCAATTTGGCATTGGAGCCTGTGACGAAGACGGAATCGCCATGGAGACGCAGAGACTGGCATACTTCCTCCCATCCTTCTATTTCCTGTAGTTCATCCATGAGAATATAGCATCTTCCTTCCTGCCTATTTGACGCGATGTATTTCATGACAGCATCGGCGTCGGGGAGGGTTGTTCTCGTAGCGCGATCTTCGAATTCCAGATAAATGATATTTTCGGATCGTGCTTTGAGTTCATCGCGAACCTGCTGCATGATGACGGATTTACCGCACCGTCTTATGCCGGTGATGACTTTTATCAAATCGCTGTCATAAAATGGACGTATCTGTTCAAGATAGTGTTCACGCAAAATCATGGTCATTTCCTTGGAAGAGGGGAATTATTTCTCTTAATGTACTGCGAACTTTTTGCTTTTCAACTAAAAGTTCTCACTATAATGCGAACTTTTTAATATCAATGCAAAAGTTCGCAGTAGAAAAATGGAAAAATGCAGTTTTTTCGGGGGGGTAAACGACCGTTTGCATCGTTGGCAAATGAAAGTATATTAACACGTATCATATTGATAAATGCTAATATAAAATAATAGAACGAGATGCAGAATGAATAAATTTATCAAATTTATGGGCTTGATGCTGATCGTCACGCTTTCTGGCTGTATTAATGGCCCCGTGCGCTGTTATCTGAACGGCCCGTACGATTATCTCACGGTTGAAACTGCCAAACGATGCCCAGTTTATGCATATCCTGTGGCATTGCCTGCGGCGGCGGTTTGCGATGTCGGCATTATTGCGGCGGATACCATTTGGGTACCTTTGGGCAGTTTGGCATGTCTTGTAAGGAAAGATTGCGGTGGTCCGTTCATGCTCCCCTTCTATCCCCTCATTTGTGTGATGGTTGGGGGGGGCACGTTTTGGATGGGAATTGGGGATTATAGAGACGGTCTCCTTTATCAACGACTATTTGGAATGTCCTATATAAAAACGGAATACGGGAAGTTTAAAGTCATCAACGTGAAAAAGCAGGATGGAAGTCAGGATACCAAATTGGTGTTTGATGAACAGACCGTTTACTTGTTGCCAGGAAAATTGATCAATTTTACCTACAATGCTGATAATGTCGTGGCAGGCACGTCAGATGGTTCTGTGTTTTGGTGGCATCAGGTCGATGGAAAATGGCAGTCTAAACCTTTCTTTTTGGTACCGGAAAAAATAAAACTTGTAAAAGCAATAGACGAGAAAATCGAAGATTTGAAAAGTTCAATTTCCGTTTATAACAGTAATAGTTATGAACGAAAAAGCAATGAACGAATTGAAAAGCAAATGGCGTGGTGGAAGGGACTGAAAATATGTTTGGAAAATTCTGCCCCAGTTGTAAAAGAAGTCATATCGCAACCACGTTTTGGGGAAGATAAAAGCAAGGCTAAACAAGAAGGCACTTGGTCTCTATCATACACGTTGCGACTGCATTGCCAGTTATACGATTTCGATGTAATTTGTAACACAGATGGAACTGCTTGGGATATCATCCATGTTGATCATTACTTTTTTGAAGAAGTAGAAGTAGATAAATAGCGGTTGAGGATATTGAACATGATGTTGATTCTATTGCAAATTGGATAATAATCTTTCACTTCCTCAACAACTGGTAAAAAGAGATAGCATTTAACAATGAAGCGATTTCTCCGCAAAATTTTCTTTTGGGATGAGCCTGAGAAAGGCGCGTTCCTCCATGCAACACTGGCATTGACAGTGCCATGGATGCTTTCCGCGATGTTTTGCTTTTTGTTTGCGCCGACATTGACGTTGCCGCCGTCCAAGCCAGCGATTTTGATTGAATTCGTTTTGTTCTTCAGCATTCCGATTGTTGCATGTCTGGAGATTGTGGCGACAACTGTTTGTCTGCTCCGGTTGAGACGTATGCGAGTCAAGAACCACGAAGGCACAATATACGGCAAATCAATGTTCTTGATGGGATTGCTTGCGGCGTTGTTCTTTTTGTCGGTGATTGCTGTCGTCTGGATGCATGGCAACATGTGGGGGAAAGGCATTGTTCCGGCATGGGCTTTGACATTGGCCGGATATGTGTGCTTCGGTTGGTTTCTCGGTCGTTGGCGGGGGATGTGCATCAAACGTTTGATGACAAAAGGTGTCATGCGCCTATGGCGGGCTGTCGCTGTGATATGGGTGGTCTCGTTTTGCATGGCGGTTGTCGCAAGACGTTCTGCGAATAGGCATTGTGTTGAATTGGAGCAACGGTTGGGACGTTCTCCGACAGATGAGGCCAGGGATGCCTGGATTGCCGATGACTGTCACATTGATGTGGATTTCTGGCGGAAGGTGTGTGAAATTCTTCAAAGGAGGAAAACACCGAAGACAGGTTTTCTTGAAGGAGTGGATTCTGATATCGGATATCCGTATGTATATGATATTCTGGAAATCGAACCATCTCGAACTGAAAAAATCACTCAAGAGCAGTCGAAGGCCTACAGACGGCAACTGGCGGACTTTACGGAGTTGCCTGAACTTGAGAAAATGTTCAATGGACCTGTTCCACAGTTGCTTCGGAATGATTTCAAAAAACTTGAGGTCGGTGATGCAATGCGCAAAGTTTTTAAATGCGAGTTGTGGCGTTTGCATTTTGCGTTGGCCGACAAGGATATGGAGACTGTCATGGCTATCCTTCACAGGATGGACAACATGCTTGAATGCTTACGGCAAATGGTTAAGCATGGCTGTTTCAGTGATTCCTCCTTTGAAAGGGATTACATTGCAACGATATTTGATGTCATTGCTTCATGGTTACCGACGGACGGACAACTTCTTGCTATAAAGGAGATGTTGCAGAAACGCGAGGAGGCCTACAGGGATGTTCGGGACGGAATTGCATACACTATTATCCGGTATTTCAATTATGAGTTCCAAGAATATGATGATGATGTTCTGGCTGGTGAAAGCCTGCCAATGATATACCAATTGCTTTATCTAATTCGGTCGGTGGATGGTAGTTACTGGACAAAACAAACTTGGTTAAACCAATTGAAAACCAATGTCGGTCGCTTGCTGTTGCCTCATGTCTGGTGGCTTGCCGCCAATGAGCAAAGAATAGTCTTCAAGGCATTGAAGAGTTTTCCTGAAAAAGTTCCCGAATTCAATTGCGGGAGTTTTATGTTTGTAATGGATTTCCATTATGATTGGCTGGATCATACAGTGTATGGATATAAAGAAAAATTGGCAAGGAACAGGGCGTTGCGTTGCGCCATAGACGCCATGTTGGCATATTGTAGGACGGGGGAATATCCTGCGATTTTGGCATCGATGCCAGAGGATCCATTCACTGAAAAGCCGATGAAATATCGCGTCGGGGATTGTCTGAAATACGACTATGAAAAACAAGAACAATTGACAATACAGGCTATCCAAGTCTGGAGTCTTGGCTCCAATCAAACCGACGACGATGGCTTAGACTTTAATATTCCAGGAGATTGGCAACGAAAGATTGGCAGGCGGGACGACATCCGAATTTTGATTCCAATTCAAAAAGAGCAAGCTCCGTCGGACTGAATTGGCAGAATCGACAATTCTAATCTCAGCCTTGGCTGGATAACACCACTTCATGGTTATGAAATGGCATTTTCTGTTGATGGAATTATATTTGAAAAAACAATGATTCCATAAAACACAGTCGGAGACAATGACATGGCACAGGAAATGACTATACAACTTCCACGAATCGGGACTTTGAAGCATGATCCGCAAGCCGCGAAGTACGGCAGCTGCTGGATGCTCGGTTGCGAGACGCTGGATCGCGATTTCGCGGATTTTCAAAAATACAAGAACTATCTGCCAGCGTTGGGCATTCCGCTGATCCGTCTTCAGGCTGGTTGGGCGAAGACGGAAAAGACAAAAGGGCAATATGACTTTTCATGGCTCGACAGAATTGTCGATGACGCCATGGAACTTGGTCTTAAGTGCCTGCTGGAGACGGACTACGGCAATCCAATCTATGAAGGCGGCGGCGGATGGGATCTGGCCGGCGGTTTCCCGACATCGGAAGAGGCGTTGGCCGCATGGGATGCATGGGTGGAACATCTTGTGCTCCATTTCCGAGACCGCGTGGATGAATGGGCGATGTGGAACGAGCCGGACATTTCAAAAGAGAATTCCATGGACGCCATCGTCGATTTCAATATTCGCACGGGAACGATCGTCCGCAAGTTGGCTCCAAACAGCAAGATAGCAGGTTTTTCACTGGCCCATTCCGATGCGGCGTATTTCGAAAAATGCCTTAGTCAATTGAAGGCGAAAGGCGCGGACGGTCTGTTCGATTCCTATATCTACCATGGATACAAATACAATCCGGACGAAGCGTCCGACAACGGCGTGAAATTGAAAACTGTACTCGCGAAACTTGGTATTCGCGGCGTGCTGCGGCAGGGCGAGAACGGCTGCCCGTCCGAAGAGACGCAGAAATTCGCTCTGCGCGACTATCCATGGACGGAACTTTCACAGGCCAAATGGGATCTGCGCCGTTTCATCGGTGACTTCTGCACGGGCGTGCATTCCTCCGTCTTCACGGCATGCGACTTCAACCATATCGGCCGTCAAATCAATCGTAAAGGACTTTTGATGGCGGATGAAAACCACGATGTGATTCGCCCGAAACTGGTGTATGGCGCCATCCAGAACATGACCACGCTGTTCAATGATCTGTTGGAACCCGTTGTCGGCACGGGAGCCATCCGCTATGAAAAACAGACGCAGTTCTTTACATTCAAAAAAGGTGAACACAAACTGGCTGTTTTCTGGGATCGTTCTGCTACGCCAAGCAATGAAATCGCAGCGGACAGCGCGGACATCCTGATGAGAGATTTCGCATTCAGCGAGCCTGTGATCGTCGATGTTCTTTCCGGTGGCGTTTATCAAGTTCCAACGGAATCCGTCAAAAATTGCGGTGAGTTCACGGTTTACGCAGGAATCCCCTGTGCGGACACGCCTTTTGTCCTATGTGATAAATCGTTGATTGATCTTGGATAAGGAAAGCATTGGCCTGCATGATCTGACAATATGCTCCGTCATTTTTGAAACGCTAAGGAATAGGAATCATGACATCGAAGAACCATTTTGCGGCGGCGGCCTTTCTGCTTATGCTAAGCGCGGGCGCGGCTGATTTCAACGGAATGGGTGGGGCGCTAATCGGCTCGGGGCCAAAACTTTTCTATGATTTCACGACAACCAATGAAGATGGCAGTCTGAAAGATCTTTCAGGAAATGGCCATGAGGGGCGTCTGAGCGGCAGTTTCGCCAAAGCGAAATATAACGGCTATAACGGATTGTCTTTCAATGGAAAGGACACAAAAATCGTTCCTGATGGCGCCGCTGAACTCAAAGTTACGGGTCCGCTGTCCATCTATCTCAAAATTCGTATCGAACCGGATTGGGGAAAACAGATGGGGCCGTTTTCACCGTTGGTGTTCGGTTCGACGGACGGTCTTGGAGCCGACCGAAATTATTCCCTCTTTTTCGACCATGGGCATCAGTTGGTTCTTGATATCGGAAACGGCAGTTTCGCGAACACGCTTTCCGTGAACCATGTGGCGGATGGACAGTTGCATACATTCGTCTTCATGGCGGCCAACAACACGGTGATGGCTTATTGCGACGGCAAGTGCGTCATGCGGCAGGATGGCGTAAAGGTCGTGCCAAACAAGGAGGTCGGAGCGACAGGAATTCAGGTGGGATCATGGCATGCTGGTTTCTTCATGGGGGAACTATATGAACTTGCACTCTTTGAGAGGCCTTTGAGTTATCGTGAAGTATTGTCGCTTTCAGGCATGAAAGTGCAGGAGGGGGCAGTATGCAATGGCGATTTCACCTTCAAGCATTCCGATCTGATTCGCAGACTATTCTGGAATCTTTCATGCGAAGGCGTGCCATCCATCGCTATGTCTCTGGAATTGAATGTGGATGGAGGCCAGAAATGGTTCAAGCCGCTGACACAAGAGGAGATTGCTGGAGAGAGGCTTGTCACAAACGGCGAGTTGGATACTTCCGCCTTGACGGTCGGTCGGCACAATCTGGAAATCAGAATACTAGATGATAGCGACAAGGTGATTTTCAGCAAAACTGAACAACTTGATATCAAAAATGTTGAGAATAAAGAGCTGTTTCTGAATGATATCGGCATGACGGATCAAGTGCTGCCGCCATGGACGCCTATGGAAGTTGTAGAGCGCGACGGCAAGACGGAAGTCTCGGTCTGGAACCGCCGATATACATTCGGTGACGAACCGTTAGCAAGCGAAATTTATTCTGGGGCACCTCTTTCCGCCAAGCCGTCTGATTATTTTCTGTCCATTGATGGGATTGTAGATATCCGGCTTGTTCCCAAACAATTGCAGCTTATCAAAAATACACCCGCACAGGTGGTGTTGCGTCAGTCGGCAGAAAATGCGGATGTGGAACTTTCGGCCATGCACACCATAGAGTATGATGGATTCGACAGGATAAAGGTGAAGTTGACGGCCAAACGTGATCTTGTGGTAGAAAAATTACATTTTTTTTATCCTCTTAATCATCAATATATTAAGGCCACAATCCGAGAGCTCAATCAGGCGATGGCTATTCGTGGTGAACAGAGCTTTGGCTTCATTCCCGTTCTTTTTATGGGTGATGAAGAAAGAGGGCTCAGTTATCTGGCGGATTCACCACAAAACTGGTATCCTGTTGGAAATCCCAATGCTTTGAAACTGAGTACCTTGCCTGAAATGGATGTCGTCACTTTTGAAATGAATCTGATAGACGAAAAAGTTTCCATGAAGGCGAATAAGACATTTGAATATGAGTTTGCGTTGACGGCTACGCCTATCAGGCCCATGACTGAATCCGCCTGGACAAAACGCTGCGTGAACATCAGGCCCTACTGTGGCGAGATGACCTGTCTGGTTGACCAGAGATGTGGCAAGTCCATCTTCGACTATTATGCCGATGCGGGCATGAAGAATTTCATTATCTGGCGTAATGACAAGGCGTTCGGATATCCGCCGCTACCTGGTACGGAATACTCCGATGGCGTCAAGAATCTTGTCGCCAAAGCCCATGCCAAGGGCATTGCCGCCTTCCCGTACGCCATCAGTTTCCTGTACAGCGAATTGGCGCCTGAATGGAACGAATCCAGACTCTTCACCTGCCTGCCGGGGCGGGACTTTTCCGCGGCGGGTGATTTTCTGGAAAAAGAGACAGGCGTCCCGCAGCATACATGGTGGGTTTGCAACAACAAATATTATCAAAATCTGATGCTGTACAGGCTTCGGGAGGCGATTCTGGAGACAGGCATGGATGGCGTCTATCTGGACGGCACCGTCAATTCCAGATTATGCATGGACGAACTCCACGGATGCGGCTATGTCGACAAAGACGGCAACCGCCATGTCACATACAACGGCTTCGCCACGCGGGATTTTCTGAAACGCATCCACACGCTTGTCTATCAGCTGAAAGGCGACAAAGGAGTGGTGGATCTTCATTTCTCTGTTGCCTACAATGCGCCTGCGGCGGCATGGGCGACGTCTCTTTGGAGCGGCGAGAATCTGGGTGGCGGCCAATACGCCTTCAAGAATCTGTCGCCTGAAAGCTTCCGACTGGCCTATACAGGAGACAACATCGGCGTGGCCTCCGAATTATTGGATTTCACCATGCATACGAGTTATCGGGCATCTTGTGCCTTGGCGTTGGTCCATGGAGTGCCAGTGCGCCCCCATGACGCGGAGGACATCGATGAAATCGCGGAATTATGGCGCGAACGGGAAAGGCTCGGTTGTGACGACGCTGAATTCATCGGCTATTGGAAGTCGGACTGCCCGGTCGTTTCCCAAACGCCCGGTGTGTATGTAAGTTGCTACGTGAGAAAAGATAATTCTATTGTGGCAATCGTGTCAAATCTGACTGAACAGCGAAAAGTCGTGGAACTATCAAGCAGAAAGGATGGATTCGCCATGCCTGCTCCATTCGAACTTGACAGTCAGGATTTCCGTTTTATTGAAATTAGTAAATGATTGAAAATTCAGTGCATTCAACTTAATTCCGCCAAAACTGATTAGGCTTATTGCTTATTTTCAACAATATGATTTATATGTGGTTTTCAGTTCAGCATTATCTATCTAACTTATGAGATATAAATAGGCATGGTTATAATATCTATGGAAATATTTGCTCTGATATTGGAATGTGTAGAGTTTTGAATAGAATGGGACATTGGCATTTTTTATTATGTTAGAATTTGTTAAAGTATTGAAAATAAAATTGCCAACTCGGCTTTTGAAAATAAACCTGTTTTCTGCAGGAGTTTCTTAAGACATTCAATAAAGCTTTTTCTATATAAAGATTTTTAGTATTATTTTGAGAATAACAAATCCTTTTAGTATTCTTAGTTGATTTTTGATTTCATCTACTGTGATTTTATTGTAATAGTCTTGTCCTACGTTTTGAACGGTTATTCCAGTAATAACAGATATGTTATTGATAAATTGCAAATGCTCTTGAATAAATTCTTGCAAGTATTCCCAAAGAGTTTGCTTGTTATCCAAGTTTAAAACTTCGTCAATCTCTCTTGTTTTGCTGGAAATAATGGTGTGGCAATGAATCAATTGGGGTGAAGTTTCTATTGCCTTTGCAATAGTCACAAGTTTTTCAGTTTCTTCAATATGTGAATCTTGATACTCTCCTGTCATTTCCCCTCCAACGATGTACATATTGCCACTTTTTTCCCACTGAATGCTACTCCATATTTGATAATTGGAGAAATCTTGCGTGAACGCATCAAGGTGTCATATTGTTTTTCGTCAATCTGTGCCAATGCTTTTTGCGCCAAATTTTGAATTTGTTTAGATGAACCGTTTTTTGATGATTTTAGTTCAATGAGAATTCCAGGGAGCAATCCTTTAATTTTGGGCATAAGAGAAATGTCATATCTGCCTGCACCAGACTCCCGATTGGAAGTTACTTCGTAACGATTATCCATGATTGCGCACAAGCCCAATACCAGGCCGTGGTAAAAATTCTCATGTGCGGTGTCGAAGTTGCTAGCCGACTCCAGCAGGAGTTTTTCCAACTGCTTCTGCAGGCGGATCGTATCTCCTGAATAGAGTGCCTCCTGGATACTTATGGCTGTGGATTGTGGAATAATATCCATCAGTTTCTGTAGAATTTCCTTATTGTAAACAAACGCGATTTCTTTGTTTGGCAGTGCCACCTCACACATGAAATCTCCATTGAAAGACGGTTCGCTTTTGGTGATTTTCAAATATCCAGTAACCAATAGAAAACTATATACTGAAGAAGGATTGTTCTTGATTTGCGGATAAATGACATTGGTGTCGATATAAGTCAGAACCGATTTTCCCTGCAGCAGTTGATGGAGTTTTTCGTAGATGCTTTCATCGGCATTCGTCAAGACTTCACCAATGATTTCATTATTTCCAGTAGATTGCCAAAATGCCCTGGGCTCGCATTCGTTACTGAAATAATTGATGACCGACCAGGAATTGAAGATTTCTGTCTGACCAAATTTGTATCCATTGTACCAGGCGCAAATTTCATCATATTTATCTTCGGCATGATAATACCGTGCCATCTCCTTGACTTCTTCGGAAGTGAAACCGAAATACTGGCTGTATTTGTTATCAAGGATTGTGTTGATCTTGAGATTGTTCAATCCACTGAAAATACTTTCTTTGGCCACACGTAAGATGCCTGTTAAAAAACCATAAGAAAGATGTTTGTTGTCTTTCAAACCGCCAGAGAACAGATTGCGCATGAATCGGATGATATCATCATAGAATCCACACATGTATCCTTGCTGGATAGGGGTGTCGTATTCGTCAATAATGATTATCGGGGCAATGCCATAGTGTTTATCAAGCAATTCAGAGAGTGTGGCGAATGCCGCCATGCAATCATTTTTGTCCGCCTTGCCATCGAGAAAGATTTTAATTTTCTGTTTGTCGTATTCATTCAAAACATCGCTGTTCAGCAATTCAAGATGGCGTTCAAATTCCCTTTGCAACAGCTTGTAGATGTTTCCGTATGTTTCTTTCCAATTTTCGCATTTGACGTCTTTAAAAGAGACAAAGATTACCGGATATTTTCCTTGATAGTCTCTATATTTCTGTCCACATGCCCATATTTTTTTATTTCTGAAATATATGGAGGTGTCTTTGTCATTCTTTTCAAAGAACGTACGAAGCATATCCATATTTAGTGTTTTTCCGAAGCGACGTGGACGCGTGAACAATGAAACCATCGGTCGTTCATCCAGGAAGTCTTTGATGAACATGGTCTTGTCAATGTAGTAATATTCTGAGGATGCAAGACGATAGTCTGAAATCCCGATGGGCAAAGGTAATTTTTCCATCGGATGACTTTTTGCGTATATTCCGTTACGGAAACGCTGGTCGGCTGGTTTGGGAGCGTCAGCGGGAATAAGCCAGGCTTTGCCGTTCTTATGGGCGTTGGCGATTTTTCCTTGTTTACACAGTTCAGAAA
>JAFZAB010000053.1 GCA_017548425.1 Victivallales bacterium
ATGTCAAATCATCTTGACGATTTTTTTTGATTTTTTTGGTGTTTTTTCATGTTTTCAGGTGAATCGTCAGACTTTTTTCAAATGTCCTCTGCCCCCTATCCATTCCTCCCATTTCCTTTATATATTAATAAATCCCAACGACCTTCCCTTTGCACATCATGCCGTCATATGGGCAATTTCTGGATTTTGATTTGAACAAACGGACATCAATCGTATGTTCGGCTTCCAAATCCAAAACCGTAACGCCTCCTGTGCTTCCCATTGCCAAACTGCCAAGCGGTTGGCCAATCTTGGCACAAAACGATGCGAGAAGCTTCGCTGGGCCTGTGGTAAACAAAGCAATCAGACGGTTCAAATCCAATATGCCAGCATGATACAAATGCGTCAGGCATAAAGGAACCACCGTTTCAATTCCGACAATGCCAAACGGCGCCTTTAGCCATCCTTGTGCTTTCTCTTCTGCCGTATGCGGCGCATGATCGGTCGCAATCATGTCAATCGTGCCGTCCGTCAATGCCTCAATTAGCGCCTGGCGGTCGTTTTCTTCCCGCAACGGAGGAGCCATTTTGGCATTAGTACCAAACTTCACGCAAGCTTCGTCCGTCAAGAAAAGATGATGGGGAGTCGCTTCAGCCGTCACATTGACACCATCCCGTTTTGCTTGACGGATCATTTCAACTGAACCTGCGCTACTTAGATGCTGCAGATGGATATGGCAACCAGTCTCCTTGGCCAGAATCAAATCACGTGCCACAATCACTTCTTCAGCGGAACGCGGCTGTCCTGGCAGACCGAGTTGCTTTGCAATTTTCCCGTCATGAAGGACGCCTGGTTTGGACAGCGAAACATCTTCGCAGTGATCCACGACGGGCACGCCAGCCTCTGCGGCGGCCAGCATGATGGAACGCATCAGCCCGTTCTTCTGTGGTGTGCTTCCATCATCGCTTAAGACAGGACATCCTGCCTGAACAAGTTCCTTAACATTTGTCGCCACGTCTCCTTGACGCCCAATCGTAATTGCACCAGCCGGCAAAACACGCACTTTCGCCTTTTGTGCAACGAGTTCCATGAATTCAACGACACGTTCCGCCGTATCCATCGCCGGAACGGTATTCGGCATCGACACCACCGTGGTAAAACCACCGGCGGCGGCCGCCGCCGTTCCCGTGGCGATATCCTCCTTATGCGTCTGTCCTGGCTCCCGCAAATGAACATGTACATCGATAAAGCCTGGCACGATCACTTTTCCAGCCATGTTCACATGTTTCGCATTAGGAAGTGTTTCCGGCGGAACGATTTGGCCGTTGCAGATTCCAATGTCGCGAATCTCGTCCACGCCTTCCGACGGATCCACTACCCGTCCACCTGTCAATACCACCTGCTCTTCCATATAAATACTCCTATCCTAACATCTGACGCATTTTTGCGAACATATCTTCCACAACCTCCGCCGAAGCGGGCTTGATGACTTTTGACGGCGTCGTGAACTCAATCAAATCATCTGGTATTTCATCAAGAAATTTTGATGGCCGTTTGGCAACGACTTGCGCCGCCACTCTCCGACGTTCCGCATACGACAGCAAAAGCCTTTCGCGTGCACGGGTTAACGCCACATAGCATAGCCGTCTTTCCTCTTCTAAATTTCCTTCGTCCATCGCTGTTTGATGCGGGAAGAGGCCTTGTTCCAGACCAACGACCAGAACCGTCTGAAATTCAAGACCTTTTGACGCATGAACCGTCATCAGCGTCGCTGCCTCGCCAATTTCCTTTTTATTTTCTTGGCGGCGATCGTTCGCGTCTTGCAAATCGAATTGCTCCAGAAATTCGCCGAGAGTCGCATTCCGCCCATGTGATTCATCGAATTCCGCCAGCGTGGAAAGGAACTCCATGACATTGTCACGTCGTTTCATGGCATCCGTGCGCGGCTTGTACATTCTCACCAAGCCGTCTATATATCCAATACCATCCAGAAGGCTTCTTGTCTTGTCGCACAAATCTCCAGGCGTCTGAAACGCGTCAGATGACTTTTTCATTTGTGCATGGAAGGAGCGCAGATTCGCCGCCGTTTCTGGAGGGATCTTATCCAGAAAATCCGTCCTTGCAAGTATTTCCATTAAAGGAAGATGCATGATTGTCTGCATGCCGCGCATAGCGTCCATTGTGGCGTCGCCGACGCCACGTGGCGGGACATTGACGATTTGCTTAAGCGAAAGATCATCGCGTGGATTGGCGATTACCCGCAGGAAACTTACGGCATCCAGAACCTCTTTCCGCTGGAAAAACGAATTGGCGCCAACCAAAATATACGGGACACGGCGTGACCGAAACACTTCTTCCAAAATACGGGATTGATGTCCAGCGCGGAAGAGCACCGCAAAATTGCTCCACCGATTGTCGCGGACGTTATCCAGCATGTAGTCCGCCGCGAATGTCGCCTCCGCGCGTTCATCTTCGCAACGCACGGCGAGAATCTTTTCACCATCCCCCTGCTCCGACCACAGTGTTTTCGATTTACGATTCACATTTTTCGCGATCAAGGCATTTGCCGCCTTCAAAATCGTATTGGTTGAACGATAATTCTGCTCCAGACGAATTGTTTTCGCTCCCGGAAAGAAACGTTCAAATTCCAGAATGTTTCCAAGATTCGCACCACGCCAACCATAAATCGACTGGTCATCGTCACCGACGACACAGATATTCGCGGCCTTGCCAGCCAGCAACGCCATGAGACGCAACTGCACGTAGTTCGTGTCTTGGTATTCATCGACCATTAAATAGCGGTAAGTATCTTGGTAAGAGGCCAATATCTCTGGAAAATCTTCCCAAAGACGAACAACCAGACAAAGCAAATCGTCAAAGTCAACCAAATCCATCTGCTTCAGCCGCACTTGGTAACGACGATAAATGCGCGCCACGTCCGCGGCTCTTGGCCAATCCTTCGTCTCCATGACGTCAGGACTTTCCAGATTCGCCTTCGCAAGACTGATACGGGAAAGCCACATGTACGGATCGCAGTTTTCGCCAGTCAAATTCAGTTCCGTGGCGATTTCCCTGATGAGTCCCTTCTGATAGCCTTCCGTCGCAATGGAAAAACGCTTTCCATATCCAAGACGTTGGATATGCCGTTTTAGCACATTCAGACAGAAAGCATGGAATGTGGAGACCGTCACTTCCTCCGCCTGACGGCTTGTCAACAACTCCCCTACCCTTTCCTTCATTTCCTTCGCCGCTTTGTTTGTGAATGTCACGGCGAGGATGTTCCGTGGTTCGATGCCATGACGGATCATATTCGCAATACGATGGATGATGACACGCGTTTTGCCAGATCCAGCGCCGGCTAAAAGCAAAACAGGTCCATTTAGCGTGTCCACAGCGGTTTGCTGCTGTACATTCAAAGCCATGATGATTCCCCCTTGTCCTTAATGATGATACCTTCTCATATTATTTCCTCACGGTTCAATCCACCGTGATGTCCATCAATTCCCTTTTAAGCCGTTCTAATGCCTCGTCCATATCCGCATCATCCGCCACGGAGAACGGCTGCCCGAAAACAAACCGCACCTTTGAGAACGGCCATGGAATCTGCATTCGATCCCAACTCTTCAAATTCCAGCGATGACTTGCATTTATGGAAATCGGAACGATCGGCACACCACTCTTTTGCGCAAGACCGATGATGCCATGATGCGGCTGATACATGGGGCCGCGCGGCCCGTCAACCGTCAAGACGACTGTATGATTAGGATGCCGCAAAACTTCCAGCATTTCCAGAAAGGCCTTGACGCCGCCACGGCTGGAGGAGCCGCGAACGACACCCACATCAAAGAAACGGATGAACGTCGAAACGTATTCACCGTCCCGCGACGCACTGATTAATACGGAGGCATTCCGCCGAAGGCGTTGCGGCGCAAGAGGCGCGGCGAAAAGCAGACGGTTATGCCAGATGGCGGCAATCCGTTCACCGACACGATCTGGATTCAAAAAGCCATGCGGATCCACCACTTCCACGCGAAGCGTCCATGTCCACAGACGGACGAGGCAAGCCGCCAGAAATGCAATCCATTTCGGCATGTGCCTCTTATTTTTCAATGTGAAGAACCGTCGTCTGCCTGAAGACATGATTTTTTACCGTTTTTTTTCGCCTCTTTTGAAGAAAGTTTGCAATTACATATTAAAATATCCTTGCTTCCCGTTTAAACAAGAAAACTCAACAAACCGCATCCCATCATGAGCAATTCGAGCTTTGACATCTTCGTCCCCGGGCGAGTCTGCCTTTTCGGCGAACATTCTGACTGGGCGGGTGCTTTCAGACGGTTCAATCCGAACATTCTGCCCGGCCAAGTCATCATCACTGGCACCAATCAAGGCATTTTTGCCAGAGTCAGACCGTTGCCGGATGTCTTCAAGCTGAAATCAACGCTGCCGGACGGCACGGTGCAGGAGCAGACCATTCCCATGCGTCAGGCGGATCTTCTGGCCGTCGCGAAAGAAGGCGGCTTTTTCAGCTATGCGGCTGGCGTCGCCTATCATCTGGCGTCGTTCCACAAGACCGGCGGTTTGGAGATCGATAATTACAAAACCACCATGCCGGTCAAAAAAGGACTCAGTTCTTCAGCCGCCTTCTGCGTGCTCGTCGCACGTGCTTTCAATTTAGCCTACGATTTGAAAATGAACGTCCGCGGAGAGATGGAAGCCGCTTATCAAGGAGAAATTCTCACGCCGTCACGTTGTGGCCGTATGGACCAAGGGTGCGCATACGGCCAAGGTCCCGTCATGATGACGTTTGACGGCGACCAAATGGACGCCGTCCCGTTGAACGTCGCCAAGCCGTTGCATTTTCTGATTGCAGATTTGAAAGGGCAGAAAGACACCGTTCGCATTCTGGCGGATCTCACAAAAGCCTATCCAGAGGCGAACAATGAACAAGCCCGCCAAGTGCATGAATATCTTGGTAAAATCAATCAGCAGCTCGTCAAAAAAGCAGTCCAATTGCTGAAGGCTGGCGATGCCGCCGAACTCGGCAAACTGATGACGGAGGCCCAGGCGGAATTCGACAAGCATCTAATGCCCGCATGCCCCACGGAACTGACGGCCCCTAAACTCCATGCCATTCTCCAAGATGCGAAAGTCAAAGAACTTACATATGGTGGAAAGGGAATCGGTTCACAGGGGGACGGTTGTGTCCAATTCGTCGCCAAATCCATGGACGCACGTGACAAACTCACGCAATACCTAACCAATGAAATAAAGCTTGACTGCTTCCCATTGGACATATTGCCGGCCAAGACCGTCCGAAAAGCCATCATTCCGGCCGCTGGACTCGGAACACGCATGTTCCCCGCCACGAAGGCCGTCAAGAAAGAACTCTTCCCGGTCGTCACGCCTGACGGCCGTTGCAAGCCAATTTTGCAGACAATCGTCGAAGAGGCCGTCGAAGCAGGAGCTGAGGAAATTGCCATTATCGTCCGTCCGGACGATGAAAAGACCATTGCAAATTTTTTCGCTCCCGTTGAGCCATCCTATTTTGCAAGACTTCCCGAATGGGCGCAGGAAGAATGCCGCCATCTGGAAACGCTTGGCAAAAAAATTACGTTCATCCGCCAGACGGAACAGCTTGGCTTCGGCCATGCCGTCTATTGCGCAAGGCAATGGACGGACAACGAACCAGTCCTCTTGATGTTAGGCGACCACCTCTATAAATCCAACACGGAAAAAAATTCCGCCACGCAACTCATCGAGGCTTTCAATCAATGCGGCGGACACGCCATAGTCTCCCTCTATCCGGCCCCCGGAAACATGGTTCATCATTACGGAACCGCCACAGGCAACTGGGCCAATCCAGAACATACCATCATCAAATTGACGGAATTCGCGGAGAAACCGACGCTTGAATACGCGCGTGCGCATCTCGCGCTCGACAACTTCCCGCCAGACCAATTCCTATGCGTTTATGGTCAATATGTTCTGACGCCTGAACTCTTTGAAATTCTCGGCCGTCAGATTGCGAACAACGTCCGCCAAAAAGGCGAATTCCAATTGACGACGGCTTTGGACGAACTGCGCGCCACCGACGGCATGTATGGTTATATAGTGGATGGCGAACATCTCGATACTGGACAGCCGGCGGAATATCTCCTATCAATGAACCATTTTTCACAGAAGAACGTCTAGGGAAACGCATCCATGACCTGTACTCCTGAAAACAATACAATCGTCAGCGCCTGCGACAATGGTTATGCCATTGGTGTCTGGCTTCTTATCGCATCCATCCGTAAAAGCGGCATGCGCCATCCTATTCTCATTGGGGCATACAACTGGACTGATGAATGGAAAAACGACATTCTGAAGTTCCCTGGCGTGAGTATTTCAGACCTCCCCATCACAGACAAACGGTCTGTGACCTGCAGCAAGCCTGAAATCATGCTACAGGCTCAAACGGATGTCGTAACATGGATCGATTGCGACGGCATTGTTTCAGGCGACATGACAGACGCATTGCAATGTCCGGACGGCATGATCAACATCCGTCCAAAAACGACTTCCGAGATTCAGGAACTCTATCGGAAATCACGACTTCCCAACGAAGATCCAGACATGATTCCGTCAAAAGTCCTGAACATTTGGCAAAAAGACGTCGGTGGTCTGGAAACACCAAGATACAACCATGGCTTCGGAGCATGCTTGATTGGTCTGTCTCTGCCTCGCAACCGACCATTCTTGGAAAAATGGAAAGAGCAAATGTTCAAGGTTCTGCCAGAAGACGTTTCACTCGTGCATGATGGAAGCGTAGCCTATTTTCAAACGGATGAATCCGTCCTCAACTCCCTCATGCTTTTCCAGCCAAACGCACCGGAATTGATACCGCTCTATACGGCGGACTTGCTGGACAGACCACATTACATCCATTTTGGTTACAATCCCAAACCATGGATCATGTGGAACGGTTATTCATTGAAGCATTTCGACAAAGTGGTGGATGTTGTCGAATGGGCCGTTGAAAATGGCTATGCCCCGCATTGCGAGCTTCCCTATACATTCAAACGCTCCAACAAACGACTCTGCTCGTTGCTTGCGCCGTTGAGCAAACCAATCGCCAAATTCCGCAAATACAAGCGGAAATGGTTCAAATAAATGCGATATTCCGAATGTCGCTCTCGCCGCAGGCGATCATGACGAGACGGTCGAAACCAATCGCCACCCCCGCCGCTCCGGGAATGCCTTCCCGTATCGCCGCCATGAACGGTTCGTCTATCGGATAGACCTCACGATGTTCATTTGCACGCAGTTGCGCCGTCGCTTTGAAACGGCGCAACTGTTCTTCTGGATCGACCAATTCCGTGCAGGCGTTGCCTAATTCCAAACCGGCCACATAGGCTTCCCATCGTTCCACGCGATTCGGACGGCCTTTGATCGCTTGACTTAAGCCACTGCAAGCCAACGGATATTCCGTCAGAAACGTCGGCCGTCCATTGCCAAGATGCGGCTCCACTTTTTCACAGAGGATTTCTTCAAATTGGCCATTCGCAATGGCTTCGTCCAAATCCACCCCAGCGAATTTTTGGAAAGCCTCTTCGACGGTGATTTCCTCCCATTCCGCGCCAAAATCAATGGTCTGACCACGAAAACGGCATGTCAGGCCGCCAGTCGCAACATTCATGCAATGACACACAAGCTTGACCGCATCAGCCTGAACGACACGCCAGTCCGTCCGCAGGCGATACCACTCAAGCATTTGGAATTCAGGAAGATGGCGGCTTCCATATTCTCCCATGCGGAAACACGGACCGATTTGGTAGATTCTCTCATATCCAGCCGCCAGCAGGCGTTTCATGTGCAGTTCAGGAGGGGTTCTTAGCCATTGCGTTCCAGAAGGTTCCGCGTCAATATAATCTTCCAGGGCAGGAGCGGGCAGACGAACCGCCGTCTGCGTTTCCAGAAAACCGTTCGCGTCAAAATAATCCCTAACGCCACGAAGCAATTTTGCACGGATTTCCAAATTGCGGCGCATGGTTCGCAAATGGGCGGTATCCGCCGCCTCGCCTGCCGGCGTGGAAAGCGGCTTGGCTGGACGTCGCGCTATATATATAATAGTATAGGGAGCTCGCGCCAATTCCGTCGCGTGTTCCTCCCAGACAGAGCTCCAATACGGAACGCGTCCTTTTAGCGAACCGCTCTGCGGAATGTCGCATTCAGGCTCCAGAATTCGCTCCAAAACCAGTCCCGTTTCACGAATCCAATCCGTCATCACGCCAATCGGATACGCGCGGCTGACGGCTTCGCCGCTATCCGCCAATTCGCGTGTTTCAGCCGTCGGCCTGAAATAATCTTTCAGCAACAAGCCGTCTTCATCTTCCAAATCGACCCATTCGCCGCCAGACAGCGGATGAACCGTACTGACAATCAGCATGCCGCCTGCTTTCACACGTTCCGCCAAGGCATGAATCGCCTTCCGCTGATCAGCCGCGAAAGCAATCGCATGGCAGGAATGAACCATATCAAACTGTTCGTCTGCATCCAACGGCAACGCCTCCATGTCCGCATGGATGAAGCGGATACCGACGTCTGAACGTTTTGCGAGACGGCGTGCGAACTGCAATTGCTTCTTGGAAATATCAACGGCCGTACACTCCGCGCCATGCTTTGCGAGATAAATCGAATTCTGTGCGCCACCGCATCCAACTTCCAGGCAATCAAGCCCTTGCAGCGTTTCCGGCAACAGTTTCAGCGTGGAATCTCCCGCAATCAGCGGCCCGTAATGAAAATCATCCGTCGAAATCACCGTCTCCGCCTGATAGGCATCCGCGATTTCATTCCAATACTGCTCGTTTTTCATGTAAACGACGTCTAGCCTTATGCTTCCAAAACTCGCAACGCCGTCTTGACATTGCCCAATGGAGCCGAAACCTGCACGCCCGCCACACGGGAACGGATATCCGCCAGTGTCTTCCGCGCGATTTCAATACCGATTTCGAGCTGGCCTTCCTTCGTATCGGAAGATTGCATCTTCTCGATGATCCAGTCTGGAACCACCACGCCGGGCACTTCGTTCTTCATGAACAACGCGTTCCGTAGGGAGGACATCGGCCAAATGCCCGCAATGACAGGAAGATGCGTATCCGCAATCGCGTCAAGAAAACGTTCAAGCGAACGAATGTCGAACACAGGCTGCGTTGTCACGAAATTCGCTCCCGCCTCCACTTTCTCATGGAGACGACGGATTTCACGATCAAAATCAATGGCGTTCGGATCGGCTCCCACGCCACAGACGGCGGCCGTCGGCGGATCGATTTTCTGTCCGCCCAAATCCACGCCTTGGTTCAAATGCTTCTGCAATTTGACCAAACCGATGGAATCCGTATCGAACACACCGGACGCGAAGCTGTAGTTTCCAAGTTTCGGTGGATCGCCTGTGATGAACAGAAGATTGTTCAATCCAACTGCCGCACAGCCAAGCAGTTGGGCCTGCATCGCGATGAGATTCATGTCGCGGCAGCAAACATGCAGAACGGCGTCGATTCCGCCTTCATTCTGGATTTTCATGGCTGTGACCAACGGCGACAGACGCGGTGACGCACGCGGCCCGTCCGGAACGTTTAAAACATCAACGCCAGCGGCGGCGCAGACTTTTGCCTTTTCGATGATTGCATCAAGATTCCAACTGCGCGGCGGCGTCACTTCAACAGTCGTAATCCATTCGCCTTTCGCTAGTTTTGCGCCAAGCCGCGAACGTTCCGCCAAAGGCTTTTCTTCCGCAAGCGGCACTTGTTCCGTCGATTCGACGGTCTCGATGACGACTTGCTTCTTGCCAAGCGGCTTCACGGAATTCGCCAAATCGCGTATATGTTCAGGCGTCGTACCGCAGCAACCACCGATGGCGCGTACCCCAAGTGCCGCATAGCGAACGGCATACGTGCTCATGTATTCCGGATCGCACATGTAAAGTTGGCGGTTGTCAACCGCCTGCGGCGTGCCCGCATTTGGCTGGACAATGACTGGAACATTGCAGACTCTGACGGCATGCTCCGCAATTTTCAGCATGGCGGACGGCCCGAGCCCGCAATTGAAACCAATTGCATCCGCAACAGGAAGACCATCTTCGGCAAAAGCCGTTCTATTTTTGATTTCTTCCGCCGTGGCGTCGCCATCGGGCATGGAATGGGACAGCACGAACGCGGCGTTCTCCCCAATCGCCGCCATCGCCTTGCGAGCCTCCAAAGCGGCTTGACGGGACGGCAATGTTTCAAAAATGATAAAATCCGCGCCAGCCTCCAGCAAGGCTTTGGCCTGACGCGACAGAACATCCACTCGTTCCGCTTCTGTCGTTCCAGTCGTCCGTAGCGGCCCAATTGAGCCTGCGATGAGAATGCGCCGCCCCCAATTGCGCGAATCACGGGCCTCCATGGCGATTTTCACTGCCGCGTGGTTGATGTCCGCCATTTTGGGAACAAGACCATGCTGCAACAAAGCTATGTCGTTGGCGCCGAAGGAATTGGTCGTAATGACATCCGCGCCAGCGGCCAAATATTCCATATGGATTTCACGGACCAGTTTGGGATCCGTGACGCAAATTTCGTCATAGCAACGATTGGTGAAAACATGGCGGCGATACAGTTCCGTCCCCATGGCTCCATCGAATATGACCAATTGTTCCCGTGTAAATAGATTCAGTTCGTTGCGTTGCATGTCATGACCATCTGATTACGAGCTTAGCATAAAAAAGGCGATTTTCCATACTATAATATAATATCAGTATCCATCATCGCCATATTGCTAAGCCCGTTAAAATCAGATCATCTGACATGGAACGGTGATTCGATCACGAACAGAGCCTCGCGCGCCGTGATGTTGTGGGAATCTTCGACGAATTCCACCACTTCGTTCTCCAAATACGCCCACGCCTGACAGACATGCAGTTTGTTGGTCGCAATCCAATCCAGAAAGTCGTTGACACTGCACAAATGGATATTCGGAGTATCATACCAATGGTATGGCAACGATCCCGTGATCGGCATCCTGCCGCCCAACGCAAACGACAATCTAACGCTCCAATGCGCAAAGTTCGGGAAGGAAACGACCACATAATTCGCAACGCGCAACATCTCCTTCAGCGTGTCCAGCGGATTCTGAAGCGTCTGTAGCGTACGTTCCAACACGGCATACGTAAAGCTTTGATCCTGAATGTTTCCCAACACTTTGTCCAAATCCATCAGGCAGACCGGAAGGCCACGTTCAATGCATGACAAAGCCGCATCCATATCGCGTTCCACCCCTTGGCATTTGAAATCATGGTGCTTTGCCAGCCGGACCAACAATTCACCATGGCCACAGCCCAAATCCAAAAGCGTGTCGCCAGATGAAAGCAACCGTTCGATGTATTCATCCTCCCAGTGGAGGGGTGGTGACACGATGGAATGCTCCGCCAACGCCTTGTCCAGATGTTGACGCAACATGCTGAAATCACAGTCGCAACTATTTACACCAAGCGTTCGCAAAAACTCTTCGCCGGCATGCAGGATTTCTTGGTTCATTTCTCGTCTTTCCATAACCGCATCCTCCTTACCGTTTGACCTGCCGCAACGAAGAGGCGTCTTTCAAAAACGCTCTCAGCAATTTTCCGACAGCCTGCTCCTCCACCAAGAAGGCGTCATGTCCGTAACTTGTCTCTAACTGCATATATGTCACAGGGATACGATTATGCAACAGCGCGCGGACGAAATCCTCCGAAGCCTCCGGCGGATACAGCCAGTCGGATGAAAACGACACCACCATCATCTCCGATTTGATTCGCTTTAACGCCTTGCGCAAATCACCGCCGCCCCACTTTTCTGCGGAATCGAAATAATCCTGCGCACGCGTCATGTACAAATAGCTGTTCGCGTCAAAACGCTCCACGAATGTCTCGCCCTGATGCTCCAAATAACTCTCGACAGCGAATTCCACATCGAATGTGTGCGTCTCATAAAAGTCCCGCTGACGACGACGGCCAAATTTCACATCCATCCCTTTACCAGATAGATAGGTAATATGTGCAAGCATGCGCGCGGCCGCCAGTCCCATGTCGGGATGGACACCGTTGTAATAATTTCCGTTATTGAAATTCGCATCATGCATGATCGTCTGCCGCGCGACGGCGTTGAAGGCCAATCCCTGCGCGGAAAGAACAGGACTCGCCGCCAAAACAATGCATTTTTGGACACGTTTCGGATAGGCCAACGCCCATTCCAGCGCCTGCTGGCCGCCAAGAGAACCGCCACAAACCGCATACAGCTTCTCAATGCCGAGCTTGTCCATCAGCGTCGCTTCCATCCGTACCCAGTCACCGACCGTGATGAACGGAAAAGACAGACCATACGGCTTGCCTGTGGCAGGATTGATGCTCGACGGCCCCGTCGAGCCGTAACAGCTTCCAGCCACGTTCATTCCGATAACAAAAAAGCGATTCGTGTCAAAAGGCTTGCCCGGCCCTACCACGGCGTCCCACCAGCCTGGATAACGCAACCGCCACGGACGGTATTCCGGTGACGCATCTGCGTCCCATCCAGCAATATGCGCATCTCCCGTCAGCGCATGCGGAATAAAAATCGCATTGTCCTTCTTTTCGTTCAAGACGCCATACGTCTCGTATTCCACTTCCAGAGGAGCGATCGTTGCACCGCTGTCCAACACGAACGGATCGTTTTCCGTAGCCAAAACCATCCGCTTCGCATGCGTCCAGCCAACCGAACTCGGACTGTCCGGCGGATCCGCCGTTATCGTGCGTCCAGGCTTCTTTTTATCTTGAAATATTACTCTTTTAGTCATGTATTAAGTTACTAAAAATAAAGGTTATACGGTATTTATTATTCGAATAATTTAATTGCATTTTCTCAAAATACAATCTTTTAGCAAGACTTTTTTTACATAACGGCACAAAATGTTGCCACGACACGATTTCAACGAAAATTATGAAAAATGCAAAAAATGGAACAAGTTCCATGATGGGCGTCGTTGATTTTCCGCCATAAGCAAAGATATTATAAGAGGATAATTATTTGAAATCACAATCAGGAGCATGGTCCGTGTCGGAAAACAAAAAGGAAATGGTAACCTGCCCGCATTGCGGGCATCGTATATCGACGCAAGTCACCACCGTCATCAGGCATGATGACGCCAAGGCGTTGGATGCGTTGTACAAAGGAACTCTCAATCGCGTCCGTTGTTCCAAATGCGGCCACGATTTTCTAGTGGACACAACGCTTATCTACCGCGATGACGAAAATCCGTTCATCGTCTATTATGTTGATATTCCCGAAGATGCGGATTTGCACACATATGAGCGGGAAATCGACGTCATGGCGACGGAAGCGGCCATGAAGGAAAATCTGGACCGTCCAACCGTCCGTCTGACGGTTTCTCTTCCAGATTTCATCGAAAAAATCTCCCTCCGCAGGCTCGGGCTGGATGACCGCCTCATCGAATACGCCAAGCATCAACTTTTCTCCAATCTCGGAGAGGAACGCCTAAGCAGTTCCGCACACCGCCTGCTCGTCGATTTCTCCAACAAAGACGCGGACAAACTCGCGTTCATTGTCTATGATCGCGAGACAAACCGTCCCATCTCCTCCTTACACGTTCCCATGGAGGAATTTAATAATTTGGTAAAGGAGTTTTCCGTCAACGACCAGTTGATGAACGAACTCGACACCCTCTTCCCGTCCTGCTATGTCAGCGTGGACAGACTTTTCGGATAATCACCCATGTCAAAGAAGAAACGTCAACAACAAGAAAAACCAGAAGAACCGCTCGGCGATAATTGGACGAATCCTTTTAAAGACTTGAATATCAAGTTTGAAGAACCAGATCCGCCGCCACCGCCGCCACCAAAGCCGACGTTTGAAGAGCAACATCCGACGCTCACGAAAGAAGACCGCGCCCTCATCGCCGCTTTTGGAGCGGAAGATGATGATGCGCCGTCGCTTAGCCGTGCAGACATGACGAAAAAATGGCCGTTGCTCACCATCACCCATGAACGCAAAGGTCATGGCGGCAAAACCGTCACGCTCGTCAAAGGCCTCGAACGACTCACGACGCTTGAGCAGATGGAACTCTGCGACGGCATTAAAACTTCCTTGGGCATCGGCGGACGATTCATGGACGGAACGCTCGAACTGCAGGGCGACCAACGTGAACGCGCCGCCAAGTGGTTGGAAGGGAATAAGTTCAGAACGAAAATCTGCTGACGGCATACCATGAATTCATACCATAATCATTGCAATTGGAGCGACGGCGCACATGAGATGCGCGACATGTATCGCGCCGCCCGCGAGGCCGGATTCCGCGAATTCGGCCTCAGTGACCACTATGTGAAAACGCCTTTCGGCGACAACGAAATCACTGCCTACAGCATCGACAAGTCGAAATTGGCGGAATACGTCGATGCCTGTCTAGCCTGCAAGAAGGAATTCGAGACGGACACATTCACCGTCCGCCTCGGCATGGAAGTCGATTACTTTCCTGAAAACGCCGAAGAAGTCGTTTCAGAACTTCTAAAATATCCGTTCGATTATCTGATTGGCTCCATTCATTTCTCCAACGAATTTCCCATTGACCACACGGCCGCCTGTTGGGAAGCGCTTCCGCCCGGCGGCATCGATGAAATTTGGCATGACTATTGGAAGAAAATCCGCCTTGCCGCCGAATCTGGTCTCTATTCGTTCATCGGCCATCTGGATCTTCCGAAAAAATTCTGCTTCTATCCTTCCTATGACTATACAGACGAGGCACTTGCGGCATTGAAAGCCATCAAGGCGGCAAGCATCGCCATGGAAATCAACACGGCCGGCTGGGCGAAGCCATGCAAATCCGCCTATCCGTCCAGAAACATCTTGAAAGCGGCGCATGAACTGGGCATCCCCATGCTCATTTCCGCAGACGCCCACGACACACGCCACGTGGCGCGTTTCTTCCCTGAAGCGGAAGAATGCCTACGCGAGGCGGGATATACCGCTTTCACCTGTACATTTGAAAACATGAAAAGAAGATAGTCCCTTCATTAACAATCACTTAAAAGGAGCATTTCATGAAAGCACTACGAGTTGGAATCATTGGTTGCGGCGGTCGCGGCTGGGCGCATGCCTCAGGCTACAAAGCGGCTGGAGACCGTGTCATCCTCGCCGCCTGCGCGGACATCCACAAACCTGCGGCGCAACGCTTTAAAGACAATTTCGGCTTCAAGAAGATCTATACGGACTACCATGAAATGCTGGAAAAAGAGAAACTGGACGTCGTTTCCATGTGCCTCTGGCCCAAGCTTCACTGCCAAGCTGTTCTCGACATCGCGTCCGCCGCTTACGCCCCCCAACTCATCAACGCCGAAAAACCGATGGCGCCCACCTACGGCGAAGCCCTCAAGATGTACAATGCCTGCGAAAAACGCGGCATCAAGATGACATTCTGCCACCAACGCCGTTATGGTGCAAGTTGGTCAACCGCCAAAAAACTGCTCGACGAAGGCGTCATCGGCAAATTGACACGCATGGAAATGAACACCTCCAACCTTTTCGACTGGGGCACCCATTGGTTCGACATGATGAATTTCTTCAATGACGACATCCAGGCGTCATGGGTTCTCGGCAATATTGGCTGCGCGGCGGACACCTCCGTCTTCGGTGCCCGCGTCGAAACCGCCGGCCTCTCCTACATCAAATGGCCCAATGACGTCACCGGTCTCATGACCACTGGCAACGGAACCAGCACACCCTACGAAATCCGCCTCATTGGCACGGAAGGCATGATGGACATTTGGCATGGCCGCGTCAAAATCTTCGCGCAGGGCAAAGACTGGGAGGACGTCGATCTGAAAGGCGTCCGCGGCGACGACACCGTTCTCCATATTCTCGCCAGTCTCGACTGGGTTCAGAACGGCATCGAATCCAAGACCTGCAGCAAACATGCCTTGGCCGCAACCGAGCTTATATTCGCGACTTACGAATCTTCCCGCCTCCATCAGCGTGTCATGCTCCCGCTGAAAAAAGTCAAAGACTCCCCCTTCCTTTCCATGCTCAAGACCGGCGAACTCGTCTGCCCGGATTGGCCCACGTTCGTTTCCGACGACGAAGAGGCTGAAGGCTTCAAGCTCTTCTACAACGGTAAAGACACGAAGGGCCTCAAAATGAACGCCCCGCGCGCGTGGACGTCCAAAGGCGGCCTTCTCTCCGCCACCAAGGAAGGCGCTTTCGTCTGGCTCGACAAGGAAATCGGTGATTTCGAACTGCGTTTCGAACGCCGTCTGGACAACCGCGCAGAAGTCGATGTCGTCTTCTGGGCCAATCCTGAAAAAGGCCCTGAAACCGGCCTCCAAGTCGTCAATGCCGACGACCGAATGGAGCCAGTCAGCCCCGAAACATCCGGAGCTTTGCGTGAAATCAAAGCCCCGATGAGCAACATCGGCGCGGGTTCCGGCTGGCAGTGGGTCCACGTCCGTTGCGAAAAAGGCAAACTGACCGTCACCGCTAACGGCAAGGTCGTGCAGGAGTGCATGTTAGCTGACTACCCGAAAGCCGCCAAACACAAGCAGAAGGGCGCCATCGGCTTCCTTCTCCGCAAGAACGCTGTTGATCTGAAGAGCATCCTCATCAACGAACTGTAGTAGCGACGGCGTCTCGCCGTTGGGCGAAGAGGTCCCATCGGCGTCCCGCCGTTGGGCGAAGGAGGTCCCATCGGCGTCCCGCCGTTGGGCGAAGGAGGTCCCATC
>JAFZAB010000054.1 GCA_017548425.1 Victivallales bacterium
CAAGTAATATGGTGGTCAAGCATCCTGTCTTGATACGACAGAATCGTTTTCTTGATTTTGGTTTTGGGTTCTATACAACCTTGAACCATGAACAAGCAGAAGATTTCGCAAGAAAAGTAACTGCTCGCAGACGTGTCGGTATTGCAACGGTAAATGTTTATACTGTGGATGAACATCTTTTGAAGGAAGAATGCTCATGGCTGGAATTCAAGGAGCCTGATGCGGAATGGCTTGATTTCGTTTGTGCAAACAGGTCGAACAAATACACTGGCAGGCAGTATGATTTAATATACGGTCCAGTAGCCAACGATGACGTCTATACAACCGTTGCCGCCTTTCTCAATGGAACTTTCACAAAGGAAATCACTTTGGCTGCCTTGAAAGTCAAAAAACTATATAATCAATTGGTCTTTGCAACTGACAAGTCATTGGAATTACTTCATTTTGATCATGCGGAGGAAATATGACAGAAGAAAAATTCAGCGTTATTCTATCCATGGTCATTCCTCCCGCCATTGCGATGATCATAGAGCAAAAAGGTTGGACGGAGAAGGATGCGATAACCGCCTTTTACCATTCAAAGGTGTATTCGGCGTTGGCGCAGGAGGATTTGAAAACGTGGCACTATGGTCCCGCGACGTTGTGCGACATGTTCATGACCGAGCTTGAAACAGGCGATTTCCTTTGGCCGGAGGAGGCGTGCTGACATGGACAAAGAAGGTAAATTCATCATTTACTGCATTGAACGTTATCGTCAAATCAAAGGCATGACCGGCCCTGAAGTCATCGATCTTTTCAACAAATATGGGATTCTGGAGTTTATCCGCCAGTTTTTCGATCTTCTTCATATCAATGGCGATCAATGCATCGTGCAGGATATAGACGACTACATTGCGGAACAAAAGGCGGGAAAATCGCAGATTCAATCTGTTTAATCTAAGAAAGTTTATAAAAGCAATTTGCAAGAAAAAGCAAAGCACATTCAAAAGAGATTCCAATGAAATTACAAATGACTGCATTTCTTTGTCTTTCTCTGATTTCGGCCAATGCGCATGAGGCGTATATCCAAGTCAATAATGGTGTTCCGCAGATTTGTCTGGACGGGCAGCCGGTGAGGCCGCGTTGGACGTACAATCGCACGCAGCAGGGGATTTTTGGCGACCGCAACAAAGTGCCACGCGTCAGCACGTATCTGATGAACGAGCCTGTCCGCCGGCAATTTCTCTTTACCGCTGAACAAGATACGAATGCGGATGTGACGGTTCATTTCAAGCTCTACGAATATAACATCTCCAAACCTGTTCTCAATTGGTGGATCGACGATTTCGCATTTGAGGATCTGACGGACGGGAGTTTTCTTATTCCTAAAGAAACATTCGACGACGAGAAGAACAATCCGTTCTCCTTCTTCCCGAAGGACAATGCGGACTATCAGGTCGCACGTGTGGCGGAAGGCGGTCGCGACAATTCCCCCGCGTTGAAAATCACATGGCGGAACATCAAGGCGTTGGAAAACGAAGGCCTGCCGTACCATACCTACACGATCCCGCGCCGCATGCAGCTGAAGGCCGGTCACGACTATCGTATCTCCTTCTGGTCCAACGCGGATGCGACGGCGCGGCTGGACATCTGCGTCAGGGCATTGCCGGATTATCGCGTCTGCCTGGTCGATAAATACGATGTCATGCAGGAAACGCTGTTGTTGGCGAAAGACGCTGGCGTGGATTTTGTCACGACGATGATCGATTGCCCATGGCCGCGGCAAGGCGAAGCGGCGGACTGGGTGGTGGTCGATACGACGTTGAAAAACATTCTGGCGGTGATGCCGAATGCGAAAATCGTGCCGCGTTTCAAAGTTCTGGCTCCTGAATGGTGGCGAAAAGAGCATCCGGACGACATGTTCGGATTCGATCCGAAAGCGAATTTTAAATACGACCATGCGGTCGAAAGCTTCTGTTCGCCGTTGTGGCGTCGTGAAGCAAATGAGCGGATCCGCGCGTTGATTGCTCATGTCGAAGAAAAGTTTGGCGACAATGTCGTGGGCTACCATCCATGCCCGAGCCATGAAGAGGAATGGTTTTGGCCGGGGGCGATTGGACTGCCGGATCGTGCTGGCTATGGGCCGCGCGAAGTCGCCGCCTGGCAGCAGTGGCTGAAGCGAAAATATGGTACGGACAGTGCCTTGCAAACGGCTTGGGCGCAACCAAAAGCAACGTTTGAAACAGCGGAAGTCCCGCCGCCGAAACGCTATGCGGAATGCGATGTGGACGGACTATTTCTCTTGCCATCAACCAGCCGCGACATCATCGACCACAATGAATTTTTGAGCGATATGATGTCAGACGTGCTGTTGGAATTCGCGCATACCGTTCGCGATATGTGCGGCAAAAATCGCTTGGTTCTAGCGTTTTACGGCTATTGCCTGGAGACAGCGCCGTCGTATCACCAGCCAGGAGTCGGGCATGATTGTCTGAAAAAAGTTCTGGCGTCGCCCGATGTCGATATCCTGTGCAGTCCGATCTCCTATTGGGAGCGGCTGGAAGGCGGTGTCGGCCCCGTGATGAGCACAGTTGAAAGCGCCGCCAAGGCGGGAAAACTGTGGATCATGGAGGATGATTCGCGGACGCATCTGGCGATTTCCGGAACGATGGGCAGCTTGCCGGGCGATGCTTTCATCAAGACGTGTTGGGGAGCACAACATGTTCTCTTGAGGAATCTTGGAGAGCAATTGGTGCGAAACATGGGCAGCTGGTGGATGGATTTGGGCTCGTTGCGGTGGTTCGAAGATCCCGCGCTTTGGGAGATGATGCGAGCCATCGAACGCGCGGACCGCATCAAACTCGCGCAGCCCACGCCATTCCGTCCTGCCGTGGCGGCATTCTGCGACGAACGCGCATACAACTATTCCACGGCGGCGGTTTTCGTTCCAGCCGACAAGACGACTGGCAAGGCGGAGCATTTCCTCCGTCATCCCGCGCCGATGCATGCGCCGATCATGAGCGTCTCCCGAAAGACGCTTGGTCATCTGGGGGCTGGATTCGGGCACTATCTGTTGACCGACATGCTGGAGCAGGACATGCCTGACGTGAAACTCGCCATCTACATGAATCCATGGGTGTTGACCGAGAATGAGCGCGCACTGCTGAAGCAACGCAGCGCCAATCGCTTTGCTCTATGGTGTTTCGCGCCAGGCTACGTGGATCCTGTCGCTGGCCTAAATGCCGCTCAGGTCCAGGAACTTACAGGATTCAACGTCACACCTGTCCATGGTGAATACAAGCAGGTGAAAAGCACGGACGAAGGCAAAGCCGCCGGTCTGCTGAACGAATGGGACGTCGATGGCGCCGTCCCGATGGTGATGGCGGTCACCGAACAACCGAACGATCTCGTGTTGGCACGCTGGCCCGACGGCAAGGCGGCCATCGTCCAACGTGGCAACGCCATCTACAACGCGACGACGTCGCTGTCGTGGGAATTGCTACGCCATGCCGCAAAAGCCGCCGGCGTGCATCTTTACACCGATCAGGAATGCGTCTTCTACACGGACGACCATTTCGCCGTGCTGCATGGAATCCGTGAGGAAACAGTCACCGTCACATTGCCTGCGAAAGCCAACGGAATCTATGACGCGACGAACATGTTGCTGATCGCGGAACATACCGACAAAGTGGTCATCCCGTTGAAATTCGGCGAGACGCGAATTTTGTATTGGAAATAACCATAACCGCCTGCGGCGGAAGCTTATGGCCTATGGCCTATGGCTTATGGTTTATGGCTTATGAAACTAACCACTAACCACTAACCACTAAATTCCCCACGCGTCGTTGCCCAAGAAGCCCTGTTCGTAAAAGACTGGTTTGCAACCATGTTCGTAGGCTGTGCGGGCCGCCGTATCAATGCGTTCCAAATGGTCTGGAACGTAGTTCTTGTAATACGGGAACGTATATTGTTCGTGGCTGCCGAGGCCGAAACATTCATTGCCGTATTTCATGTTGAACGACTTTTCGAAATTCGCGAGTATCTGCGCAGGCGTGTAGGCGTTGCATAGACAGCCTGCGTTTTTCACGAAGAAGCAGCCCGCATCAAAGTTATAAAGCGTTCGATAGCAATAGAGATAGACGCCTTCTTCTTTATTCATGCCATAGCCGATGTCGGCCACTTCGGACAAATCCAGACCAATATCGTCGATGGTCGGATCGAGGCCTTTTGCAATTGCCGCGTCACAGGCTTTATCGACGCCCCGCCAGCCTGCGGCGAATACCTTCATGCCGTTTTTCGCAAGCGTTTTCACGCAGTCCCAACTACATACGGCCCAGTGGATTACAGGCGGCTGAATGAATGTGTCCGGCCCTGCGAAACGTTCTATTTCGCCTTTCACAAGAGCGAAATCCTTCATGAGTTGCACGCTGCTGCCGGGTGCTTCGTAGCAACGATCCGGAAATTCGCTGTAGGCGTGGAAGGAGAGTTTCAGCCAATCCGCATTGTCCTTCCATTCCGCTTTGTAGATGTCAGGAAATTCCGGAAGCGTGAACGGATGGTGATCGTTGCGGTAGAAGCAGTTAAGCGTGAATTTCGTGCCGTAGCGCTTATGCGTTTCTGAAAGGCCTTTCAGATAGAAGTGGTCGAAAAGCGATTTCGGGCGGTCATGGGCGATATCCGTCAGGAAGAACGAATGATCATCGATATAGAAATTGGAGCGAAGAAAGGATTTTTTATCCCACAGAACGGTGATGTTAGCTTGTTCATCGCCGTAAAAGCCGTTGGTCTTAATCGTTATGTTGTTGAATTTTTGGTTCAATGTGACTTTTGCGGAGAACGCGCGTCCGTTGCGTTCCGCTTCCACACCATTGACGGTGACGCGGTTGTTGATGTTGGCGACGCCTCTTACTTCAATGGTCAAGCCATTGGCATCCTCTATGCCATAATTGTGGTTGAGAACGGCTCCATGTCTCGGAAATTGGACATTCAACATATTTTTCTCCTTATGATCACACTGAAAAGAGTAGTAGATAAGACATGTGTTTTGCAACGATGTTTATCATACTATGGAAATTGGTCGTTGCAAAACTTTCCGTCACACAAAAGCCTTTTTTCCGTGTCGTCTTCAAGTTTCATGCCAGGAGAACAACAATCGCCGCATATCTTTCATTTGTGAAACGAAGACAAAAAAAAGGCTGTTGCTTGCATTGCAACAGCCCCTTGTTGTCAAGTAAATGGATTATTTATTCTTCTTCATCTTTCTCGCGCATGCGATGGAGCAGCATGCAACGACGATGGTCGACAACACGCCAGGAAGCGGCTGGCCGGATGACGAAGGCGGAGCGGCTTCGTAACCAATGACAAATTCATGTCCAATCCCATCGACCGTTCCGAAATTGACGCGGATATTTCCCGCCAAATCGGTCGTGTTGATTTGACGGGAGGCTAGAATAGATGTGACAGGCGGATCGTTTTTTGGATCATTGACGGGCAAATAGCTGTTAATTTTGGAGTTATAACCATTGGGAGTCATAACAAAGAAAATCTCGGTGTCATTTTCAAACGTGTCAAGCAGGTAGCCGGTCGTCGTCTTCGTCTCGGTTCCGGTGGGGTTTTTGTAGGTGACATCCTTTGTCTCTCCAGTGCCAGGATGGACAATACCGTCCGTTGTGACTTTTCCGTCAGCAGTCTTTTGGGCAATCATATATCCATATGCACCGGCGGACATGTCATAACCTGCCGCATAAGTATCAGAACCTAGATTTTCCACAGTACCATACCAAGTGTTAATATAATTGGACAGATAGACAGATGAACCGGCCTGAACAGACAAGGTGATCATTTGAGCGGGAATCCATTCCTGAATGGGGCCTCCTGCGCTATCATAGGTGTTGAAATCATCTAGGGTGAACTGGACAAAGTTCGACTCTGACGCAAAGACCATGCCACACACGACAAGCAACATCAACAACAGATTTTTGCTTTTCATCTTCGTTTCCTTTTCTTGAGTTGCATTATAAAAAGTACTTAATTTTCTATTATACACAACTTTTTTTGCGAAAACAAGGGCTTTTTGGGAAAAAATGAGATTTTTTTCAAAAAAAACACAGCCTTGTCTTGTTTTCCCATGATCACAAAGGGACGATGGTCATCATGGCACCACGCTTTTGGGGCGCTTTCGGATCGGTCACCATCGTATAAATAATGTATAGGTGGTGGTTCCATTCATAGGCGCATGGATAGCTCCATTGCGGATGGAGATTGAGCTTGGCGTCGTAGCCGTCTCGCAACAGCCAGCCTCTGTTGAAAATCAACGAGCCTGCGTCGCTGAAAAACAACGCGAGACGTGAACGGCGCCCCGTGGCGTCGTCGCTAGGGATGATGTTTCCAATCAGATAGTTACGACCATCGGAGAGTGTTCCGGAATAGATTTTGGAATTGCTGAAGAAAATATCGTGTTCAATCGGTCCGGACCATGTTTCGCCATAATCGTGGGAATGATAGAGGATTGGAATCTGACGGTTGTCGTTGCGGCAGAAAATCGTGATGTCACAGCCTTTGACGATGGCGGAAAGCTCCGGATGGACGTAGGATGAGCCATCTGGCAGCAAACCGTTGGGCTGGATTTTGACAATTCGCCATGGGCCTTCGGCGGAGCCTGAATCGGAAATCATGACGGCGGGCGTGACGGGAAATCCGTCCAGTTTGGCAAGACGACCGGGCAGTAGAAGTTTGCCGTTGTCAAGATGATAGGCATTCGTATTGAGCTTGAACGGAATCGGTTCCGAACGGACGAACGTAAACTTTTCCGTCGCTTCGTCATAGCGATACGTTTCAAGACTGTGGATATGATCCGCCGACACCATCGTGTTCATCAGCAGATACAACGTGTCGTTGGCGATGGCATAGACAGGCGGGCAATAGAGGAGCTTGCCGGATGGATCGGCGCCAAGCGTTTCCACGGCGCTCCAACTTTTGCCGCCGTCTTTTGAAAAACAACCGCGAATCGGCGTAAAATCGCGCAATTCATTGACGCGGCAATTGTACCATGAACAGAAAATAATGCCATGAAAGGCGACGACCGCCGCTTCATGAAGGAAGCTGAATTCCCCGTCAGGCTTCCATAGCGGAAACGTCTCCGCATTCGGAATCATCGGCAGATTGTCGATGTCCAAATTGCCGACAATGCTCTCAAACGGAAGGATTTCCGACAGATTGACGTTCGCGGGATTGGTGTATTTGAGTTTCATGGCATTAGTTGCTCTAAAACATAGATTCAGAACTTGGATCTATCAATAAACGGCTTTTCAAGGCCTTCCTTCAAGAGAGTTTTCAGTACGACGAAATTGGGCTTCATCAATTGGTCGAAGGTGAACGTCAGTTTCGGTGTCTTGGGATTGTCGTAGGAGACGCTGCATTCCAACGTCAAGGCAAGACAACCAGAGCACATCGTCGCCATCGTGTTGAGATTCAATGTCGTAGAAGGTTTGGGAACGCCAGCTGGCGCAGTGCGCAAGGCGGCTTCATAGAGGGCTGCGTTGACTTTTGCAACGCATTCCATGCCGCGTTCCACATGGGCGGGATAGTTCAGAGCAGATGGCGCAATCAAGGAGGCCTGGTATTCGCAGGAATGGCCGTTCAGCAGGAAATCGACGCGCCAACGCGCGCAGAGCTTCAGAATGCCTTTTGCTTCTTCGGAACGGATGTCGCCAGGCGTCGCATCATGCATGATGTTGACACCAGCGGCATTAGGATATCCGCCCGGATAGGAGACGCGATCCAATGGAAGCGGGAAATACTCTTTGCTGCCACGCCAACCGATTAGAGAACCATCCTTCCACGTGCCCTGCGAAGCGGCGCGGAATTGTTCATACGGGACGTTTCGCAGATGGTCGGGCGAAATGGCACGTCCATCCATGTTGACGCATGGAACGATGATAAGACGATATTTATCAACAAGTTCAAGCAGTTCAGCATCATAGTTTCCGCGGAAATCCTTTCCCGTTTCGAGCATCTGGATGAGGTTGACGGCGGCGGCGACGCTTTCAGCCTCCGCGCCATGGACGCCTGCGATGAAAAGGAAGGTCTGCTTGTCCGGCTTGTCGCCGACATAGGATTTATAAGTGGTTGAAGATGAACCGGCTGACCAGTTGGTTTGCGGTGGCGCTTCCGTGAATTCTCCGTAGAAGACAGCATATACAGGAAAACCGCCAGGCGTCGTGGCGATGATTTCCGGACGGCCGCGTCTGGCGTTTTTGCAGACGTCGATGATTTCATTCGGACGGACTTTCCAGAAGTCTGGGCGCGGCTCTAAGTTGGGGATTTCATACGGTTTGAATTTTAGCATGGTGATTTTTTCCTGTAGAAGGGACTAAAAGGACTAAAGAGACTAAAGTGACAGGGCTATTTGATATCTATTCCAGCTTGCGGTTGGATGGTTTCGTCAATGGAATAGGCGCCGATGAGTTTGCCGTCCTGCTTGATTGTGATCTGCGCGGCGACGGCTCCCGTGCGGTTGAAAAGAATCGTGACGGTTTTGTTTTCAGGAAGCGTCACGATGACGCCATCCTGTGTGTCTGTTTGGGTAAGTTGCGTCTTGACAGGCGATTCGACTGTCTGTTCACATGCCGTGAGGACATGCAGGAAACGGTCGTCCGCATTGGCTTGAGCAGGACTGACTTCCAGTCGCCAATTGCCGAAGAGCGCGTCTTTTCCCGTGGTTTCCTTCCGTTTGCGCATGCTGGCGAGAAACTTTTCATCAAGATCCCAATTCTTGCCGCATGCCCAAAATTCCTTTCCGGGGCCGCCGACAAGTTCGAAATGCGCGTCTTTTGGCAGGAGCGTTTCGCAGAAAAGACGGCCTTTGTTTTCGTCTGTCCGCAGGATCTTTTCTTTGATAAGTGGTTTGTTCTGAGTATGTAGGAGCCATTCTTTCTTGTAGGACGGATCAGCGGCACCGACGCGATCATAGACGATGAAATAGTCCGGTTGCAGATGAATGAACTGCCGGACGGCTTCCGTGCATTTTTCGCCATATGCCTTCGTCGCGTCGCCGGCGGCATAGCTGAAATGGTCATTGGTCACAAAGCCACGAACCTTGCCCGCATAACCTGCCATGCCACCGTAGTTTAGCTTGCCTTCAGGACCATTGTAGTCTGTGCCCCAATAGCCTGCGAACGGCTCGCCAGGCTTGTGGATGAGAATGCAGTTGTGGGCGACGGTCTGAGAGTAATAGTACTTTAGATTATAGTCCGTCTGAATGGCGCGGCTGCCGGTGTCCAATGCCAGAAAACCTTTTTTATAGATGACGAAGTTGTTCTCGTCGTGATGCTTATGCTGAATAAGCCTTGCGCCAGCCGTGAACAAACAATAGGTGGAATCAGGCTTCCAGCCAGAGCGCATGATGATCTGACCAAGACTTTCAAAATGGCGCGCTTTGACGGGGCAATCTTCCATCTGCTCCTGCGAATATGGAATCACATCATCAACGGATGTAAGGAGATAGGGATACATGGGCCATGTGTCGGCCAGATTCTTGTTCGGAGCCAGTTTGCGGAGCGCGGCGGACAGACGGGCGGCCGATGAATCTGCATCTTTGAAGAAATGCATGTACTGCGTCATGTGCTCATATAACTGTCCCGTTGTCATGAAGTTATCGACATGGCGGTCGTCTCCGTTGCCATATGCCAAAGGCGTTTTGGCTTCAAAATTCGGAATCCAATTCCAGTAGATCCAGTTCGGGAAGAAAGCGAGTTGCGGCCATTGTGAGGCGATATTTTCGCCTGTGGCGGAGAGCCATGTGTGCATGAAATTGAAATGCGACCATGGATAAGCGCCCATGGCGTAACCATTTGTGGCGCTGGAAATACCGCCGTCGTCTCCTGAACTGTCTGCACGGAAACGCAAAAGCTTCTGATTCAGATCATAGCCTTGCTTCAGGAGCTTTTCCGCCAATTCATCGCAATAACCATCCTTGTAAGCGGCTAAGCCCGCGAACCACAAGGAGTTGCTTTCACCGTAGAAGCCTGTGTTGATGCCGCCTGTGTCCAGACGGACGATTTTCGGCTTGCCCGGGCCGGGCTGGACTTCGTCGATATGCTGCAACAATGGGACGATGATGGCTTTACGCTGTTCGTCCGTCAAGCCGTCGTGAATCCAATCATATGCGCAAATCGCGAGAACACGAGTCGTGGAATACCAATTGACGGCGCGGCGGTTCAGATAAGCCTGATGATAGGCATCGACGCTGACTTCCAACATCTTACGGGCTTTTTCAAGATATTCCGGCTTGCCTGTCATCCGCCATGCAAAGGCGCATTTGGCGGCCTGCGGCCCCCATTCCTTCACGGAACCGATAGGCGTCTGCGCCGTGATTTTGATCGTGCCGGTGGCGGTTTTGACATCGCCATATTGAATGGCTTCGAATCCGGAGCAGGTCGGATTGGTTGGATACGACTCGACTTCTTTCAGAAGTTTCTCATAATTCGCCTTTTCCGCACCCAAGGCACGAGATTTCACGGCTGGCCATGTATCGACGTTGAAGAAGAGCCGTGGATGGTCTGGGCGGATTTTCGTCATCCACGCGGCATCATCGGCGGCGATTGCCGTCGAAGCAACGGCTGTGCATAAAAGACAGGTAAGTGTTTTCATGTGAGATATTTGAGATAAAGGACGAAAGGGATAAACAGGACGAAAGGGACAAAATGGACGATGTGGTGTGGCTCATTCAACTTGCATCTGAAAGTCCTTTGCTTCCAGGCGATCCGTGTGCCATACGAAAAGCTTGAACGCATTGCCGGACGGCGGCAGGATAAACGGAAGGTCGCTGACGACGCATTGACCGTCATAATAGACATTCAGCACGCCGTTTGTCAAGTCAAACGTGAAGTTTACAAAGTCGTTTGGACGTCGCGGCACGGCCTGGTAGATCCATCCGCGGCCATATGGATCGGACGGTCCTGTGACCATCCAGCCGTAGCCTGGCCAACCGCCGCCAATGGTCAGATTGCATGGGCCGAACGTCAGACGGAAACGTTCGCAGAGCTTGACAGCCATAGAGAATCGCAGATTCTGCCCGATGGTCCGTTTCAGAATGATTTCTGCAGGCTTCTGAACATCGCCTTGCATGACCAATTGACCGTCGTTGAAGGTGACATCTCGTTGTGTCGTCCAGTCATCCGCATGGAAACCGTTGATTTCAAATGGATTATTAAATGGTGGTACGGTTTGCGGAACTGTTTCCCATGGTGTCGTGCGAAGCAACAGAATGCGGCAACTGAATGGCGGCAGTTTTTCTGAAAGCGAGTTATCCTGCAAATTAACGGTTTTCTCCAAGAGAGCGTCTTTTGCATATAACGGCTTGCCGTCAAACAGCTTGGACAGATTGACGTTGTAGGATTTTTCAACATTCGTCAGATTGCTGACGACGAGCATGGCCTTTTCTTTATTAAGGTATAGCGATGCAAGGCAGCTTTCGGACTTAAAATCAATGGCCGTGTGCTTTTCCCAGAATGGATGGAATTCCGCTTCGGGGCCGTTGTATTCTTCCAGCAGTTTTACATCGAAATCAATCGGTTCCGTGTTGGGATTGATCATATATTCGCTGTTGAATAGCAACGAATAGCAGACAGCCGACGCAATTCCATTGTAGTTGTGGATTTGCTTCCCCCAGTAAATGGCCCGCCAGCCCCACGGAAGGCCTGAATAACCAACCGTGAACATTGCTTGACTGGGATTGTAGCCACGACGGTAGCGGGTGAGCTGTTCGCCCTCAAAGTACGCATCCGCAAAGCTTAACGTCATCGGATCAATGCCGCCGCCAGTGTGGGCGACGATGCAGAAAGGACGGCCTGTATCGTTGAACAATCCGCGCATCCGTTTGAGGAAACGTCGCGTGAGGATTGTCTTGCTGGGCGTGTCATCATCCAACGTGACTGTGTATGGGCGGCCACAGCCATGGTGGAGCGGGTTGGAATCTTGCCAATTAACGGTCAATCCGTCACTTACAATGCCGGAGATTCCCGTTTCCTTAATCAATTTGCGGTAGTTGTGAAGCTGTAAATCACCTTCCGGACCGCGTTTGCAAGTTGCGAAGCAGTCCTGCCCATGGAAATGATAGTATCGCCATTTCGGAAGCATCTCGAAATCGGTGCGATAGGCCTGCATTTCCGGCGTGTCCTGCTGAAGCCCTTGGCAACAGTAGAGTGTCAACGCTTTCCCTTGATTTGCAAGCTCTTGGACCTTTTGTTTCAATTCGTTGATTTTCGTCAAATCCGGATAGCCATGGAAACGGCTCCAGCCTTCCCATAACCATGTATAACGCGAACGGACAGGATTTGGCGGATATGGCTTGCTGGGCGTCGGAAGCAGGAAGAAGCGGAATAGGGCGTTGCCTTCTTTCAACTGGCCTGCGGAATCGACAAGATTCAAGACAAGCGAGTCTCCAAATTGATGTTTGCGAATTTGGATATGATGCCGTAACTTATTGCCGCGGAACGGCGATTCGTCATAGGAAAAACATAATCCTTTCTCTTCATTGCCTACCCAGACAATGCCACTATGGCCGCAGTATCCGCCACCTGTCAATTTGGCCGCGCTTTGGCAAGTCAAATCCGGAAGCACATATTTTGCAACACCTTCCGCCAATGGAAAGATCACTTGCAGTTGCGAAACTTTTTCTAAATCTTTTCCTGAAATCGCGAATTTGAAGTCCATGAAACCATCGTAATCGACATGGTTTCTGGCTTCTATCCAAAGGCCGTTATCAGACGATTGTTTACCAACAACACGTGCTTGAATTCCGTCCAGGCGGACACTCGCTTGCGTTCCAGTGAAGGTAAATCTCTTACTATCAATCTCATAGGAGATAGATGGGGCGGCGGCAAAAAGTGGTGATTGATCGTTTGCAAACGTGATTTGCGCAGGCAGGGCGTTGCCGTTGAATTGCAACGACTTGTCAAGAAGCGTAACGGTCTGTCCGTCAACCGTTGGCTGCTTCCATGGAGCGGGAATTTTTTTGTCAATGTAATCCGCTCCCGCATCCGTTCCAAGCCATTCAGGAATTTTGACCGATTCGCATGAACGGGAGGCTTCCGCCACAATATCACCAGTTTCGTTTTTCACGACGATATGGGCTTCACGGAGCTTCTGATCCTTAGGATTAAAGTCCTGATAGACGAACGCCTTTCCATTTGCACGAAACTCCAACGGAACGACTTGCGTCGAAAAATCCGTGACGTCCATCGTGGCGGTTAACTTGCCATTAATTCCTTCTTTGTGGATTTCCGCCGCAATGACGCCGGAGAGCGGTCCGTAATGGATTATCGCTGTGCATTTTGGCTTAACCTCTTCCTGCGCAACAGGAACAGGCTTCTGTGGAAAATCTTCCACGGAACCTTTCTGACCTTCTGGCAGGAATTCGAATTCACCAAACGGCATAGGCACGTAGCCGCCGAAGCCTGGCAGATGCCAGCCGAGCATCTCTGGTGGACGGAAGCGGAACAGATTGCCGTAGATGCGAAGCCCTGCTTTCGGTTTTAACCCGCAGGAACTGAACGGGATGCGCATGAAAACTTGCCATTCTTTATGCGGAATGTTTGTCGCGACGGAATCGAATGCCGCCTCTTCAAGCGGAAATTCGTTGTATGTCCGTTGACGCGCATTCCAGACATTGACGGTGAATTGATAATAGTCGTCCGCTTTGGCGACTTCCGTTCCCATCGCGCCTTGATAACCGCCCATGTTGATGATTTCACGTGTCTTAAGTTTTGGATTCGCAACGCCAAGGACGACTTGCACGGCATCGTCGTTGTTGGACATCATTTCTTCCCCTGGCATGCTAAAGGCTTCTGGATAGCTTACTTGCGTTTCAAAGCATCGCGCCATCACATACAAATTGTCATGGTCGTAGCACAGACGAAACTCCGTCTGTTGTTGTGGGACAGCAGAGCTACCTTTCGGAAAAATCCGCCGCACGATGGCGGCATTCTGCCATGGCTTCTGTTCCACACCATCGTTCAGCGATGGCGGATTGTCCGTAAACGGAATGGAAACATGTGGCACGGCGGCATTTGCAGCAATCATGGTCATGGCGGCGATAGTCAATAGATGGAAATTTCTCATAGAATATTAAATATATGGTATTAACAAAATCATTCCATAATCTAACATCGTTGGAGGAAAGAACAAGAGCAGAAAAATAACGAACAATAATCTTTCATAAAAAAACGGTTGTGATTTGCATGGTTTGTAGTCGCTTCTATATTATAGCAAAGTTTGAAGAAATATATGTAAAATATGATGGCAAAAGCAGAAAATATGGATAACGAATTATTCGGCGGAAAGCGGTTGAAGCTTGGTATCTGGGGACTTGGACGCGGTTCGTCGTTCATCGATTCAGCCCGCGCGTTGGGCATTGACGTCGTGGCGGGCTGTGACATCAGCCCTGCCATGCGGACGAATTTCAAGAGAATCTGCCCCGAGGCGAATATCACGGAAAGTGAAGACGCCTTTTTGGCGATGGACATGGACGCCGTGTTGATCGCGACGTATTTTCCAGATCATGCGCGATGCACACTGAAGGCGTTGGCGGCCGGCAAGCATGTCATGTGCGAAGTGACGAGTTTCCTGACGCCAGCGGAAGGCGTGGAAGTCGTAGAAGCCGTTGAAAAATCCGGACTTGTGTATAATCTCGCGGAAAACTATCCATTCACGAAAGCCAACATGTATCTGGCCAAACTGTATAAGGAAGGCTTCTTCGGCGAACTGGAATACGCGGAATACGAATATGTCCATGGCGGGACGCATCCTTGTCTGAATACGCAAGATACGTTGCCTGGCAACCGCCTCCACCATTGGCGCGGCTGGATCAGTTACCATTATTATTGCACGCATTCGCTGGGGCCGGTCATGGTCATCACAGGCCTGCGGCCGGAAAAGGTCGTCGCGTTTCCGACGGATGTGCTGTACGAAGGAACCGTCCATGGTCAGGGCCGCAAAATCGACGGCGTCATGCCGAATCTAGGCGCGATGTGTCCGTCGTTGATCTACATGAGCAACGGAGGTATCGTGCGCAACCTGATGGGCGGCACGTCTGCGGACAGCCATAACCAGCGGATATTCGGAACGCGCGCGGCGGCGGAAACGTATCCCGAACTGAAGCTGAAGGTCGGCGCACAGGGCAGTTTCCACGGAATTACCGTCAATCCGGACTGGCCGGATCTAGGGGCCGTAGCAGAACGCGCAGGCCATGGCGGCGGCGATTTCTGGGAGTTGTATTATTTTGCGCGTGAGATTCTTACGGGTGAAAAAGCCCCATGGGACATCTATGCGGCGTCTGATGTCACGTTGGCGGGCATCCAAGCCTTGCGCAGCGCCGTTGCGGAAGGCCAGCCCATGGAGATTCCGGATTTCCGCAAGAAGGAAGTCCGCGACCGCTATCGCAACGACAACTGGATCCAGAAGCATGTCGATCCGGACCGCATCTTCCCCGATGACCAAGATTTGGCCATAACGAGCCATTTCTGTGAATATTACAGTGCGGCGCAGCCGTTCATCATGCTCATGCGCTCCACGCTGGACGCCATGAAAGTCTTTGATGTGACGCGCCCTGCGGAACGCATCAACACGATCAATCTTGTGAAAGACCTGCGTGCAAAACTGCCGCAGGCCAAGGCGGCGTTCGACAAGCTGCGCTCCATCTACGAAGCATATCCGACATCGCCCGGCGGCGTCGCCATCAAGGAGAAACTCATCCTCTGCGAAGCGGAACGGCTCAACGACATGGAAACGTTCGACACCTTCCTCAAAGACTTCCTGCTGAAAAAATAACGAAAAGAACCACGAATGCACACGAATGAACACTAATTTGGGGCAGTCCACTGAATACACGGAATAGACAGAATGCCTCGCAGACGTCGGCCATCATTCTGAAGAATTTGTGGGAAGAAGGAGACTCTAGAGAAAGGAGGATTGGCAGGCCTCCGTCTGCTCGGCGGTTCGTCACGCTTCGCGCAAGTGCAAACAACGTCATGCGGAAGCTCGAAGTCCATGGTCTGTTGGCTCGGCGGTTCGTCACGCTTCGCACAACAGATGGAAGACAAGGAAAAATCCTTGTGAAAAAAACAAGAAAATGAACGATAGTCATACAGATTTTCACACAATGCACAAATCATTCACACTCATAGAATTACTGGTTGTCATTGCCATCATCGCCATTTTGGCGGCGATGCTCATGCCCGCCTTGTTCAAGGCGCGCGTCAAGGCGACGGAGATTAGCTGCAAATCGCTCATGAAACAATACGGCATTGCCTCCATGCTTTATACAAGCGACAGCGACGGATTCTTTCCGGACGTCCGCACATGTCTGCTGCCGGACAAAGGCTTTACCTCCTATATAGACGGCTATACGACGCTCAGCGAGAAACTCGCCAGATGCCCGAACGACGGGGGAACGGATTCTCTCGGACGGACGGGCAAGTTCACCTACGATGGGAAGACCATCAAAGTCACCATCGGCGGAACGGTCAATTTGAGCGATTCCGCCAGCCCAATCACAGGCGGCACGGCGTCATTTTGGCAGCATCAGTCCGCTGTCGTCAATCAGGAACCGAGCAGACGTGTGCAATGGACGGACTACCAGAAGCCTGACGGCGGTGAGATCAACGGCCCGATCATCAGTACCGCCAAGGCTGGAAACCAGTCGTACAATCTTCAGAACACGTTGAAGGAGTTCGCTTTCCGACATGACGGAAAAGTCAATGCCGCCTATGCGGACGGGCATGTCGGCCATGTGAAAATCCATGTCGCCGTGACGAACGGCGGCCATGATCTGGCCGATGGTGTGCAGTGGTATTTTCCTGGCAATACGAAATATCCGTTTGGGCCGCGGCAGGGCAATCCGCCGTTTGCTGATAATTTTGGTTTAAGCTACCAGTAACGCGATGCGTTTGTGGTAGCTTAGACCGTATGCTTATGGCTTATGGCCAATGGCTTATGGGGATGAGGTTATGGCTTAGACGCGGTCTTGGTAATTCCACCAGAGCGGAAGCGGGAGGAGTGCTTCCACGACAGGGCGGATTTTTGCGGGAATATCGCAGACGGAAGAGGGCGGTAACGGGCCGAATAGGAAGCGTGTCGCATCCAAATGATTAAGCGTCAAATCTGCTGCGCCGTCGTCGATTTTCTGGAAACTGCCGTCTTTGTATTGGATGGTTTCCATGCCGTTGACGGCTAGCGTGAATTCTCCGTCCGAAATTGCGGCGTAGGTCGCCTTCATGGACAGCATCGCCTGAGCGACTTTTGCAAAATGGATGATCTTGAAATTATCGGCGGTCGTCACATTGACGCTTTCAGCGATTTTGCTTACCATGCGTTTCAATTCAACGTCCCATGGCGCCGTCGCGAAGGTGATGGAATCGAAATTATTCGTGGTCAGCCAATCCAGAAGCATCTGGTATTCAACAGTTGGCGACAACGCATAGTGTTCCGTGATCCGACCGGAATTCGGATAATTCGACAGGAAGCCTGCCGGCATGCCGTCGGCGAACGTCGCGAGCCACGGCGTGCATTTCCATGCATGGGTGACGTCGTAGAATCGCTTGTTGTCGCCGCGATCCGTATGCTGCGGGGCGTTCGCATAGACCGTTTGCGCAAAGGATAAAGCGGCATCGTCGTCTCGCGTAATCGGCCGGAAGGAAAGCTTCGGCTTGTATTCGCCTTCATGGCCGAGCGACGAATCATAGTAGTCGCGAATGTTTTTGGCGCTGATTGTGAAGCTGAAATTCTGGCCGACCTTTTCGAAACCGTAGCGGTTGTAGCGTTGACGCAAGCCACCAAGACGCGCGACATCCGCGCCAATCCGTTTCAACTCCTCCATGGATTCCGTCATCAACGCCTTCATATAGCCTGACTTGCGATATTCCGGACGCGTTCCTACATTGCCAACCGTCGCGAACAGCACATCATGGCCTGCGACACGCGTCGGCAACGGATAGATGCCGACGGCGGCGGCGACTTTGTCGCTATCCTTGATGGCCACATGACGGCCCATGACCGTGTCATCGTGCCGCCACATGGCGGGTAGCGTGTCCAGAAACGAATATCCTTCCTGCCCGTGCGAAAAGCACACATTCATCGTGTCGAGCAGTTCGTCGTAATCGGAAGCCGTCAGTTTTACAATTTTCATGATAACCTTCAGCGTTTGTATTTCTTGCCTTTGGCGGATTTGGCAGGCGGTTCGGGTGGCGGCGGTTCCTCTTCGAGCTCGTCCAGATCAATATCATCCGGAATATCTTCATCATCAAGATCTTCCGGATTGGGCTCTCCGTCTTCGTTGCCGTCATCGTCGTCCGATCCATCGTCGCCATCCACGGTCTTTTCATCCCATGGAAGGAGAATTGGGGCGTCTTCGTCCAACGGTTCAAGATCGTCGTCATCAGAAAGCGACTTTTTACCGCTCTTGTCCTTCTTGATCTTCAGGTCTTCATTGAGGCTAAGTAGCGTCGGCAGATCGTCTTCCACTTCCTCCGCGGGTTTGAACGTCTTGATGTTGATGACGTCCATGCCTTCTTCCGGATCGTGTTCGATCGTGCCTTCGAAGGAGATGTCGATGTTCTCATCGGCGTATTTGTTGAGGCGTTTGATCCACTTTTTGGAGGCAATCAGATATTCGTCTCCGTCAGCGGTCGTGACGGTCAGTTTCTGGCCGTCCAAGCCGTCGAAGATGTCCAATTGTCCGACAATTGTCTGAATTTCATCGCTGTATTGCATGGAAAAATCCTTTTTATTATAGGAATAAAACAGTTTTTTGTGGTTTTAACGGCAAAAGCCATTATATTAAAGGAAAAAGGTTTTCATGTGTCCAAAAGCATAAAATGTCAATGGTGCGCGGAATGTCAAATTTTCTTATAGGTGTAATGGTCGATTCCTTCCGGATTCCGATTTATGACGGCGTTGTGAAGGCCCGCGAACTGGGTGCGAACGGCATTCAGGTCTATGTTGTTGATGGTGAGATGAGCGTCGATGCGATGGACGCGGCTCGTCGCCGTGAGTTCCGTTCGCATGTCGAAAAGAACGGTTTGGCGATTTCCGCGCTGTGCGGCGATCTGGGCGGCCATGGCTTCCAGAAGCCGGAAGAGAACGAATGGAAGATCGCGAAATCGAAGGCGATCGTCGATCTGGCCGTCGATTTGGGCACGAATGTCGTGACGACGCATATCGGCGTCGTTCCAGCGGAAAAAACGAGCCCGACGTATCAGAACCAACTGTTCGTCTGCCGTGAACTCGGCAAATACGCCGAAGCGAAAGGCGTGACGTTCGCGATTGAGACAGGTCCTGAAAAGGCGGACCGCCTGAAAGGATTTTTGGATGACGTCGGATCGAAAGGCATCGGCGTGAATCTTGATCCCGCGAACTTAATCATGGTTCAGAACGACGATCCCGTGAAGGCCGTCTATACGCTGAAGGACTACATCGTCCATACGCATGCGAAAGACGGCGTGCAGTACCGCCCCTGCGATCCCGTGCAGGTCTATGCGTCATTCGCGGAGGGCGGCATTGAAGGGTTGAACATCGGCGAGCTTTTCAACGAGCTCCCGCTTGGAGAAGGAAAAGTGGATTGGGACCGCTATCTGGCGGCCCTGTCCGAAGTAGGTTATCGTGGCTACCTGACCGTCGAACGCGAGGTCGGGGCGAATCCGGAAGCGGATATTCGCACAGCCGTGAACTTCCTGAAAAGCAAAATCTGATTCCTGCTGAAAGGAATCTTTCAAGAAACATAACGAAAAAACCGACCGGCGGCGACGTGCATGCACATCGTCGTACGGTCTTTTTTTTCATGGTAAACAAGAACCACGAATGGACACGAATGTTTATTTTTGTCCACTGAATACACGGAAGAAACGGAATGCCTCGCAGACGTCGGCCAATAGCCGCCGAAGGCGGCGCTTATGGCCTATGGCTCATGGCTTATGGATTAATGCGTTAAACCTTTAGCCATAAGCGATAAGCCATAAGCGAGCGAAGCTCTATTGGGCCTCCGTCTGCTCGGCGGTTCGTCACGCTTCGCGCAAGTGGAAACAACGTCATGTGGAAGCTTGACATTCAAAATCTGTTGGCTCGGCAGTCTGAAAGCGCTTCGTGCGAGTTTTGTAGGGATGTCAAGACTTTAACGGACAATAAAATAGAAAAAAGTAATAAATCATAATACAACCTAAAGGCAAGACAATGAAACTCAACGCATTACTAGGAGGAGCCGTCGCCGTGGCGTGCATATTGCTGTGTTCATGCCGCCCAGCCGAGAATAAGGCCAAGCCGAAGGCGCAGTACCGCCTGACCTACAACATCTTCTTCCCTGCGTCGCATGGCGCTGCGAAGCTCGGCAAGGCCTGGGCGGAGGAAGTCGAAAAAAGGACCAATGGCGCAGTCGTCGTTGATGTCTATCCGGGCTCCGTTTTGTCAACGGACAGCGAGAATTTCAACGGTGTCGTATTTGGCGCGACGGATGTCGGCATGAGCTGCTTTGCCTACAGCCGCGGCTTGTTTCCGTTGATTGAAGTCTTGGATCTTCCGTGGGGCTATCCGGACGGAACGTCCGCGACGCGCATCGCCAACGCCTTCATCAATCATTTCAAGCCGGAGGAACTGGCCGACGTCGAATTGATGTACGCCCATGCGCATGGGCCGGGCGTGCTCGCGAGCAATCTGCCCGTCCATGCGTTCGACGACATGAAAGGACAGCGAATTCGCGGAACAGGCGTGACGGCGCGTGCGGTCAAATGCCTTGGGGCGGACGCCGTCGGCTTGAGCCAAGGCGATACGTATGAGGCGTTGCGCAAAGGAGTTGTGCAAGGGACGCTATGCCCCATCGAGACGCTTTGCGGCTGGAAGCAGGGCGAAGTCATCAAAGCCGTGACGCGGATTCCGTCGCTCGGCTACACGACGTCGATGTTCGTCGTCATGAACAAGAAGACATGGAACCGCCTGCCGGAAGAAATCCAGAAAATCATCCGCGACATCAATCAGGAATGGATTGCCAAGCATGGCAAATTGTGGGACGACATGGACGCCGAAGGCGAGGCGTTCGTCCGCAAGCTTGGCCGTGAGATCATTTCGTTGCCGCCGGAAGAAGATGCGAAAGCGGCCGCGGCATTGAAACCGTTGCTGGACGGATGGGCGGAAGGCGCTGAAAAGAAAGGACTTCCGGGAAAAGAAGCCGTCGCCTTCCTGCATGAGCAGATCGCGACGGCGCAGCAGGCCGCTAAGAACAAGGAGAACTGACCATGTGGGAAACATATCGTAAAATCGTGTCCGGGCTCGTGAGAGCGATGGCCGCCATCGCGGGCATCGGCGTGGCCGTGATGATCGTGGCGACATGCCTGGATGTCGTTCTGCGGCGGTTCGGCCATCCGCTAATCGGCGTCGTCGATGTTGTTCAAATAGCGGCATGCCTGAGCGGCGCATGCGCATTGCCCTACACGACGGCTGTCAAAGGCCATGTCGCCGTCGAGTATTTCTTCCAGAAATTCCCCCGAAACGTTCGCGTGATTGTTGACGCCTTTTCGCGTTTCGTGGCGATGCTGATGTTCCTCTATCTTTCGTGGCGTAGCTGGATATACGGCAAGTATTTGCTGCGCAAAGGCATCGGCACGCTGACGCTTCAGATCCCCCTGTTCTGGGTGCTGTGGGTTCTGTCGTTCACGTTCATCGTGGTCGTTCTCGTGAAGATCTACAATTTGACACATCCCGGAAAGGAGATGATGCACTCATGAGTTTGACATTATTAGGTATATTGGGTTGTGTGGTTTTGCTTGTGCTTCTGGGCTTGAGCATGCCCGTCGGCTTCGCGTTGGCGGTCGTCGGCTGCGGCGGCTACGCGTTGGTCATCGGCGATCTGGCTGGAGCGGGCCATCTGCTTCTGAGCTCCTGCTACGAGACGTTTTCGAAATACGATTTGAGCGTCATTCCGCTGTTCATCTTCATGGGGCAGATCACCTATCATGCGGGCATCAGCCGTCGGTTGTATGATGCGGCGTATCATTGGCTTAGCTGGTTGCCAGGCGGCCTTGCGATGGCGACGGTCGGCGCCTGCACGGCGTTCGGCGCCATCTGCGGTTCAGGGCCTGCGACGGCGGCGACGATGTCGGCCGTCGCTTTGCCGGAAATGCGCCGCCACGGCTATGATTTGAGCTTGGGGGCGGGAACCGTCGCGGCCGGCGGCAGCTTGGGCATGCTGATTCCGCCGAGTGTCGTCTTCATCGTCTATGGCATCATGACGAAAGTCTCTCCCGCGAAGCTGTTCATGTCCGGCGTTCTGCCCGGCCTGCTCATCACGCTGCTGTTCTGCCTGTACATCGGCATCGCCTGCCGTATGAATCCAAAGCTTGGTCCTGCCGGCGAAGCGACGACGTGGGCGGCGAAATTCAAATCGCTTCTTGGCATCATCGAAACCATCGTTCTGTTTGTCGTCGTCATGGGCGGCATGTTCCTAGGCTTGTTCACGCCGACTGAAGCGGCGGCCATCGGTGCGGCCGCCGGCGTCATCGTGGCGCTCTGCCGCGGTGCATTGACATGGAATGTTCTTCGAAAGGCTCTTCTTGAGACGATGCGTACATCCTGCATGGTTCTGATCATCATCGCCGGAGCGTCCATGTTCGGACGCTTCCTTGGCGTGACAAATCTTCCCTCCACGCTCGCCAAGACGTTGGCGGATGCGCAGATGCCTCAGGGCGTGACACTTGCGTTCATCATTCTCGGTTTCATCATCGCCAGTTGCTTCATCGACGCGTTGGCTCTCGTCATGCTGACGATTCCGATCCTTCTGCCTGTCGTGCAGAAGTTTACATTCGGCGGTGGCGGCGAACAGACGATGATCTGGTTCGGAACGCTGGTCGTTCTCGTGACGCAGATCGGCGTCATCACACCGCCTGTCGGCGTCAACGTCTATGTCGTCGGCGGTATCGCACGCGACATTCCGTTGCAGAAGATCTTCCGCGGCGCGATGCCGTTCTTCATACTGATTGTCATCGCGATGCTGTTTTTGATCTTCTGCCCGGATCTGGCGCTGTGGCTGCCGCGTCTCATGCAGAAACTTGCGTAATCGACGGAAAAACATTGACAAAAGACAAGGGCAGGGCAAATTATATAATTGTCTTGTTTTCGGGAGAAAGAAATACATAGGAGACGAACATGCAGGAACAGCCAATGCGCGTTTTGTATTGCACGGATTTCTCTGAGAACGCAAGCCGTGCGTTTGCGTACGCTCTGGATGCGGCGAAGCTGCGGACAGGCAGTGAATTGCATCTCATCCATGTGATTCCGGAACCGGATGCGCAGTTCTGGAAGAGCTATATCTATGATGCTGAAGGAGATGTGGATGAAAAGGCGAAGAAGGACATCGATGAGAAAATCGATCGCGAATACCGTCCGCAGCTTCCGGAAGGGCTTGTCTTCAAGACGGCTTTCCGTATTGGCAAAAGCCATTCGGAGATTCTGAAATACGCGGATGAGATCGGAGCGGGGCTGATTGTCGTCGGCCGGCAGGGCGCTGGTGCGTTGACGTCGCTGCTGTGCGGTTCCGTGGCGGAGAAGGTCGTGAAGAAGGCGCATTGCCCGGTATTGGTCATCCCGCCGGACAAATAAGCGGGAAAATCAAATCGGGCGAGTTTTTCAAACGTTTATACAACAAAGATTTTTATAGCGTTTAGTTCAACATAAAAAAGGAAAGACAATGGCTGAAGAAACATTGGAAGATCAATTGAAGGCATTGATTGTGGAACGTCTGTTTCTGGACATCGATCCTTCGGAAATCGAAAACGAGACGGAACTGTCCGAATACGGCGTGGACTCCTTCCTGCTGCTCGAACTGGTCGTCGCGATGGAAGAGATGTTCGAAGTGAAATTCGAACAGAGCGACATCAAGGCCGGCGTCCTGAAATCCGTCAAATCGTTGGCTGACTTGATCAAATCGAAGAAGTGACCATAGGCGGAACACTTCCGTCCTGCCTTGAAACCATCCATTCATATAGAAGAGACACGTAAGATGAAAACGACTGCGTTGAGAATTTACGGTAAAATGGATCTGCGTCTGGAAAGCTTTGAGCTTCCGCCTTGCGGCGACGACGGCATCATCGCCGAAGTCGTGAGCGACTCCATCTGCATGTCCAGCTACAAGGCCTCCAAGGCCGGCGAAGACCACAAGCGCGTTCCGAATGACTGCGCGACGAATCCCCCGATTCTCGGTCATGAATTCACGGGACGCATCATTGAAGTCGGCAAAAAGTGGCAGGATCAGTTCAAGCCCGGCGACCGTTTCGGCATCCAGCCCGCCATGCCGATCGAAGGCTCCTACGCCGCTCCAGGCTATTCCTTCCAGACCATCGGCGGCGATTCCACCTACATCCGCATCCCGAGCATCGTCATGGAGCACGGCTGCCTGCTGAAATACACGGGCGACGCCTTCTTCATGGCCAGCTTGAGCGAACCGATGAGCTGCCTGATTGGCGCATGCCATGCGCAGTACCACATTCCCGCGGGAACGTACCATCACAACATGGGCGTCGTCGAAGGCGGCGCATGCGCATGTCTCGCGTCCGCCGGCCCGATGGGCCTCGGCCTTATCGACTATCTCGTCCATGGTCCGCGCAAGCCCGGACTCGTCGTCGTGACGGATATTGACGACTCGCGTCTTGATCGCGCGAAATCCATCCTGACGCCTGAAGACGCCGCGAAGAACGGCGTGAAACTCGTCTATCTGAACACGAAGTGCGACAATCCTGTTCAGGCTCTGAAAGATTTGAATGGCGGCAAAGGCTACAACGACGTGTTCGTTCTGGCTCCTGTGGCCCCCGTCGTCGAACAGGGCGACGCGATTCTGGCCGCCGATGGCTGCCTGAACTTCTTCGCCGGCCCGACGGATACGGAATTCTCCGCGAAGTTCAACTTCTACAACGTCCATTATGCTGGAACGCACGTCGTCGGAACATCCGGCGGCACGACGGCCGACATCAAGGAAGCCCTCCAGCTGATGAGCGAAGGCAAGCTGAATCCCGCCATGATGATCACGCATGTCGGCGGCCTGACCGCCGCCCGTGAGACGACGCTCCATCTGCCCGACATCAAGGGCGGCAAGAAGCTGATCTACACGCATTGCGACTTCCCGCTGACCGCCATCGCGGACTTCGCTGAAAAGGGCAAGACGGATCCCGTCTTCGCCGAACTGGCGGACGCCTGCGCGCGCAACAACGGTCTGTGGAATCTCGAAGCCGAGAAGATCGTTCTTGAAAAGATGCCGAAACTGGCGTAAGCCATTCGCATTTCGTTGATTGATGCAAGCCCCGCCAGGAAGCCTCCTGTCGGGGCTTGTTTGCATAAGCTGCGCTTATGCAAAGGCTTATGGCTTATGGCCTATGGTTTATGGATCACGGCTGTTTGCACAGCCGACGCAATAGTTGTTGGCCATTAGCATCCTACCAATTTGGGTAATACTATGGATAAAATGCCGTCATTTCCAAAAGGCGAACCCGCCTTCATACCTTTATTAAAGGAACATAGGCCGTTTGTTCCCAAATGGCCGGATGGCGCATGCCCAGATGACTGCCTTGATGCGTCAAAAGGCATTTGCCTGAAATGCAGCTTCCCTGATGACGAGAAGCTGCTCGAAACCGCCTACACGGATCTGCAACGCTTCTTGTCGGAAGCCGGAATTGACGGAAAATCAATCACTTGCAAAATCGTCAAAGCGAAGGAATCCATGGAAACGGAGGCCTATCGCGTTGAAATCAACGATGGCATTATTATCTCTGCAAGCGATACGGAAGGCGTTCGCCGCGCCGTCTATTGGCTGATGGATCAACTGAAAGCATCGCCATTTTTGAAGCATGGCGTTGTCGAACGGAAACCATGGCTAAAGAATCGTATCTCCCGTTGCTTTTTCGGCCCCATCAAACGGCCGCCGCACAATATCGACGAGCTGATGAACGACATCGACTACTATCCAGAGGAATATCTGTCGCTTTTGGCGCAGGAAGGCATCAACGGCCTGTGGTTGACGATCACCTTCCGTGAAATATGCGACACGACATTGTGTCCAGCCTGCAGCACGGCATCAAAACGTCTGAAGAAGTTGCGTGACGTTGTGGAGCGTTGCCGTCGCTACGGCATCAAAATCTGGGCGTTCTGCATCGAACCTGCCGCATGGTCATCCGCCAATCCGTTGCCGAAAGGCCATGAAAATCAATTGGCTTGCGGCTGGTCGGAAGAGAAGAGCGTCCATGGCAGTTTCCCGTTCTGTGTCAATTCGTCGGAAGCGCGGCAATATTTGGAGGAATGCACGTTTTCGCTGTTTTCGGCCGTGCCGCATTTGGGCGGTATCATCAATATTTCCTTCGGCGAACGGCAGACCTCCTGCCTGAGCCGTTTTTCACCGTTGAACAGTTGCGGAAAACTCTGCGAAGGTTGTTCATTTGGAAGCCCTAAGGAAATTTTCAAAACCGTCAATGCGTCAATGGCGCGGGGCATGAAACACGCCAATCCGTCGGCGGAATTCATCAGTTGGCTGTACATTCCGTATGCGGAGCAAATCGACGGATGGGTATATGAATTGCCGCAAGATTTGGACGGCGAAGTGGTCGTTTCATTCAATTTCGAATCTGGCATCACGCGCAATCAGCTTGGAAGGACACGGGCTGGCGGCGACTACTGGCTGTCCGCCGTCGGTCCGTCGGACCGCTATTGCCGCATGGCGGAGGCGTGCAAGGGGCACGCGGAGATGTCGGCGAAAATACAAGTCGGTTGTTCCCATGAAGTTGCGACGATTCCATACGTTCCCGTTCCAGGCATTTTGTATCGCAAATATCGTGAAATGAAACGTCTAGGAGTCCACCATGTGATGCAATGCTGGTATTTCGGCAACTATCCGGGCCTCATGAATGAAGCCGCCGGAAAACTTGCATTTGAAGATTTCTCGCATGACGAAGATGCTTTCCTGCAAGAACTTGCGCAGCCCGATTGGGGCGCAGAAGCCGCCCATGCCGTTGCGGCATGGAAGCTGTTTGCGGAAGCCTACAGCAACTACCCGTTGGACATTCAATTCCAATATTATGGACCGATGCATGACGGACCAGTCTGGCCGTTGCATCTAAAATACAATTTCTCGTCATTGACGCGTTCATGGCAACCGGATGCCTTTCCGTCGGGTGACGCCATCGGCGAATGTCTCGCCAATTTCAGGCTGGACGAAGCGGAACGGCTCTGCACCATGCTGTCGTCCAAATGGCATGAGGGACTGCTGGAATTGCAGAAGACAAATGTCGAACGTCATCCGATGGAACTCTCTCTGGCGGAGGCACTTGACATCCAATTCGCATCTGCGGCGAACATCCTTCGCTACTATGCCATGCGTCATGTGTTAGCGGCGAGTCATACGCAGAACGCACGGCGGATGCTGCTTGCGATGAGCAAGATTGTCCAACAGGAAATCACGGCTTCCGAACGACTTGCGGAATTGTGTGAAGCGGATGGACGTCTCGGCTATCATTCCGAGGCGGAAGTCTTCAAATACTTCCCGAAGAAGCTCCGTTGGCGTGCAAAGCAGTTACAACAGCTTCTCAACACGGAGTTTAAGGAAGC
>JAFZAB010000055.1 GCA_017548425.1 Victivallales bacterium
AGAAAGTCGAATTTGTCGGTGTGGAATCCAAACATGTCGGTGTGGAATCCAAACATGTCGGTGTGGAATCCAAACATGTCGGTGTGGAATCCAAACATGTCGGTGTGGAATCCAAACATGTCGGTGTAGAATCCAAACATGTCGGTGTAGAAGTCCAAACATGTCGGTGTAGAAGTCCAAGCTGTCGGTGTAACCAATCCAAGACATCATGAATTTTCTTCATGAATAATGATTGACACAAGGAAAATAATAAATAAATTAATCAAAGTTACTATTCATTGAGGATACAACTGCGCAAGACAAGTTTAAAAACTGTTGTTGCAATGGCTTGGGATTGGACAAAATGACCGAGATTGAAAAACTGCTCAAGACTGAAGGCAAGAATGTGGAGTTCAAACTTGAACGGCCACAGAAGGATGTCACGTTTTTGAAGACAGTTGTGGCATTTGCCAACTGCCAGGGAGGTCGTTTTGTCTTTGGAATTCGCAATGAAGACCATGCTATCATCGGGATGGAGGACGAAACACTGTTCCAAGACATGGATACGATTACCAATATCATTTCCGACAACTGTGAACCGGCCATCATACCGAATGTCTATCCTATGACGTTGAACGACAAGAGCCTGATTGTTGTGGAAATCAACATCGGGCGGCAACGTCCCTACTATGTGAAAGCCTTGGGGATGATGGAAGGTACGTATATCCGCGTGGCAGCCGAGACTCGCAAGGCGGAAGAGTACATGATCAAAGAACTGATGTTCGAAGGGGCGCATCGTTTCTTTGACAAAACGGTCTGCCTTGGACTGGAAGCATCCGATGATGAAATCAACGCTCTGTGCCATTCCCTTCAAGAGACCGCAAGTCGTTATCACAAAACAGGTAGAAGAAGTAAATCCATACGCGAAGTGACTCCCAATCAACTGTTGTCATGGGGAGTTCTGACCAGAAAGGAGAATCAGATCGTCCCGACCAATGCCTTTGCGCTATTGACCGGTCATTATCTTCTTCCAACCATGACGCAATGCGCTGTCTTCAAAGGAACGATGAAAGGCAACTTCATAGACAAACGCGAATATGAAGGGCCGATACAGCAACAACAGGAAGAGGCCTATCAGTTCGTCCTGCGCAATATCAAGCTTGGCGCAAGAATAAAAGGGCTTTACCGTCAGGATGTTTATGAGATTCCGCCCGACGCCATCCGTGAAATTCTGATTGATGCCGTTGTCCATCGCAGTTATCTGGCAACTGGAAATATTCAAGTGGCGCTTTATGATGACCGTCTGGAAATCGTGACACCAGGAAAACTGCCGATTGATCAGACGATTGATGCGATGAAGAGCGGCTTCTCCAAAATTCGGAACGAAGCCATTGCCAAAGCTTTCGCCTATATGGGCCTGATTGAGGCATGGGGAAGCGGTATTCCCAAAATCAATCTTCTGCTGAAGGAAGCGGGGCTTCAGGAAATGGAAATCAGCGGTGGCGACTTTTGGGTAAAGTTCACGATTTATCGAAATCTGAAATTTGACCCAATGGCTACCAAAAGTAATGTCGGTGTAGAAAACAAATCTGTCGGTGTAGAAGGCAAGTCTGTCGGTGTAGAAGGCAAGTCTGTCGGTGTAGAAGGCAAGCCTGTCGGTGTAGAAGGCAAGTCTGTCGGTGTAGAAGGCAAATCTGTCGGTGTAGAAGGCAAGTCTGTCGGTGTAGAAAGCAAGAATGTTGTTTTACCTCAAGATAGAATTGGTATTCTACAGATGATTCAGGAGAATCCGCATATAACAGCAAAAGAATTAGCTACCAAACTCCATACCACAACGCGGACGGCTGAAAGAATCTTTCGGCAATTGAAGCAAAGCGGGAAAATTAGGCGTGAAGGCAGTGATCGCTATGGACATTGGATTGTTCTTGAGTAATTGATTGAGAAGAAAGCGTGTAGGTTACATTTTAGAATACACTGCGTTCCAATTTGATATCATGCTGAATTTTAGGAATATACATCAATTCTGCTTGTTTTTCCAATTTGTCACGCACAGTGTGACAAATTGAAATAAATGTATTCTGTTTTGTCATACAGATAGGAGATGAACCGTTGACTTTTCCGATTCATCACGTATTGCGTGACAAATTGAAGGGACATATTATCGTATCATAATATATGTGAAAATTACCAAGGCACAAAAATTGTACATAAATGGATTTATTGCTTGTGGCTAAAGTGTTTTACTAATTTTCTCTACCAAAAAGACTTACTTATCTTTGTTAAGCCTTCATACATTTCTGCTACTTGATTGTACTCGACAAATTTAACACGGCCTTTGATACTTTCAAAAATTGATAAATTAAGTTTATCCTCAAACTCCTTCTTTCGACATGTATCGGCTACAATATAAAAACCGGCATGGAAGTCTTGAAGTTCATAGAATTTGGAAAGAGAATTCTTGATATCAGTTGTGTGTTCCACCTCATAAAAGTTCGAAGGCATTCTTCTTTCATTGAACCAAATAACATCAATTGTCATTGCTCGTTTTACCAAATTTACGTATGTGAATGAAGGTAATTTTGTCGTATCAGCTATATCACCTAAATGCTGACCGATAAAATTATGATTTTTATCTTGCGCTGGAACGAACGTCATTTGGTTACGGAATTTGCCTATTTCAACTAGCAAACCTTGATAATAACTATGGTTAAACTGTTCTTCGCTTTTCTTATTTCCTTGTTTCAGTTCGAACTTATGCAGAACTTGTTCGCGGGATTCTTCAAGTGCCCACAAACCAGGTTGTATCCTAAAAATATGTTTACTTTTTTGAACAATTCCTCTTATAGAGGCTTCAGGAGTTTTGGTTTCCCACGTTGAAAAATCCACAATTTCATTAAGCCGTCGCAGGGTAGCATATCCTCCTTCTTTGCGCATTGCTTCAATGACTTGATGTTCTTGTGTTTCTTTTTTCATTTTTAATGAGTCACTTATGTTTTGAATGTTCCTATTTTAATCTTATATTCTCATAAATATATAAAATATCATTTATTTTTATATTTTCAATAATAAAAAGTGAGATTATTTATATCAAAAATAAAATTATAAAATAAAAGTCTGATTAGACGAGACTATTGCATTTCTTTTTTCATCTTCAATTTCAAAGTCCCATTATGTGTGATCACATCCATTCGTGTTCATTCGTGGTACTTGCTTGACTTTTCAGGTGCCTTGATTTATTCTATTATCTTCCATGAAATCAAATCAAGGAGCCTTGTGCCATGAAACTGAATTTCCGCATAGACTGGGGATACCAGTATCTCTATTCACGACGTCACTATCATCCGTATTATCATTGGGATGGACATCTGGAATGTTCGGATGGCGTCATTGAAAAAGTCTTCCAACTAGATTATCCCGTCATCTGGTTCGGGCCAGGCCATTGCGCAAAAGAAACGTTGTTGGAATCCGCTTCTTGGAAAAGCACGACGCATCGTGGATTGGCGGGGATACGAGTCGAGGCGGATGTGGCGGAAGACGCTGTTTTCAAACTCGTTACGCTTTCGGGAACATTTGAATTCAGCGCAAAGGAAATTTTGAATGACGGGCGGATCGAATTTCCTGTCGGCCCGAAATATCTGGGCTGCCATGTCATCGTGACACGCACTGGATATTATTGGTTCATGCCGCCGGCCAAGCTTGGACAGGTCGTCATCGAGGCGGATGATCTGTCGAATTTCGTTCCCGTGCGGGATTGGGCGCGCATGCGGACGGCGTGGATCGCGCCGAACGAAGCGGTCGAATTCGAGGCAGAACTGCCTGAAACGCATGGAGATTTCGATGAAACCATCCTGCATGCCGTCGCGATGGCGGCTCCGGAATACACGCCAGGAGATGAAAAACAGATTCATGACGAATTTCCGTTGACGCTGTTCTGCGACGGAAAAATCGTCGCGGAAGGAAAGCGCTATTATCGTGAGCACGATGACTTTATGCAGATGCTGGAAGATATGTGGCTTCGTTTTCCCGCCATTTCCGGAAAGCATCGTTTCGCGTTGAAAAACGGCAATGGAGAATTCTTCCTGCTGGTCACGCGGCTGACGTTGCAACAGTCGGAACACCGTCATTTGGAATTGTCGCTGCCGCCATGGGCGTTAGTCGGTGAACCGCTCATCGGGCGGATATTCGCGGCGAAGGCCGATCGGACAACCGTCCGTTGGGAGAATCAAAGCCTGACATTGGATTTGCAGCTTGGCTGGAACGAATTTCCGTTTTCCATTTCCAAGCCTGGACGCGACATCGTCGTTTCGACGGATTCCACTCAAGGCGTCATTCCAATGGTTTATGCATTGAAAGATGAAACGCCGGAAGTCATGGTCGGCTACGACATGACGGTCGTGCCGCATGATGACAGCGGTTGCATGGATTGGTTGTTGGACTACACATGGCGGACGCGTCTTGGCAACATCGTCGTATTCCGTTCTTTCCGATTTGAGAATCCGCATTCCTATAAAGGCGTTGATGTTCCGGACGAACTGCTTGCGCGATGGGGGACGTTCTGCCGCGATCATCGCATCCATGTCGAAGCCGCGAACGCCTTCGACAGCGGCGTGCTGACGGAGAGCGCAGGAGACATGCTCCACAGCGTCGGCAAGCATGAATGGCCGGGAGCCGTCTATGCGTTCGATCCAGACTTCGAATGGTGTTCGGAAGACATGAAAACGGCGATGGAGCACTATCTCAAACGACTGAAAATCGAAGTGGATCGTGCGCATACCGTCAGCAAACGCGCGGCGTTCGGCGACGCGTCCGGCGGCCATCGCTACTGCTACATGGCAGGAGCGGATTTCATTCGCACGGAAACGATGGTGCCGCATACGCAACATCTTTGTTCGCAGGCACGTCCAGCAGCGGAGGCACTTTCCAACGGCGAATGGGGCGTCCATATCGCCATCCAGCATGCGTTCCAGCCGTATTACGAAACGCATCTTAGCGTGTATTATCTGTCGCTGTTCCAGCCGTGGATGATGGGCGCGTCGATGATTTACGAAGAGGACAGTCTGTTTGAGCTTTTCAAAGAGGAACGGCAGGCGTGGGACGATTTCTTGACGAAAGGAAAACGCGACATGACGCGGGATTTCTACCGCTTCGTCAAGACGCATCCGCGAAAAGGCGCTCCGACGAGAAAAATCGCCTTCATCGAAGGTCGTTACGCCGCTCCGTTCAATGGTTTTATCTGCGGGACGGATCAGTCGCCAGATTACGCAGTGTGGGGGCTTTTCGGCAAAAACGACCCGCTGTGGGGGCATCGCCAGCCGGAAAAATGCCGTCAATTATTGGATGTACTGATGCCCGGAGCGAGCACACAGCCGTTGCGGCAGGATTACACGAAACGGCGGTTCTTCTTCTCCGGAACGCCTTACGGCGATTTTGACGAAGTCCCGACCGAAGCGAAACAAGAGTATTTCAATCGCTATTCATTACTGCTCCATCTTGGTTGGAACACGATGATTCAGGAGGATTACGATAAACTCTCGCATTTCGTGGAGAACGGCGGCACGCTGCTGATTGGACTGCCGCAGTTCAGTCGCCACGTCAAACGCGACTTCCTTGAAGAGATGTTGGAACTTAACTTGTGGAATGACGGTGACTTGCGTGAATTCTGCGGACTGAAGGTACTTGGGCCGGGCAAACGCTATTCCGGCCAATGGAACGCCATCAATCGCGAAAAATACGTCATTCCGGAGCTTTCCGCAGTACCGAGCAAAACGCCGGAAGAGGATGGTCCATGCCGTCTGGCGAAGTTGGAACTGGCTGGAGCCGAGCCTGTTATCTGGGATGCCATGACAGGCGAACCGTTGGTCTGTCGTTTCCGCAAAGGGCAGGGCGTCGTCTATACGGTCACGGCATACGCGTATCCGGGCCATGAAGCGTTGCAACGCGTGATGGCGGCGGTGATCGCAAGATTGGCGGCGGAGAATCTGCCGCAGTGCCATGTGGATGATCCGTCGCGTGAAGTCTTTTGGAATGAATGGGTTGAGAATAACCATGTGCGCCGTCTGATGCTTCTGAACACCGACTGGACAACGGCTGGCAACCGCAAAAAAGTCATCATCGAAAGCGGCGACATTCAGTTTGAGACGGATGTCGTCGAACGGGAAGCGAAGATACTGACGGTTCTGCCGAACATGATTTTGGAGCCCGATTCGCCTGAATTGCATGTGGAAGTTTTGGATGACGGTAGCATCCGTTGCCATGGCACGGGAAGCCATCAAATCACGCTTCATTTTGCGGATCACACAGAGATCAAAACCATTGATTTGACGCGAAATACCGTAACAGATTTTTAACCACGAATTCACATGAATGCACACGAATTTTGATCAAACCACAGATCACACAGATTACACAGATTGCCTCCCCGCCGGAGCCGACAATCGCAAGAAGGCTTGATTGTAGATTACGAAATTCAAACGAGAAAGAAACTGCGGCTCGGCGGTTTGTCACGCTTCGCGAAGGTGAAAACAACGTCATGCGAAAGCTCAACAACCATTGGTCACTTGCCTTCCTGTTGGTTCATGCTAAATTTTCCTTCACTTGCTACTTATACTACCATAAATAATAAAGGAAAGGACAAACATGAAACGATTCTTGTCGATTTGCCTGTTGGCGGTGGCTACGCTGCCTGCGTTTGAAGAAGTCAATATTCTGAAAAATGTGGATTTTGAAGGCGATTACGAGCTCTTACCTGGGCGGATTCCATGCTGGAGCGTCGATCAGGCCGCCGCGACGGAGAATCCAATGGTTCTTCTGCAAGGCGAAGGGCCGGGCGGAAAAAACGCCATGCGCGTCAATATCGACAAAGGGGAAGTTTTGCGGCAACCGAATGCGTTTCTTGTTGCAGGAGAACGATATCGGTTCGGAGCCTACATCCGCACAAGTGGTCTGAAGACACCGAAATCGTATCTCTGTGTCTGGAATACAGGCTGGACCAAGGCGATCAATTCCACGGATGTGCCGAATGACACGCATGGCGAATGGGTGAAGGTTGAAGGCGAAGGTGTCTTGGGAGAATCGCCCAATGGCACATACAATTTCGGTCTGTACGCCAAAACACCAGTTGGAACCATCGATATTGCATGCCCGTATCTTATTCCATTGTCGGAAAAGGCATTAAAAGGCTCCCGCATCGACGATCCGAAGGAGCTTGATCTCAGCCGTATCATTCCCGTCCGTCCGTTGCTAATGAAAATCGACGCGGATGATCCGCAGATGACGTTCTACGTGCCCGGCCTCAAGAACAGCGAACTTGCGGCATGTGAATTGGGCGTACGAACGAAAATGGCTGGACAAGCAGATTTCTCCGCATGGAAAAATGTTGATATCGACCAAACGCGGATGGTTCTGACGAAGCTTGGCAATCTACCGCAAACTGATGGTACGCTGCAAGTTGCGGTTTTCAAGAAGGACAGCCGTGAGGTCGTTTTTGAAAACGAATACGCCATCCGCGTCATCAAGATTCCGCAGAAGGCCAATTTGAAACGACTCAACAACATGGTCGGCGAAATATTGGACACGGAGCTGAAAAACGGCGATGTGACATTCGTCAATCCACGCGAAGGATGGGTGTTCATTGGATTCGACAAACCGTATCGCGACACAACAGCGAAGCTCGACGGCGCCACTGAACCGATTGTCTTCTTCCGCGACGGCGAGCCGTCGGACACAATGCGGCTGCTGACGCTCGGTGAACACACGCTCCATATCGAAAACGCGCCTGCGGAAGGCGGTCGGCTGATCATCCGCTCTGTTGCGCAGATCATGTTGTACGCATTGGACATCGCGCCCAAGCTCGACTATGCTAACTTCCGTTATGACATGGACTTCTGGAAAAAGCATCTGCTCCATTCCGTCAACATCTTCGACACGGAAGTGTGGCTGCCGAAAGCGGGGCATCAACTGTTTGTCGATAAGGAAGTTGCGTCGCGCGGCATGAAAATCGTCGGCAGCCATGGGATATTCCGAAAGGAGAACATCAACGAAATCGACAAATTGGTCGATATCATCCGCAACAATCCGACGCTATTGCGCAATTGGGGGCTGACGCTGGACGAAATCTCCATCAATGAAAATCCGACGACGATGCTTGCGACATGCGAAGCTCTCTGGAAACTGACGGATTTGGAAAAGCGCGTCTATACATGGTGTTACAGCAGAATTTCCGAAAAGACTTTCAATCCGCGCATCCAGCAGAATCTGCTTTCCTCCTGTTCCAACGTCTCGCGCGGCGAAGGGAAAATCTTCCTGGAGACCTACGTCGGCACGAAGCGGACGGAAGCGGAGATGGTGAAAGATCTTGAAGGCATTCCCGTCCATCTGGACATCGCCCGACGGATGACGCCGGACGCGGCGGAACGCTTCATGATGCTTATGAGCGGCTATACGACGCCTGAATGCTGGTGCATCAACAACTATCCCGCCGCCGACATCAAGGTGGTTTTCGACCGCTTCTTCAACATTCTCGCGACGGATCCGCGCATGGTCGGACTCTACGGCATGGGCTGCTACAGCATCTGGCATACGGATGAAGAGATCGTGCGGTGGGTTGGCAAGCTCATGCGCCACTATTGCGTCGAAGGCAAGACGGAATCGCTGGCGGAAAAATATGGCTTCAAATACATTCCCGGCCATCTGCAGGACGGCGATTTCGAAGAAGGCTTCAAGCATTGGAAAGTTGATGCCGCGGAGCCGGAATCCATTGTGCACAAGACAGTTCCGGGCTACGGCGGCAACAAATACCAGTGGCGGATTGGTCGTGAAAACGGTCTTGGCGACATGGTGGCGCTGTTCACGAAGAGCGCCAATAAGCCAAACCGCCTGTCGCAGACGGCTACGGGTCTCACGCCCGGCAAACTCTATTGCCTGACGTTCATGACGATGGACTACGACGACTTCCTCAAGCCGCAGAACAAGCATTTGGACTATGTGTTCAATGCAGAAATCTCCGATGCGGAGATTATTCCGAATGTGACGTCAACGCGTCACTTCCCGATACGGTGGTACGGTACGGGCGACGCCGCCCCCGGAACGCCTGAAAAGGCCATCCATCGCGTTGTCTTCCGCGCGAAAAAAGACACGGCGACCATTACGTTCACGGATTGGAAATCGCCGACGGAGCCTGGCGGCCCCGCTGGAGCGCGACGAATGGTTAACTGGATTGGCCTCCATCCATATTATTCCGCCGATGGCTTATAGTAGTGAGATACTGGAAGTTCTGGAAATACTGGAAGTTCTGGAGTATATATGCGTTTGTGCTGTGCGTAATGCATGGAAAATACCAATTTCCTTCAGCAGAACTTATGTCTGTTCCAGTTACTCCAGAAAATCCAGTTAATCCAGAGTTTCCTGTCCAGAACATCCAGAAAATCCAGAAAATCCAGAATTGACCTAGTGAACAATAATATAAGGAAAGATGATTCATGAAGCTATCTTGCGTCATTCCAACGATGTTGCTGGCTGCCACGGCGTCGATCGTTTCGGCGGATTTTCCGGCGACGGTCATCCCTGTCGGAAACACCCACCTCAACGGACAACCCGTGCTCATTCCGGAAGTTCAGCAAATCAAACAGACGGGCGGCAGTTTCAAAATCCCAAAAAAGGTCACCGTCGCCGTTCCGGATTCTGAATCGCTTATCGTGGAACAACTTGCAAATGCGTTGAAACGCTTCGGCATCACGGTTTCCGTCGGTGACGATGACACGACATGCCGTTTCGCATTGACGCAAAACGACACGCCGACGCATCCGCAGGGCTATCGTCTTGTCATCGACAACACGCAAATCTATGTCACGGCGAGAAGCACGGATGGATTGTTCTACGGTGCGCAAACGTTGCTGAACATGATCCGCAACAGTGACAAAGCGGAACTGGATTGCGTCGTCATCAACGACTGGCCGGATTTCGACCGCCGCGGCTATTTCATGACGATCCGCAACATGAAATCTGAAGCATTGCCCGCCTTCAAGAAAAGCCTTGACGCGATGGCGAGTCTGAAGCTTAACTGGTTGCTGCTCAGCATAGAAGAGGCGTTTCCGTATGAGCCGAATCCGCTCGTCAACCGTCCAAACGCCTTCACGCGCGAAGAAATGATTGATCTGGCGGAATTCTGCCGCGCACGCCACATTGAGATCGCGCCGTCGATGCAGCTTTGGAGCCATGCCCGCTGGATGACGTATCATCCGGACTGGGAGAGCAAAATGACGGAAGGCGGCTCCAGCAGTTCATGGTCGTGCCAAATCTGCCCGCACAGCCAGGAGGCCAACGATCTGATCGCGGAAGCCGTCAAGCAGCAGATCGAACTATTCCGCCCGAAAGTCTATTTCATGATGACGGATGAAATCTTTTTGGGGCCGTACGGCCAATGTCCGCGCTGCAAGGCCGATCCCAATTTGACGGAGACCTATATCAAAGAAATCAAATTCCTCGAAAACATCGTGTTGCAGCATGGTGTCCGTCCGATGGTCTGCCAGGATTCCTTTGACGACCATCATTGGAAGTATGGCAGCGCGATGCGCAAAGTGCTTGATCCGAACGAGATGATCCTGTGGTGGAGCTACAGCGACACGCTGCCGTCGCACACAATGCAGCTCTTCAAAAACTTCCAGCTCGTCGGCCATTCGCTCACCGGCAAGCCGTACAACACGCAGAACATGCTCCGCGCCATCCGCGCGAACGGCGGCCGCGATTCCACGATGGTCTATTGGTATTACAGTGCGAACGGGCAATTTACGAATCTCAAACAGGAGTGCCCCGACAGTCTCGGCGGTTTCGTCAACGGTCTCGACTACATGTGGAAGTATCGCGAAACGCCTTATTGGAAGTTGACTTACGACGGCACATTCGAAATGATCCGACGTCTGCAAACGGAGAAGGCGGTCGTTCCCGAATGCCGCAATGTCACATCGATTCCGCTCGAAAATGCTGTCAATACGGAACTTGGAGCGACAGGACAATTCCCTGTGTTGGATGACAATGCGTTGGAGGAACTAAAAAAGACGCTTGCGGAACGCCCTGAAAAATACCATCTGCTGACGGCTCCTGGCGGAAAATATTACGCGATGGCGCTGACGGGCATGTCCGGCGACAAGACAGGGCGGGATACGATCAGCTTCAATGTCAACCGTTCCGCGAAGGCGATTTCACTCTTGATGACGGGATCGCGTCCTTCCATCAATGTCGGAGAATACTTGTCCGCAGGCGTTTACGGCAAGAAACGGTGGGACTACGCTCCGGCGGCGACGCTGCATATCTTCTATGAAGACGGCGAAAAAGCGGACGTTCCGCTCCGCTACCGCTATGATTTCACCGATTGGAACCGTCCGTACGGCGGTTTCAACACGAGTTTCGCCGTGCGCGGCGTTGACGCCAAGAAGCAGCATTACAATTTCTGCACGGTCATGCTGCCGAATCCGCATCCGGAAGCGAAAATCGAAAAGATCCACTTCCAGACGAACCGTCTCGACGGCGTATCTCCCGCGATTCTCGCCGCTTCGCTGATTGATGCGGACAAGCCGTGCGATTCCATTGAATTCAAGTCGGAAGCCGTCGCCGAAAGGATTCCAGCATTCCGCAATGTCACGGAAAACAAACCGGAAATCCATTGGCATGTCGATTTCACGAAAGGCAATCTTGGCGACGCAAAGGTCATTACCCGCGGCAAATTCCCTGCGAATTTCGCCAATTTTGAATTCATCGACGATCAGGAATCGCCTGCTGGCGGTAAAGTGCTGAAAATCGTTCTGCCCAAGGCGGATATGAAGCCTGGAAACGGATATTGCAGGCTTGACATCGATGTTCCGGCGACGCTTCCTCCGGGAACGGCAAGCTTGCATATCGAAACGAAGATGCAAGGTGTCGAAGGCTTCAGCCATTCCAACTTCTATCTTGTGGAAAATGACGATTACCATCATTGGGGCAGCAAAGTTCGCATCCAGAAGGATTGGGCCACCATACGGCTCTCATTGCCGCATTCGCGGGATATCGCATCGCAGGATGAAAAGCTCCGCGGCATCGACAAAGTGACGCTGTTCCGCTTCACCTTCTTCTTCCACTACGTCAAAACACCGGCCGAAATCCGCATCGGGCGGATTGGCTATTCCAACGATTCATCTTCGCCCGAGATGGAACCGTGGAACATCAATACAGAAGCCGAACCTCTGTAGCCGCCGTTGGCGGCGCTGATGGCCTATGGCTGATAGCTTATGGCCTATGGTGTAATATGTTAAGCAGCCTAGCCTTTTGTAAATGAGGCTAGGCCGCTTTTTTCTAGAATCTCTAGAATCTCTAGAATCTTTAGAAAATATAATGCATTCAGCATTCAGCATTTCAACGCTGAGCGTTGAAGACAATTTGCGCCGTGTAGTCTGGATGGCCTTTCAGCGGCAGCGGTTTCAGAAGTTTCACGCCCAATGGGCCGGCGTCGATTTTGATTGGTTTTGACAAATCGGCCATTTGCGGCGAAAGCAAAATACGGAACGACCGCACATGCTCAACCTTCACGCGGAACGTGTTGTCGCCGTCGTTGACGGCGACCAGACGGAAGCCTTGCGCCTCAACTTTCTCCAAATCAAATGTTTGCGCACGCCAATCCGCTTCTGTTTTTGCGACGTTCGGGCCTTTCAGGACAATTCTGTCGAGTTCTATTGGCCCGGGCTCGGTTTTGATTGCCTCCAGCCAGCGCGATTTCGTAACCGTCTCCATGACAGGATGTTTCGTTCCGCATGGTGAAACGACGACGACATGTTTCGCGTATGGCTGGCGGCGCTGTTTCGCCGCCCATTCGAAAAATCGCGCCGTGGCGTCATCGAGCATGCCATGTCCGCCGTCGGTTTCGTCATAGACATGCTCGACGCCGTATTGCATCATCAGCTTGTCCGCCGCCCGTGCGAACGACACGCCTGTCCACGCATGCTTGCGGCTTTTGATTTTGCCGTCTTTGACGGACGGAAACGTGTCGCGCCGTCCATGCGTGATGAAGACGGGCGTTCCGTTCAACGTGCTGAAATCCGAGACGGTCCACGCTCCCGCGCAAAGCCACACGCCGGCCAGTCGGTCGGCGATGATTTGAGACATGTGGTAGGCTCCATAGCCGCCCATGGAGACGCCGCCGAAAATGATGCGGTCGCGGTCGATGTTTGCTTTGCGGGCGGTTTCGTCAATGGTCGCAAGTATCGACTTGTACGTGTTTTCGTAGTTCCAGCGATGGCCCGTATGGATTTTCAACGGCGGCGGGGCGGACGGCATGGCGAGAATGAAATCTGATTTGTCCAATTCGCGTTTCAGACCGCCGGAGATGTACGTCTGCGGAGCGGTTTCCTTCGACGACGAACTACCGCCGTGCAGGAAGATGAACAAGCCATTGGGCTTGCTCAAATCAAGCTGCGGCGGAACATAGTAGTAGATTCGGCCTTCCGTGCGGCCAGGAGCGGGCGTGTCCCATGACAGGCCATGCGCAAGACGCGCGGCGGCGCGTGGTGGCTCCTCCGCGATGGCAAGGCAGGAAATGGATAAGAGAATGAAAGTGATGTATCTCATGAGACAATGAAGAACTGGAAGTTCTGGAAGTTCTGGAAGTTCTGGAAGTTCTGGAAGTTCTGGAAGTTCTGGAAGTTCTGGAAGTTCTGGAA
>JAFZAB010000056.1 GCA_017548425.1 Victivallales bacterium
CTTTGATGGCTTCGTCCATTTCTTCGACTTGATAGTATTTGATTCCCTTCGGGAACGGACGGTCGAACTTCAGATGCTGGTCCGTCTTCCGCGCGTGGTCGATGATGTCGCGGTCCAAAGGCGTTCCGACGAGGCGGACTTCATGGCCGTTTTCCCGCGCGGGAAACGCCAGCGCCGAACCCATCATGCCAGAACCGATAATCGTCACAATGCTCATATGTCTTCCTTTTTCAATTCAAAACAAAAACGGGAGGGACGCGCTCCTGCGCGTCCGGTCACGCTGGAGCGTGATCCTCCCAGGCATAAGCCATTGGCCATAAGCCATAAGCGCCGCCTTCGGCGGCTTACCAACCTTTGATTTCCGCAACATGCGGGAAATCAGGCTTGATCAGCTTCTTGATGGCGATGGCGTATTCGCGAATTTCCCACTGGGCATGGTCGCTGTCGCGCAGTTCCAGGAACTTCAGCAGATTGTTCAGATCGACCGTCGCCCAGAACGTCGTCATCATGTCCTGCGGGAGGACGCCGCGGGCCTGTTCACGGCAGACGCCCTGCTCCAACAGCTTGTGGTACAAGTCCAAAGAACGTTTGTGATGCTCTTCGATCAACGCCTTGCAGGCCGCCTGGTCGAGATGCTCCGCCGGACGCGACGCCTGACGGTCGCTCTCCGCCTGTTCGCGCAGTTCGGGCGGCGTGTAGAATTCGATATCGACATCCGTATAGCGACGCGAAATTTCGTTGTAGCTCCATGTGCGGTGACGATGCCACTGCGAACGGATGAACAGCGGGCAATGCACAAGGAATGTGAAAACCACGTGTTCCAAAGGACTTGTGTGATGATTTTTAATCAGATAACGCACCAGCGCCGCATCACGGTCGTCCATCTCCGTGCGGATTTTGCCGAACGAAACGCGGGCGGCGTTCACAATGCTCGTCTCCGTGCCGAGACGATCAACAAGACCGATCCACCCCTGACCTCCAAGAACCATCACATGATTGGTCGGAGGAATGTTCACATTGTTCTCTGCCATCCTGAAATCTCCTCACTTGTTTAGTTTCGGGAACAGATAATCGACGCATGCGTTCAGCGTGCTGAGCTTGCCGTAGTCGGCTTCGGGCACTTCCACGCCATAGCGCTTACGCAATTCCATGACGACATCCAGAAAGTCCATCGATTCGAGCTTGCCGCGAAGGGGGTCATCCAGCTTCAGTTGTGTCCAGTCTTCGTCCGGATTGATATCGGTGACAATCTCGATCAATGCCTTGTAAATTTCCTCGCGTGACATCTTGTTCCTTTTTCTTGAATGGTTGCTTATATTGACTGTTGTTCAGTTTTTTATCCTCTGCCATAAGCCATAAGCCATCGGCCATAAGCCATAAGCCATCGGCCATAAGCCATTGGCCATAAGCGCCTTCGCGCTTATGACCTATAGCGCGTTACGACCAACACGCAGTTGATGCCCATCATCCCAAACGAATTGTTCAAAATCGAATCGACTTTTCCGACCTTCACAGGCTTGTTGCACACAAGATTCTGCAAGGCGCAGGCCGGATCCAGATGTTCGACGTTGATCGTCGGATGGACGATCTGGTCATCGAACGCAGGCAGATTGCCCGCCAGTTCCAACGCGGCCGCCGCCCCCATGCAATGGCCGATATAGCTCTTCGTATTATTAAAATACGTCTCCGTGCACGTCTCGTCAAACACTTTCCGCAACGCCTCGCATTCCTTCGCGTCGCCCGCAGGCGTGCTCGTCGCATGGGTGTTGACGATATGGATGTCCTTCGGCTGCAATCCAGCCCGCGCGATGGCGCGGCTGATGCATTCCGCCTGACGTTCTGGATTCGGCAGCACCATGTCGCTGGCGTCCGAATTGCAGCACCATCCTGCGACTTCACCGTAAATCTTTGCGCCACGCGCTTTTGCGCGATCAAGCCGTTCCAAGACGAACATCGCGCCGCCTTCGGAGATCACGATGCCGTTGCGGTCTCGATCAAATGGACGGCTCGCCTTCGTCGCGTCGTCGTGATGCGCGAGCGCCGTCTGGCTGGCGAACGCCGCGAAAATACCGAACGTACGCGGACTTTCCGAAACGCCGCCTGCCAACGCCACATCCACTTCTCCCAGAAGGAGTTGCTGTGCGCCTTGTACGATGCCGAGATTGCCCGCCGCGCACGCCGCGCCAATCGTGTAATGCGGCCCCGTGATGCCCAGATTTACGGTCACTTCGCCTGCGGGATTGTTCGCGACGGAACGCGGATTGTGGTAATGCGACCAATATTTCGTGTCGTAGTTGTATTGGCTGATTTCATAAACCTGCCCTTCCGTCTCGACGTTGCCGTGCTCCGTGATGCCGACGAACACGCCTGTCCGATCCTTTGCGTACTCCTTCTCCAAATCCAAGCCAGCGTCCGCCAACGCCTCGCAGACACAGTAGATGGAAATCGATCCAGCCCGAGTCCCGATACGTATCTCCTTGCGTTTCTGATATTTCGTGGCGTCGTACGTGCAGAGTCCCGCGAACGTGTCGCCAAAATAGCGAATGTTGTACGGCACGATTCCTGACACGCCATTCAGCAAATTCGCACGGAACTCGTCCAGGGTGTTGCCGTTTGGTGATGTCAGCCCTACCCCTGTGATTACGATGCGTTCCTTGTCGTCCTTCATGGTCATTTTCTCTTCAGTCTGTCTTTTTTATATTCAGAAAAGATATAATATAGTCGTTTCCCATCGAATGGCGAATAAAAAAGCCGCCTGCCGTTGATTTTTGGTGGAGATCATTGTCTTTCTAGACTCCTAGATTCCTAGGCTCCTAGCCACTTACAAACAAAAAAGCCGCCCGAAGCAATTGCTTCAGGCGGCTCTCTAAATCATCAGGAATTCAGATTAGGCTTCTGCGGCCTCGTCCTTCTTCGCGAACATTTCCTGCACGACTTTCGGGCGCTTCAACCAAGCACGGAGATCGTTGCTCTGCATCTTCGCGACCATTTCTTCCGTCATGCCAAGCTTGACAAGGCGTTTCTTCTGGTCCTTGACGCGTTTGCGCTTCGCGGCGCCCTGCTTTTTCGGACGGACTTCGTTTTTGTTTCTAAAGGTACTGGTTGCCATGGTGTTGCCCTCTTGCTATATGGTTATTAAAATGTTTTTTACGGTGAAATTATAAATATAGCCGTTTAATTCCAAAATTCCACTAAATATGGCAATTTTTCGCAACTTTATGCGAAATCACTGCGGATAACCACCCTGTTCGATGCGCCGTCCGATTTCCAGCAACGTGTTGATGTCTTCCGCATCCAGCGAACCGTCGGGCATTAGCGCTGTATTCACAAGTAGATTGGAATTCGCGCGTTGCGCATAGCGCAACTGCTCCCAGACGGCTTCTTCGCGTTCATGGCGGCCAGCGGCTTCCGCATGGTAGCCCCATGCGTTCGGCGTCAGGCTCATGCGAATCTCCAACGTCTTATCGACCTGCTTGTGGATAAAGCCCTGTAGTTCATCGGGTGCGTCCTCCGACGGAATCGCTTTCACACAGCTAAAGAAATCTTCACTGCCGTGGATGCCCTGTTCGAACGAAACCAACGTCTGCGGTTGCAGATGGCGGACATAGCGATATAAGTCCGCGCAGTCGAACGCCTCGCCGTCGGCATGGCCCAAAACACCTTCAATCTCCTGAAAGCAGATCGCGCCAATCGGCCCGTACTGCGTCAGCAGTTCGTTCAACTGCCCCATGATGAACTCGCGGTATTCAAGCAAGTCCTCCTTGCTTTGTTCACACCCTTTGCGCGGACCTTTCGCATGATGCCAGTCTTCGCCAAGAGCGTAATGCAGGCAAAGGCCGATGCCATGATATTCGCAGACCGACGCCAATTCAGCCAGCAAATCGCGATGCGCAGGCGTATTCACGATGTTGAAATCGGTCTGCGCCGTATTGAACAACGAGAAGCCGTCCGCATTCCGCACGTTGAAATTGAGATAACGCATGCCGTTGGCGATGGCGAACTCCACGATGTCGTTCGCCTCGAAATGATTCGCTTTCAGCAACTTCGGTAGCGCATGGTATTCGTCTTCCGACAACGCCCCCGCCATCAGGGCGCGTTCACCCTTGCCGATCAGCGAGTAAAGGCCGTAGTGGATGCCCAGCCCGTAGCGGGCCTCCTTGAACCACGCAAGCGCGGCCTCACGCGGATCCTGCTTATACAAGTCGCTGTGGTCAAACAAGTAAGTAGGAGCCGTATTGATGTCGCCGTTTTGCGGCATGATGACGGATACGGGATTCATAATTCCTTTTTCAGCTAAAAGCTTAAAGCCGAAAGCTTAAAGCAAATACCTACTTTTTAGCTGAAAGCTTAAAGCTAAAAGCCGAAAGCAAATACCTGCGTTTTTAGCTAAAAGCTAAAAGCTAAAAGCCGAAAGCAAATACATATTTTTACTATTGATTTTGACTAAGCCAAAAGCTCTTGCCTTTCGCTTTAAGCTTTAAGCTTTAAGCTTTTGGCTTTAAGCTCTTAAGGCGTGATTTCACGCCTTAAGTTGCGGCATGGGGAAATGCGTCGTCAATTCATTGACTTCCGCCTTCACCTGCGCGATGACGGCATCGTCGTTGATGTTTTCCGCGACTCGCGTGATGAAATCCGCGATCTTCAGCATTTCGGGCTCCTTCAGGCCGCGTGTCGTCACGGCTGGCGTGCCGACGCGGATGCCGCTGGTGACCGTCGGTTTCGCGGGATCGAACGGAATCAGATTCATGTTGACCGTGATGTCCGCGCGATCCAACGCCGTCGCGATGTCTTTGCCGCTGACGCCTTTCGGACGGAGGTCAACGAGCATCAGATGGTTGTCCGTTCCGCCGCTGACGATGCGGAAGCCGCGTTCCGCCAAGGCTTTGGCAAGACATGTCGCATTGACTTTAATCTGCTTCTGATACGCCTTGAACTCGTCGCTCATGGCTTCTTTGAAGCAAACCGCCTTGCCGGCGATGATGTGCATCAACGGACCGCCCTGCATGCCGGGGAAGACTTTGGAATTCACGGCTTTAAGATACTTCTCCTTGCAGAGGATCAAGCCGCCGCGCGGGCCGCGCAGCGTCTTGTGCGTCGTCGTCGTCACGATGTCGCAATACGGGACGGGGCTCGGATGCTCGCCCGTCGCCACAAGACCCGCGATGTGGGCCATATCGACCATCAAGAAAGCGCCGACTTTGTCCGCGATGGCGCGCAGCCGCGGGAAATCGATGATGCGCGGATACGCGCTCGCGCCCGCCAGAATCAGTTTCGGCTTGTTTTCGACGGCCAGCTGTTCAATCGTGTCGTAGTTCAGCATTTCCGTCTCTGGATCAACGCCGTAACCAACGAAATGATAGGTCAAACCGGAGAAATTCACCTTGTGGCCATGCGTCAGATGGCCGCCATGGTCAAGGCTCATCGCCAGAACCGTGTCGCCCGGCTGAATCAGCGCCATGTAGGCCGCCATGTTCGCCTGGCTGCCGGAATGCGGCTGTACGTTCGCGGCTTCCGCGCCGAACAACTGGCAGGCGCGGTCGATGGCCGCCTGTTCGATTTCATCCACATGGACGCAACCGCTGTAGTAGCGCTTGCCCGGATAGCCTTCAGCATATTTATTGGTCAAAATCGAACCGCAGGCCGCGCGAACGGCTGGCGACGCAAAGTTTTCGGACGCAATCAGTTCCTGACCACGTTCCTGACGGGAACGCTCCCGTTCGATCATCCCGTAGATTTCCGGATCGGCATGGCGCAACGCCGCCGTGTCGTCGTACGTCATCGTTTCGATTTTGTTCAGGCGGCGCGTATGGCGCTCCGCTTGACTGTACGGCGTCGCCATCCATGCTTCGACGACTTTCAGAAATTCGTCTTTGGACATGCCGTTGCCGCCGCTGACCAAAATATTGGAATTGTTGTGTTCGCGGGAGAGCGCCGCGCGTTCGGGAGCGAACGCCAACGCCGCGCGAAGACCATGGAAACGGTTCGCCGCGATTGACATTCCGATGCCGCTCTTGCAAATCAGCACGCCACATGTGATCTCGCCTTTCAGCATGGCCTTGGAAACCTTCACCGCGTAGTCCGTGTAGTCGTCTTCCGGATCCAACGTCAACGGGCCCATATCGACGACATCGATGCCGCGGCCTTTCAGCCACGCGACCAACGCCGCCTTCAATTCCAAACCGCCATGATCACTGCCAACGCCGACAATGTACTTGCTTGAATCGGTCTGCCAATCGCTCATCCTACTACACATAAGATTCTACCGCCTTTGCTGTAACGCCTTTTTTATTTTGATGACATGAAATCCATGGACGCATGTCCGTTTTCAAAACTATTTAATGTAATCGCAATACCCGAAAAAACAACATTTCTTTAAAAAGCACAAGATGACATTATATTAATTAGTTCTGTTTTGGTTCTCTTAACAAGAAGGAAGCATCATCATGGACAAAACAACACCATATCCACAAATCAACGCGCTGGAATGCAAATCCTGCGGCCGCTGCGTCGATGCATGTCCGAAAAAGTGCCTTGAAATCGGCAATGAACTCAATGTTCGCGGCTACCGCCCTGTCGTTTACAAAGGCGAAGGCTGCATTGGTTGCGCATCCTGCTTCTACACATGCCCCGAACCATACGCCCTTGAAATCCACATTCCCAAGAAGTAGGCGTCCCTCCCGTTTGTCATCACCTTATACATTAAATAATAAACGATTATGGCAACTACACTTCTAAAAGGCAACAAGGCCGTGGTCATCGGCGCCCTCTACGCCGGTTCGGACTGCTATTTCGGCTATCCCATCACCCCTGCTTCGGAAGTCCTCCATGAGGCTTCCAGCCTCTATCCCAAACTCGGCAGGAAGTTCCTCCAGGCCGAATCGGAAGAGGCCTCCATCAACATGTGCTACGGCGCGGCGGCCGCCGGCCATCGCGTTTTCACCGCCTCATCCGGCCCTGGCATCTCCCTCATGCAGGAAGGCGTCTCCTACATGGCCGGCGCGGAACTGCCCGCCGTCATCGTCGATATCATGCGCGCAGGCCCGGGCCTCGGCAACATCGGCCCTGAGCAGGGCGACTACAACCAAGTCGTAAAAGGCGGCGGACACGGCAATTACAAACCGATCGTCCTCGCCCCGAATTCCGTGCAGGAAATGTGCGATTTCACGATGCTCGCCTTCGAACTCGCGTTCAAATGGCGCACGCCCGCGTATGTTCTCGCAGACGGCGTGCTCGGCCAGATGATCGAGCCGTTCACCTTCCCCGAAAAGGCCATCGAACCCGTCATCGACAATTCGAAGGCCGTCGCGGGAACGGCGGAAACGCGTGAAAATCTCGTCACCTCCATCTTCCTCAACTTCGACCAGCTCGGCAAGTTCAACGACTACCTGCAGGAGAAATACGCGAAGATCGCCGCGGAGGAATCCCGCGTCGAAATGCAGAATTGCGACGACGCAGACGTCGTTCTCGTCGCCTACGGCATCTCCTCCCGTATCGCGAAGACCGCCATGGATCTTGCCCGCAAGGAAGGTCTGAAGGTCGGTCTCTTCCGTCCGATCACCTTGAATCCATTCCCCGCAGAGCAGGCGAAGAAGCTTGCGAAGCATGACAAGATGACCTTCATCTCCGTCGAAATGAGCAACGGCCAGATGGCGGACGACCTCCGCCTCGCCATTGAATGCGCCAAGCCCGTCAAGCTCGTCAGCCGTCTGGGCGGCAATCTCATCGAACTCGACCAAGTCATGGACGCCATCCGGAAGGCCGCCAAATAACAGGGGAGACTACTACCATGGAAGAAAAAATCATCCGCACACAAGGCATCTACGCTGAATTCCCCCGCAAAGGACCGTCCGCCGCACCATCTGCCACGCATTACTGCCCGGGCTGCGGCCACGGCATCATCCATAAACTGATCGCGGAAGCATTGGCCGACTACGGCGTGCAGGACAAGGCCGTCGTCATCAGCCCCGTCGGCTGCGCCGTTTTCGCCTACTACTATTTTGACGCAGGCAACATCCAAGTCGCCCATGGCCGCGCTCCGGCCGTCGCGACAGGCGTTTCCCGCGCGCAGGACTGCGTCGTCATCTCCTATCAGGGCGACGGCGACCTTGCGTCCATCGGCCTTAATGAAACGTTGCAGGCCGCCAACCGCGGCGAAAAAATCGCCGTCTTCTTCGTCAACAACACCGTCTATGGCATGACCGGCGGCCAGATGGCCCCCACGACGCTGATCGGCGAAAAGACCGTCACCTGCCCGGATGGACGCGATCCGCTCACGCAGGGCTATCCGACCCATATGTGCGAATTGATCAGCACACTGAAGGCCCCCGTGTTCGTCGAACGCGTCGCCGTTTCCGACATCAAGAACATCCGCAACGCCCGCCGCGTCATCCGCAAGGCGATTGAAATCCAGAAGGAAGGCAAAGGCTACGCCTTCGTCGAAATCCTCTCCCCCTGCCCCACCAACCTCGGCAAGAGCTCCGTCGCCAACAACGAATGGATCAACACCGAAATGGTGAAGGAATTCCCGCTTGGGAATTATCGCGACAATACCGCCACGGCCGAACCGATCGTCCGCGCCAAGAGCGATTTCACGACGGCTTCCCTCGAACAGTTGTTCGACATCGCAAATCTCCCCGCCGCCATCGAACATAAGGATCCGAACTTCAAAGAATCGCAGGTGAAGATCTCCGGTTTCGGCGGACAGGGCGTCCTCAGCCTCGGCACGATGCTGACGCAGGCCGCGCATGCGGCCGGCAAGCAAGTCACGTGGTATCCGTCCTACGGCCCCGAACAGCGCGGCGGCACATCCAACTGCTCCGTCATCATCTCCGAAGACCGTATCGGCTCGCCCGTCGTCTATCATCCCGATCTGCTCGTCGCCATGAACCGTCCATCGCTTGAGAAGTTCCAGAACGATGTCAAGCCAGGCGGAACGATCATGTACGACGCGATCATCGGCGATGTCAAACTGCCCGCCGGCGTCCGCGGCGTCGCGGTTCCCGCACAGGAACTCGCCATCCAGGCCGGCAATCCGAAAGGCGCGAACACGATCATGTTCGGCGTCATCCTCGGCCTCGGCCTCACAGGCCTGCCGGACGCGGCCTTCCAGAACGCCCTCGCGGCCTCCTTCGCGAAGAAGCCGAAGCTGATCCCGATGAATCTGGAAGTTCTCGCCTTCGCCCAGAAGTGGGTCAAGGAAAACGTGAAGTAACGGTGTGGCGGCGGCGTCCCGCCGTCGCATAAGGGTGTGGCGGCGGCGGCCCGCCGTCGCAAAAAACACTCAAACAAATTGCATTTTCCAAAAACGGAAGTATTTTATAATTTTTCTGTTTTCCGCGACATCCATCTGGCCATTGGCCAGACGGATGCGCGATATCCTAAGACGCAAAGGAGGTGAATAAAAGCATGCCGTCAGAAATCAAGTGCCGCAAAGGTGAACCCGTCGAAAGAGCTCTTCGCAAACTTAAGAAAAAGCTCGATAAGGAAGGTACGATGAAGGAACTCCGTAATCGTCGCCACTACGAGAAGCCGAGCGAAGTCAAGAGACGTGAAGCCAAGCATCACTAATCGCCTCCTGAAGACATGAAAACGCCGCCATGACAACCGTCACGGCGGCGTTTTTTTATGTGCAACAAAGTAATCCGTGTGATCTGGGGTTACATAATTAAGCATTAAGCATTAAGCATTCAGCATTAAGAAGTGTCCATTCGTGGTTCAGAATCACAACATTTTTTCAAGATAATGACATCGTTCTCTTTGACAAACCACTGAATTAAAATACAATATTACTTGAGTGTTTTTAACCTTTTATAAAAGAGCAAAGCCATGAACGACGCCATCCAGACCATCGAACCGTTCGCATACGGATTCCTTTCCTGCCCTTCCAAGAATCTCAGCCGACAGATCGCCAGCGGCATGCTGCAGAACGCCAAAGTCCTGCCGTTGCTCTTCGACGAAGAAGTCGTCTTTCCGAACGCAGGCTGGAAACCAGCCGTCACCTATTTATTCGGTGGCGGAATCTGCGTTGATGTCGGCCGTCTCGACAACGAAGCGAAGGAACATCCCGAACTGGCTGATGACATCAACCACATCAAGGAAGTCTTCATCCCGCAAGCCACCGGCAGACTGATTGGCGAAACGCAGACGGAGCTCGACCGCAAATTCATGGCCAACCATACGGGATGGGGCGGCACATGGGGCGGCCATTCCAATCCAGACTACCAAATGCTTCTCGAACTCGGAACGAACGGCTTGCGCGACCGCATCGCCAAATATCGCCCGCAGCATCCGGAAGCTTCCGATTGGTATGACGCGTCATTGACCGCTTTGGAGGCGTTGGACACCGTTGGCGACCGTTGCGCGGTGGAAGCCGCCGAACTCGCCCAAAAGGTCGATTCGCCAGAAATTGCGAAGCTCTACATGCGTCTGGCGGAAGCATTTAAAGTCGTTCCCCGCAAACCCGCGCCAGATTTTCTCGCCGCCTGCGCATGCTTCTATCTCTGTTTCACGTTCGACGGCACGGATTCGCCTGGCCGTTTTGATCAATTCATGCTCAGTGCCTACAACAACAGCGATCCTGACGATGCGCGTATGGCGTTGGAACACTTATGGATAGGCTTCCATAAGCTCCGCGCATGGAACCTCTGTATCGGCGGCAGCGACGAGAATTGGAACGACATGTCCAACCCGCTCACCTATGAAGTGATGGCCGTCGCGCGGAAGTTCCGTTTCAACACGCCGAACATCACGCTTCGCTGCCATCGCAACACGCCGAAAAAAATCTTCGACGAAGCGTACAAGACGCTTGCGACGGGCATCGGCATGCCCGCGCTCTACAACGACGAAGTCGTCTGCCCCGCGTTGGAAGCCCTTGGCATTCCGCCAGTTGACTCCCATAACTATTGCATGAACGGCTGCAACCAGATCGACATTCAAGGCAAATCCCACATGGGCTTGGAAGATGGCGAAATCTCCGTCGTCAAATGCCTCGAATACGCGCTTTTCAACGGCGAATGCCTCCATACACATGAAATCATCGGCCCGCAGACTGGCGACGCACGCGATTTCAAGACGTTTGATGAATTCTTCGCAGCCTACAAAAAACAGCTTGACTGGGCCGTGGAAATGGTCGTCAACATGGCGAACAAAGCCCAGCAGGTCTATGGCGAACACGCTCCCAATCCATTCCGCTCCAACATGATCCGCGGCTGTGTCGAACACGGGAAAGACTACAAGCATGGCGGTCCGTTCTACAACCACGGCCAGATTCTCACGGAAGGTCTCGCGGACGCGGCGGACTCTCTCGCCGCCATCAAGCATTTCGTCTATGACACCCACGAAATCTCCATGGACGAACTTCTTACGGCTCTCCGCAACGATTTCAAAGACAACGAACAGCTCCGCCTGAAGCTCCGCGACTACAAGGCGAAATTCGGCAACGACAATCCGGAAGTCGATGATCTCGCCGCCGAAATCATCCGCCATCATTATTCGGACATGAC
>JAFZAB010000005.1 GCA_017548425.1 Victivallales bacterium
ACAACGCAAAGCGTCGGAATCCTCTTTTTCAAGATAGTCGAGCAGATAGACGCGGCCTTGTGCGATGATGGCTCCTGAATAGCCTTCCCCTAACTCCTTCCGCCACATCACCTTCGGACCGTCAGCCCCCCAATTCTTCGTCAATGGACGGTCTTCCTGAACAAGATTGTCGCGTCTTGCCCCGCGGAAACACGGCCATTCGCCGTCGAATGGTTTGACAGCGTTTTCAGAGGAAAACGACTTGAACGTCTCACCGATTTTCGTTGTCATTTTTTTGACGACACGGAATTCGGAACCGTCACGAACAGGCACGGCGTATTCAACAACGCGTGGCGTGACAAAACTAACGTAATGCCAAATACCTGCGCATGCCGTCAGGACAAATAGGATTCTCAAGGCGATGTCGAATATTCGTTCAATCATCCGTCACCGCCTTCGCCAGAAAAATAGGCGCATACAGTTTTTCGCTATACCACAAATGGGCAAAATACAAGCCAATTGGCTCCAAAGGAGCCGTTTGCGGAGAGGCTGCAAATGGCCGCAGAAATTCGATTCCACATGCAACGGCTTCAGCGGCTTCTGGATACGGCCTCAAGGCGGAAATGCAGCGTGCCGTCGTGATGACATAGTCGGTCTTTCCATCCGTGCCACCCCAGCCGCCTGTCTTATGCTGCATTTTCAATAGATAATCCAACGTCTTCCGCAAGAATGGCTTATCGATGCCAGCCAGATGTTCCAGAACGACTGCGGATCCATATACGGGAGCCGTCTTGTCCGCTGCCAACTGGTCACCGAACCATAGCGGCGTAAAGGAGCCGTCGGGATTTTGCGTTGTTTCCAGGAAATGTAGAAGCGAACGTTGTGCCTTGCGTGCCCGTGACCGTAACGGTTCAGGCAAGTCATTCATATACAAGGAAATGGCACGGAAGGTATGGGCCGTCAGATCTGGGCAGCTTCTGTCGAACGGAAGTTTGCCCCAACCACGGCAGAATGTTGGTATCCCCCCATCGCGATTCTGCAAATCCAGCAGCCATTTGATGCCGTTGATGACGGTTGGTGTCACGCCTTCGCCCAACGCATGGAGCGCAATCAAGGCGGATGGCGTATCGTCCGCGTCTGGAACGCCACCGGAATGGGTCGTCCATGCCCAACCACCTGGCATGGAACGTGTAAAGGGATGGGTGTTTTTTGTTTGAGACTGAGCTAAAGCTTGGCGGTAAAAAGCCTTTTCCTCTGTGGAAAACTCTGGAGCCAAGATGGTTAACGCAAGAGTCGTCACCCATTGGCGTAGATCACGGTCGATTGGCCATGCGCCGTTTTCACGCTGGGTATCGACGAGAAATTGCAACGCTTTTTGCGTTACAGGATGCGTTTTCATATCGGCCGCGCACAGACAGATGGCGCAAAAACCAGTCAATGGCGCGGCTTCCAAAAAGCCGCCGTCCTCCGGTTGTTTTGCTTCCAATACACGTAGTGCCTTCTTGACAGCCAAAGAACGTAACCTCTTGAGAATTCCATCTTTCATATAGTTTAATTGCGCAAGGCCGACGCAAATCAAGGCAGGAATTGCATAGCTGACAACTGGCAGATTCATGTATTTGAACAGACTTTCCGGCAGAACTGCCGTCTCAAACGGAAAGCGCGGCATTCCACGCCACGCCGCCGCTGTGTCTGCAAAAAATCCAGATGCCGTAGCCAATGCCAAAAGCGGAACGGAAAACGTCAAATCCTTGCCATATTCTGCTAGTAATCCGCGCTTTACATCTTCGAAAGAGAAACTGCCGAATTGTGTTTCCAGATAAGCTTTGGCACGTTTGGCTGAGGGAAGCGCCATGGCGGCCAGATAGGTGGCCGTCAGGTTGGGCGGCGATTCAATACTGTCGCCATAAAGCCCGTCGGCATTGCAATTTGCTTCCAACCATGCTTCCGCCGCATTGATTTGACTGGCATATTTTTCCGGATCGGCGATTTTCAAGGCGACACAGGCGATGGCCGTGGAGATGGGCGAATCGGAAAGACCGCTTCTGAAAAAGCCGTCTTCTTCGCGCATGGTCAGGAGATATTCTTTCAAGTTCTTGTTGATCATGGCGTTGCTCCCATGGCAAGAACTCCGTAAACGGTATATTCCAGATCGCCTTCCGGCGCATCGGGCATCGGCGCGAAAAAGCCGTTTTCGCGCAAACATTCCTGCAAATAGCCTTTTGCAGAAAATCGCGCATTCGTTTGATGTGATTGCAACGCGAACAAAGCAACTGCTGTCGAAAGGAGATTGCCGCCGAACGTGCCGTCTTCCGCCTGTTCCGCTGACAAAGCATTGAGCGTCTGTCGTCGTAATTCATCAGGCAATAAAAATGCCGCTGCCGCCGTCGCATTGACATTGTATATCGTCTGATTTTTCAGATTTGAATATAAATCATTTGGCAGACGGTATTCATGCAAATCAGGAAGTGATGTTTTTTCTCCACAGTCATTTAGCAACATATCACGCAAGAATCGTGAATATGGCGCTTCGGGATTGGCATGTGGATATGCCGTCGAAGGCAGAGAATGTAGATGGGAAATATCATATTTTAATTTCCATGTAAACGGATGAAGAATTCGTTGAGACCGAAAAAAGGCACAGAAATGGATGAGATCCAATGAATGCAAGTCGATTGAATCCAAGGCATGACGGCATGTTTTTCTGTTTATTTTCATGTCTGGCATCAGGGAAAGCAACAGACCGAAAAACGTATAATACAAATCTTCCTGACCGCCGCGTCCGCAGAATAATCCTCCTGTGCCTTGAGTGGCGACAACTCCTTGTCGGACAAGGTCTTGTGCTTTGGAGGACATGCGTCTCCAGCCTTGCAGCATTGTCCGGTAAAAGGCTTTTTCAAATGTCGGTCTATAGAACATCTTTCAGCACCTTTCCCATCAAACGCCACAAAAGAATCTTCAGAGGGACATCGCTCAGCTCTTCAAGGCATTCAAAAGCCTTGTGGCGATATTGTTCGTATTCGTCCATGATGACGCGTCTGGCGTCTTCACGGTTGCAACTTCTTGCAAGCATGAGACAATCGACGGATGAGGCAGGATTCGCCTCTGTGTCCTCCAAGTCGTCATACAGCTGGTAGGCCACGCCAATCAAATCCGCAAAGCGTTGGAAGAAATCACGATAGTCGTTGTATTTACCGGCTGCGATCGCTCCAATATTCATTGCGACGCGGAAAGCTGGTGATGTTTTCAGGCGATACGTCTCAAGACACATCTCCAATGTCACGGCGGATTGGGACAATTCAAATTCGCGGGCCTGCCCAAGGGCCAGTTCACAATGGGCCTGCGCCGCTTGATCGACCATTTCAGCCCTCATGGTTTTGGGAATGGATTCATGGCAGAACAGCCGATAGCCTTCTCCAACCAGAAAATCGCCTGCGTTCAGAGCGGCTGGCATGCCAATGCGCTGATGCATGGTCGGTTCTCCATATCGTTCTGAATCATTGTCTTCGATATCGTCATGGATCAAGGAGGCCTTGTGGAAACATTCCACCGCCAAGGCCGCCACGCGCAACAGTTCAGGATATTCGTTGCATCGCGACAAGGCCGAATAAACGGCGCAGGCGATCATCGGACGATAATGTTTCCCATGGGCGCAAAGCGAATGGACAATCTCCTTGGAAAATATCGTCAAATCCTTGTCAAAACGTAAATAAGACGAAACGATCTTTTCCGTGAAAAGTTCCGTCATTTGCTTTTGGACATCCGGAATCGAGACCAAGGCGAACGAGCCGTCTTCCGGCAATTGCATGGCATCCACCAGAAAACTTTCATCGTATTCAGTATCCTTGCAACCATCCCGCAACAGGGGAATCGCGAGGCCAGGCACCGCATGGCGGAGCATGGCTGGAAATGCCTTCTCCAGTGAATTCAAACAAGATACGCCGACAACTGCCTCGATTTCACCGGCTTCCACCCATTCCGCCACACGCGAGCTTGATTCAGCCACCAGCACGGGCATCTCCAATGCGTCCGCCTGTGCAGAAATTGCTGGAATCCTGCATTTCCCACATTCCTGACATATCAGCCCCAAATCATCGCGTGGTGCCGTGCATTCATCATGGTTGCGCAGACAGAACGGCAGCAATAGCAACCGCCTGTTTCGTGGAATGGTCGGAAAATATCGTTCCCAGACGGCGTTGTTCAGCCAGATCATGGCATAGTCGTCATAACCTTGATTTTGTAGATTTAAATCTACAAGTAATTCTGATGCAAGAGATTGAAGCCTCTCCAGACGTTGCGGAGGCAACAGGTTTGCGGCAATGACCAGCTTTCGTGCGGCGTCGCGAACGGCGCAGCGCGTCTGCAAGTCTTGCGGAACTTGTTGCTTGTTCGTCTGCTCGCTCATCCGTATGCTCCAAAGCCGAAGAAATAATGTCGTTTACCCCAACGGTACGCCAGCGATTTTTCCGGAAGTTCCTGCCCTGGAACATGATGGCAGGGCAATGGGGCCGCCGCCGCAAGTTCTTGCGGATAATCGCGATTGGAGGAATCAAAGGCTTTCCGTTCAGACAGAAAGTCCTTCAGTTCATGCGGAGCCGCCATCGGCAGGCAGCAGCGGCCATTTTGCACGGAAAACTGACGCAACTGCTTCAAATATGGATTCTTCTGGAAAATTTCCTCCAGATTGGAGGCGTCTTCATTCAAATAGCCATCGGTCGATTGGACAATCGGGCAGAATTCGACGGCGCCATTTGGCGCTATATGATGTGAAAGTCCCATGGCGCCCGGGCAGACGGCGTTGCCGTCCGCATCCCAATAGGCATCGATGATCATGAGTTTCGCCTTTCGCCGCTGTTCCACGATGAATCGCCGAAGCCCCACGATTTGTTCCACATCCAATGCCCGCTCTGGCTCGGGCGAACTCCCGCATGGACGATAAATGTAATACCAAATGTAATGGACGCCTTTCTTCACGAGAAAGTCCAAATATTCCGTGCTGACGAGTTCGTCATAATTGTTACGGTTGATGCTGGCCGCCACGCCCGTGAAAAGCTTTGCCTTGATGGCGGCCTCCAGACCTGCAATTGATTTGGCAAACACGTCGTCGCGGCCACGTCGCAACCGTGATTCCGTCTCCATGCCTTCGATACTGATGAGAGGCGTGACATTGCCCAATTTGGCAAGACGTGCACAAATATCGGCATCCAAAAGCGTTCCATTCGTGAACAATTGAAAATACGCCTGCGGGTTGTTTTCAATCAACGTCATGACATCCGGATGCAGGAGCGGTTCGCCGCCCAACAGTCCGAAAAATTTCGAACCGTATTTCTTCGCTGTATCGATAATGCCTTGCATCTGCTTCAGCGACAATGCCATCGGCGGTTTTGTCTGTTCCACCCAACAGCCTTTGCAGTGCAGATTGCAACGATTCGTAATGGACATCATGATGAAGGCTGGAAAGAACGGCTCCCCCTTTTTTAACCGGCGTTCAAATGCTCGCACGGCGCCATTGCCGTTCCAGCAGAATCGCAGGAGATTCCATTGAGAACGGAATGAACAGCCGAGCATGATACGCAGGGGGACAAGCGGATTCATCGTCGTCATTCCTCCTTGAACAGACGTGGCACACGACGATGTTTCAATCGCTCGCGCAAAGCGGCTTGGTCGTTTTCCGACGGTTTGACTGGTTCGTCCAATGAACCATTCAATCGCTCTTCTTCTGATTTTGCGAAGATGATGGCGTTGGCGGGGCAGATGCGCGCACAGGCGGGGCAGTCCGTCTTGCAGGATTCCGGATTCGTCACGGTCACTTTGCCATCTGGTTTGGAATAAACGCCGAACATGCAGAAATCCATGCATTTGCCGCATTGGATACAGCGCGTTGCGTCGATGGCGGGAAACCACGGAATCCATTTATCGGACAACGTGACTTCCGGTAACTCTTTCCAAGGGAACTCTTTCGGAAGTGAAAGCTTTTCAAGAAGCTCCTCCGTCGGTATCGAGCGAATGTCCATCCAATCTGCGGCATGGCCGATCAATGTCTTGATGGCGCGTGTCTGGCAGCCCAGTATCGTGCATTCCGCATTGAGCGGCTCATGTTTGGCGCTGATACGGCATAAATCAGGCACGACCGTGCAGTCCACGCCAGCCGCCAGGCAGGCGGAATATATCGCCTGCACTTTGACCGACGGAATACGGCGGTAGTAATGGCAGGCGCAAATGATGTATGATTTTTTCATAGTGTTTCTTATTTGGCCTGTCATGTTTGATTGTTTGTAATATAAATATCCATCATCAAAACGTATTGCCTTTAAATCACTTGGTTGTAGTGATACGTCGGATTTGGACGGCCAGGCGTCAGACACAGTTCCGTGTCATAACCGACATACACGTCCGCTTCTTTCGCCAGTTTCGCCACCACCGCATGAACCGTTTCCTCCAACTTCTCGCGCGGCATTTGCACACGTGCGTTGAGAATCAACGTGACATGCGGCGCATACAATTCCGTTTCACCACGGCAACTTGCTGAATCCGCGAGTTTTCCAATGTTCCCTATGATGCTTTTTTCGCTGTCGAGAAGAATCAACTTGACATGGCCGATTTCTGCATTCTTTTCCGCAAATGCTTGTCGGAGAGCATTGAGCAGATTTTCCGAGAATGCATGCCATTCCGTTTTGCCGCGCAAATCCATGGCGGCGTTCAACCAGCCAAGAACGGCCTCGCCGTTTGCATAACGGTCGTAATCAACGTCTGTCAGGCGTTTCCCGGCTTTGTCTGTTGCTTTGAGCACATTATCCAACACGTCGTCCACGCCCGTGCCGTTCAAAGCCGAAATGGCTTTGACGGGTGTGTCGGGGAAGCGTTTTCGCAAAATTTCCAAATCGTCTTTCAATTCCTTTTCGCTCAACAAATCAGATTTATTCAAGACGATGAAATCCGCCTCAGACATCTGGCGTTCAATGATATACAACGCATCGGGATGCGTCAGCCCCTCCGTGATGCCCAATGCCTCCTGCATGCGGGCGTGTTCCACCAAAACAACCAACGGCAGCAATTCCCATTCGGGATATTTGTCTTTTATTGGTTGGAGGATTGTCGCGGACAAGTCTGTGCAGCTGCCGACTGGTTCCGCCACGATGAAATCCGCTCCAGCGTCTGTCAACGAGGCGATGGCGTTCGCGAAGCCGGGGAAATTGCAGCAGAAACAACTGCCGGAGACTTCCCGGACGCCCGCACCTGTTTTCGTCAAAAACGCCGTATCAACCAAATCGGGGGCCTGGTCATTCGTAATCAGACCGACTTTGTAATTTCGTTTGGCCAAGGCGCGGGCCGTTTCCCATAGCATGGTTGTCTTGCCTGCCGCCAAAAATCCGCCTATCAATAAAAGTTTCGTCTTCTTCATCATTTTTCCTCCTTTTTGCCGCTTCCGCACGTGCAGACGTTCTCTTGTTTCCCGCAACAGCAATCAGCATTCGCTTTTCTATTCATAAGCGGTTCAAAGACTTTCACAAACAAGAACGCCGCCACTTCGGCGCCCAGGCATGGGCCGAGCATATAGACCCAGAAGAAACCGCCGCGGGCGTCCGGCAGGGCATGGCGCCCCCAGCCCATGATGGCCGCGACCATGCGCGGGCTGAAATCGCGTGCGGGATTGAAGCCCGCCTGCGTCAATGGCGCGATCAGGCAGATGGCCGATGAAACGGTCAGCCCAATGAAAACCGGTGCCATTGTGTCCGATGGCCTGCCGACATTGCATCCTTCCGTCAAGGCGAAGATCATGACAACCAAAATGAACGTGCCAAATGCCTCGCCGAAAACCGCCAATGGCAATGAGACGATTTTCGTGTCGTAAAACTCTCCGAACATGCGTGCCGTCGCGACCGATTCGGGAGTTCCTCTGACAATCTGGTGAGTGGCCTCAAAATCAGCAATGGCTGGTGAAAACAAAAGATAGACGACCCAGCCGGCGAGAAATGCGCCCAGAAACTGGGCGATGAGATAACACGGTACTTTTCGCCATGTCATACGACCGCTCGTCGCCATCGCCAACGATACGGCCGGATTCAAATGCGCACAGGATAAATGGCGAGTCAGATAAATCGACAGCGTCACGCCTACGCCCCAGATGATCGCAATCACGCCAAGACTTTTGTGAGCTCCGAACAAGGTATCGACCGCGACAGATCCCGTGCCAAACAGGACCATCAAAAACGTACCGGCGAATTCGCCTAAAAACTCACGTTGTTTCACTTTTTCTCCTTAATCAAAAGCAATATTTCAACATAACAGCCGCCATGGTACGTCGCCATGGCGGCTGTTACACGCTCTATTTCGCACGGATGTCAAACGCCGCCAAGGCGTCGCCACGGCGAATATAGAGGATGCCGTCGCTGATGGTCGGATGCGCCCAATGCTCTTTCGTCCCATAGCGAATCGGGAACTTGCTGACGACATCCAGCTTGTCTGCCGGTTTCGCGAGGCCGACCGTCCCACGGCGCTCTTCATACATGTAAAGCATTCCATCCGCGTATTGAATGCTGCCTTTGCCTAGATTTCCCCAGTTTTCCTCATAGACGACATTGCCCGTGTCCCAGTCCATGCAGACCCATTTGCCGGAGTTGTTGTTCTCCCAGTTGGAACCATAGAGCTTGCCGTTGATTTCCACGACACCGTCATGATGCGGATCCAGCACCTTGCTGGACCATATGACTTTGACGCCTTTGCCATCGGGATTTAGCTCGTACATCACGCCGCCTTGGTCGTAGCCGGCCGTCACGAAGAAGCGGTTGCCTTTGACGACGGGCGGATTGCAGTTGATGCCGCCCCAACGGACAGGACCTGCCATCTCGCTATACTTGCTTTCCCAAAGAATTTCGCCGGTCTTCGTGTCGATTCCGTTGACTTTGGTGGCGGTCATGACGATCAGCTGGTCGCCGAGCAGGGCAGGAGTCACGTATGCGCAATGGTCATTGTTGGGCTTTGATTCCCAGACAACGGAGCCGTCTGCGATTTTCAACGCCACGGCAAGAGCCTTGCCGCCACCAGCCACCACGAAGACATTTCCGTCTTTGACGACAGGCGATTCCGCCATGCCCCAATGCCCGAAACGGGACTGGTAAGTCGCCGCGATGTCCTTCTGCCAGAGAACTTTGCCGTCCGCTGCATTCAGGCAGTAGATGTCACCGCTGCCGGAAAGCACCAGAACACAGTCTTCGCCGGCTGCGCCTTTCGGCACGCATGTCGGCGTGCAGCGGGCTCCGGGATAAGCGCGTTGCCATGTTTTTCCCACGACTGTCTGCCAGAGCTTCTTGCCATTCAAATCCAGGCACACTGCGATTTCACGCGACTTGTCTTCCGCATCCGTGCCGGTCGTGAAGAGGCGATTTCCGACTTTCGACACGCTACTCCAGCCGCCGCCAAGCCCCGTATAAGTCCACAACGGCGTCAGGCCTTCTTCCGGCCAGCTCTTCAACAAGCCTGTTTCATTGAAGATTCCCTGCGAATTCTCGCCGCGGAAGCGTAGCACATCCGCCCCATGGCTTGTAATCGCCCATACCAATGAAAGACCAATCAGCAACTGCAACAATCGCTTCATCCCAAAGCTCCCTTTTTCTGGTGTTTTCTGACAAATCCCAATGACAAGATTCGCTGCCATGACGAATCCCGACACGCCAAACAATACACAAATCAATGTTTTTCTTTCATTACTGAAATGAGTTCCATTCGTCTGATTCAGAACTCTTACTATTGTCCTTCTATAAAATAAACCTTATGGTTACTGTAAGTCAAATGAAAAATAAAACTTTTTTTTAATTTACATTATTGTCTGCCGAATCAAACTGCCATTAGTCAATAAACGGTCTTTGGGGAGAATAAACAAGCCTGGCTGGGGGACGTTCCGCCGTTGCCGGCATGTGAGACGGCGTTTCACCGTTGGCGTTGTAACGACAAAGAGGATGTATCATGCACAGGGTTATAAGCCGCCAACGGCGGGACACCGTCGTTACATTTCCCTTCATCGGCTATGTCATTCCCCTTCAGGAAACGTCGTGGGAAGATAGGTGTCGATGACTTGCACGAGAATGTCATGAAGGAGCGGCGCGGCGACTTTGCCACCGCCGCCGCCTTCCTCGACGACGCAGACGCCGACGAAGCGCGGATTGAATGCGGGCAGGGCGGCGAACGTCCATGCATGCGGGGGGGCGTTCTTGTTGTGCTCCGCCGTGCCCGTCTTGCCGAGAACGTCTATTCCTTTGATTCGCAATTCCTTGCCTGTTCCGCGTGGGGCGATGACACAGTCCAGAAGACCGTCTTTCACGGGTGCCCAGATTTCATCAGGCCATGAGACGGTGTTGACGAGAGCGTCGTCGTCGGAAATGACAAATTTAGGAGTGAAGATACGGCCGGTCGTGATGGCGCATGCATAGACGGCCATTTGGAGCGGCGTGACGATCCAGTCGCCCTGTCCGATGGCGGCGTTGGCGGCGTCTCCCGGATGCCAGTGCGGATCGCGTCTGCGTTGTGCGCGGACCCAGTCTGGCGTGAAGGCGATGCCGGCGGCTTCATCTCGCCAAAGGAGCGTGTTCAATCGTTTGCCAAGCCCGATGAAGGAGGCGAGTTCCGCGAGTTTTGCGTAGTCGAGACGGCTTCCCAGTTGGCAGAAATAAGCGTTGCAGGAACAGGCCAACGCGGGAACGATGGTCAATTCGCCATGGCCGAATTTTGCAGTGCAGCCGATTCGTTTTTTCTCCGTCAATTGGAAGAAGCCCGGGCAGTACAAATATTCATATGGCGTCACGATGCCTTGCTGCAAGGCCGCTATGGCAATCAACGGTTTGATGGTGGAGCCTGGCGGGTAGTAGCCCGCCAATGCACGGTTGGACATGACGCCGCGCTCCGCGAGATCTTCCTTGCGGAGCGGCAAATGATGGGACGGGACGGAGGCCATGACGTAAACTTCTCCGTTCACGGCGTCCATGATGACCATTGCGCCTTTGAGGCCTTGGTTGCTGAAGATTTCCTCTGCGGCCTGCTGTAGCTTGACATCGATGGTCAAGGCGACATCCTGTCCGGGCATGGCTTTTTTTGTTTCGACGGTTTCATGCCAGTAGGTGAAAACGTCGGTCTGGAAAAGCTGGTAGCCGTTTGTACCACGCAACTTGTCGTTGCATGCGAGTTCAATGCCGGTCTGTCCGACGAATTCCTTGAAATTGAACAGCCGCAAAGCGGAATCCGCCGTGGCGGGCTTGTCTGGAGCACCGTAGCCTCTGATTTGCGTGGCGACGGTTTCATGGGTATAGACGCGTTTCCATGAAAGGACGAGATCTGCCGCAGGAAAACGATGCCGTTGGATGGCGAATTGAGCCAGCATCTCTTCCGAAGGATTCTCCCATAGGACGAGCGGCAGCGGGGCGGATTGAATGACATGGCGGACAATGGCCTGCGTCGTTGGGCGTGTGCGGTAAGCGTCTGGCCCAAGCATGGTTGCAAGTTCGGCAATGGCCGCGGAGACTTTATTGACGGTTGCCGTTCGGGTGTCCCGCGGGTCGCGCAGCCGTTCGATATGGATGGCGATGGAATATGTCGCGATATCGTAGTTGAGCGGGACGCCGTTGCGGTCCACGATGGCGCCGCGTTTTCCGGGAACGTAGTTCAGACGTTTCTGCTGACGTTCGCTCCAGTGGTTCATCTCTTCATTTTCAGCGAGTTGCAACCAGCCGATATAGGCGATCAGCGCGAGAATGACGGCGCAGACGGCCAGTCGAAGAACACGGCATTGCGATAGGTAGTTGGAGCCCGGCATGGTCATTCCTCCGCAGGTTGCTCAGTCGCTTCAACTGAAGGGAAGAGAAATCCTTCGAGAATATCCTTGACGGAGAATGTAAGGAAGCAACATGGGAGGCTCAGCAAAATGCCGCCGACGAGAAATTTCGGCAGCAGGGCGATATCGGTCTCCAACGTGGCGGACTGACGGCAGAAGAAAATCTTGCCGATGACGTAAATGGCGGTGGATACGATAGATAGGAGCAGGGTATTGACACGGAAATAACGTTCCCATGGCAGTCTGTCTGAAATGAGCCTGACGGCCAGTGCGACGATGACGAGAATGATGGATGACGGGCCGAGCGGATGGAAACAGATGGCGTCCATGGCGAGTCCAATGGCGAAGGCGGAGGCCATCGCGCAGATCGGGCCGCGCCGTGTGGCGAGATAGGCGGTCCCCCATGCGGCGGGAAGCCATGGCCATGCGGGAAAGACGACGGGCAGCGCAAGTTGGAGGCCGAACGCGACGGAAATCCAGAAGAGGGTGACGATTATGAAAGAGGCGTGTCTCCAGAAACCATGGCGCGAGGTCATGTATTCGAGAATCAACTTCGGATTGAAGTGGATTTCGATTTCAACAAGCCTTGGTTTGTCTTGCATGGACGGCATGGCTGGATTACTGCTGTTGCTTTTGCTGCTTTTGCTGCTTTTTCTTAAGTTCTTCTTCTGTGGATTTCAGGGCGACCATGACATAATTCAATTGGTCATTCGTGACGGCTGGGCGGATATGGAGGATGGGGGCGCCGATTTCGTTCGTGCTGATTTCTTCGACCGTTCCAACATAAATGCTGTCAAGACTTTCGGAATTGTCGCCCAACGTGCTGGTATAGACTTTGTCTCCGACTTGGACGGGATCGGCCGGCGGCTCCGTCGGATGGCGCAGGATGAGATTGCCCGGCGGGATGCTGATGGATGGGCCTGACTGGCTGGAATTGACTCGTCCCGTGATGAGGCCCGTGACGTTTCGGGCGGGAATGCGGCAGGCGATGGAGAAGTCGGTAGATGTTGTCAATGTGACGGTTGCGGAGTCTCGTGAGACGTCTCGTATGACGCCAAGAAGCACAGGTGGTTGTCGTTCTTCTTCCGTTTTAGGCGTCGGCGGCAGATTCATGACGAATTGGCCGACTTTGAGCCCTTGCTTGGTGCCGCCGTCGATGATGATGGTGTCATAGTAGCTGGAGACGGGATCTCGTTTCATGACTTTGCAGAGCGTCAATGTATATGCGGTGTTGTCAATGACTTGACGCAAGCGATCCTTCAGAAAGCGGTTTTCGATGAGTGCAGATGTGTATAGTGCCCATGCGTTGGCGACTTCCGCCTCTTTGACGGCGTATGCGTATTGGAGCTGTGTGATTTTTTCCTGCTCCGGTATGGGAGAGCCGTTGCCGATCGTGGCCAACGCGATACGCGCCGTCCAATCCGACCATGCCAACGCAGGGTGGGTGACGATTCGGACAAGACTGGCGAAACGAGATGTCACGCCCGGAGGCATGAACAGCAGGGCGGTTGCCAGAACAAGAGCGGCGAGAGCCGCGATGATGGACTTTTGTTTCATATTGAATGGAATCAGAGATATAGTTTGGTGAATTCGTCGCGCGTCATGGAATAGCAGCAGTCGTCATGGAGGACGCCCATGTATGGCTGGCTGCAGAGGCGCAGCTTCCCTTCGTAGGTGAAGCCGCATTTTTCGATGACGCGTTTCGAACGTTCGTTGAAGGAGTAGTGGTATGCGGAGATGAGTTGTGCGTTAAGATCTTTGAATCCGTAGGATATGACCGCCTGCGCGGCTTCCGTCATGTAGCCGTGCCCCCAGAAGTCTTTGGACATGGAATATCCAAGAGCCTTGGCCTGGGGGAAGGAGCGTTTCGGATCCTGCGTAAGGCCGATGCCGCCGATGACTTTGCCCAAGTCCGGCAGGACGATGGCCCAGTGGTAATATGTTCTCTGAAAGTAGTTTTTGATGACATTGAGACTGTCCGAACGCGTGCGATGCGGCTCCCACCCGGCGTTTGGTCCGACGTCGGGTGTGGAGGCGTATTCGAAGAAGTCGTCGGCGTCCGATAGATACCATGGACGAATGACGGTTCGGGCTGTGTAAAGGGTTTTCATGGATGGCAAATGGCGGTTTTGACGTGAAATGACATGAATACTATAGCATCAAGCGGGCAGATGTCTTATGAAAGGAACTTGAACTCCGTTGTTTTGATGGTATTTTTTTAGATTGGATGTAAAATGAAGCTTGGCGGAGACGCGAAAATTGTGAGAATACTGCATTTGTCTGACATGCATCTTGGAAATTGGCCAGCTGGTTTCGGCTGGCTGCTGGACAAGCGTGTCCTGGGCGTGTTCACACAGCATGTCCGCCGTCGTTCGCGTCAGGACTACGGAACCGTCGAACGGCTGATGCCGTTGGTGGAACGCGTCAATCCGGACGTCGTCGTCTGTACAGGGGATTTGGGAAGCATCGCGGAGCCGTCGGAGTTTGAGAGGGCGTTGGCGGTTCTGAAGCCGTTGGCGGAACGCTACGGAGAGCGTTTTATGTATGTGCCAGGGAATCATGACGCATACGTCGGCCATCAGCGAAATAGGACGGCGCTTGAACAGACGTGTCTGGAACTGAACGGGTTCGGACGTGACACTTTTCCTTGCGAAAGGGTGTTTGATAACGTTCGGTTCATCATGGTCGATGCGGCGGCGCCGATGCCGCCGTGGAAATCAGGAGGACTGGTGGCGGACGACGCCAAGCAGCGTCTGGAGGCGATGCTTCAACGGCAACGCGAAGACGGCGAACGCCGCGTGGTGGTCTGCCATTTCCCAATGGTGGATTACTATGGCGGTAGCCTTGGGTGGCGTCGGAAGATAAACATCGAAAACGACTTGCGTCAATGGGCTAATGATGGGCGTTTCGACGTTCTCTTGTGCGGCCATCTGCACAAGCCATTTATCTGGAAGAAAGATGGATGGACGCAGATATGCGCGGGAGCGATGACAATCACGCGGCATGTGGCTGTCGTCGATATCAATGAGACAATTGAATGTAAGTTTATGAAAATATAACCAGAATTTTTAATTATTATTATATAAAGGTATAGTAAATCAAAAAACGTAACGCAAAAGGAATCAAGATGAAGCAGTATCTGGCATTTGATTTGGGCGCGTCAAGCGGCCGCGCGATTCTGGGCACGATTGACAATGGCAAAGTGACGTTGGAGGAAATGCATCGTTTCGAAAACGGGCCGATGTCCATCAACGGCGGTCTCTTCTGGAATCTGCTAGGGCTTTTCAATGAAATGAAACTCGGTCTGAAGAAGACGTTGGAGGCGGGCGCCAATCTGTCGGCCATCGCCATTGACACATGGGGCGTCGATTACGCGTTCATCGACAAGAATGGCTTCTTCGCGGGCATTCCGCACAACTATCGCGATCCGCGTACGGACGATGTCATGCCGTGGATGTTTGATCGCGTTCCGCAGAAAAAAATCTATGAGCTGACTGGTATTCAATTCATTACGCTGAATTCCATCTTCCAATTGGCGGCGTCCGTTCGTGACGACGATCAAGTGCTGAAAATCGCTGATAAACTGCTGTTCATCCCGAACGCTTTGACGTATCTGTTCTGCGGCGACAAGTCGGCCGAATACAGTATCGCGACGACGTCGCAGCTGTACAATCCGACGACGAAAGACTGGGCATGGGAGATTATCGATGCGTTGGGCCTGAAGCGGTCGTTGTTCCCTGAAATCAAACCTGCCTGCTCGCTGGCGGGTACGTTACTGCCTCAGTTGCAAGAAGAACTGAAGTGCGGCGCGATTCCTGTCGTGTTGGTCGGAACGCATGATACGGCGTCTGCTGTGGCGGCGGTTCCCGCGCAAAGCGACAAGTCGTGGGCGTATTTGAGCAGCGGCACATGGAGCCTGTTGGGCGTCGAATTGAATGAACCGCTCGTGACGGAAGCGGCGATGGCGGCAAACTATACGAATGAAGGCGGCGTCGGCGGAACCATCCGTTTCCTGAAAAACATCATGGGATTGTGGCTGATTCAGGAATGCCGTACGGAATGGAAACGTCGCGGCAAGAAATACACGTTTGACGAATTGGACGAATTCGCCAACGAAGCGGAGCCGTTCCGTTCGTTCATCAATCCGAACGACCAGTCGTTCGTCGCGCCTGGCGACATGCCTGCCCGCATCGCCGACTACTGCCGCAAGACTGGCCAGCCCGTTCCCGAAACGCCCGGACAGATTCTGCGCACGGCATTGGAATCGTTGGCGATGCGCTACTGCCAATCGCTGGACGAAATCGAAGCCGTCACAGGCAAGAAGATCGACATGCTGCATCTGGTCGGCGGCGGTTGCAAGAACATCATTCTGAACCAGTTCACGGCGAACGCCATCGGCCGTCCCGTCCAGACGGGCCCCGTCGAAGCGACGGCGTTGGGCAACATCATCGGCCAGGCGTTGGCGTTGGGCGACATCAAGTCGCTGCAGGAAGGGCGCGACATCATCCGCGCGAGCACGGAGACGGCCGTCTATCTGCCGCAGGACAAGGACAAGTGGGAAGCCGCCTACAAGAAGTTCCTGTCCGTCCAGTAATGTAAATGGCGTGTTCTGAAGACGTTGATGATGAACATCATACGAAAATCCAGAGACATTCCGGTCCGAAACGAATGCGACGTGTTGGTGGTCGGCGCGGGACCGGCTGGTTGTGGAGCGGCGATTTCCGCCGCGCGTGCTGGAGCGCGGACGACGCTTGTCGAATACGGCGGGAAGCTTGGCGGCATGTGGACGCTTGGCCTGTTGAGTCCGTTTTTCGACAACCGTCACCACGACGGTCTGAACCGCGAGCTGCGGGAGGCGTTGCAGACCCGCGGCTGCTGGGGCGGCTTGTGGGACATCTCCTTCGATCCGACGGCAATGGCCATGCTTCTTGATGAACTGGCACTGGACGCAGGCATCGACATCCTTTTCTATACGATGGCTACGGAGCCGATCATGGAAGACGGCGTGCTGAAAGGCGTGATTGTGGAAAACAAATCAGGCCCGCAGGCGATTCTGGCGAAGACGGTCATCGACTGCACGGGCGACGGCGATATCGCGGCCCGTGCGGGTGCGCCGTTCGAAATCGGCGGCCCTGCGGACGGCGCATGCCAGCCGATGACGATGATGTTCAAAATCGGCGGCGTCAAAGCAGAATACGGCCGCGACGACACGAACGGATTCTACAAGGCACTGACGCAAGTCGTTGCGGAGACGGATGTTCTGTCGGGCGTCCCGTTCAACAATCCCGCCATCATCAAACTGCCGCGGGAGGGCGAGGCGTTGATCCAGTGGACGCATGTGCGCCATCGGCTGGGGACGGACGGCGACGAATTGTCGAAAGCCACGCTTGAAGGGCGGCAGCAGATCCGTCGCGCGATGGAGCTTTTCAAGAAGATCCGCCCCGTATTGGGCGATGTCTATCTGATGGAGCTTCCGATGGTCATCGGTGTCCGCGAGACACGCCGCGTGAAGGGCGAATATTATGTGACCGACGACGATGTGAAGGAAGGCCGCCGCCATGAGGACGGAATTTGCCTGGTTCATTTCGGCGTCGATATCCACGAACCGTCCAAATCGACGCAGACGTGCTTCGGACACAAAGGCTTCGATATACCGCTTCGTTCGCTTGTGCCGTTGGGCGTTGAGAATTTGCTGACGGCAGGTCGTTGCATTTCAGGCAGTTTCGTCGCGCATGCAGCCTATCGCGTGACGGGCGACTGCCTGAAGATGGGCGAAGCGGCCGGTGTGTGTGCGGCGGTCGCCGCCGCGAACGGGAAGTCTGTACGAACATTCGTCAGGGAACAGCCTGACGTTGTCATGGAAACCATAAAAACAGGAGGAAGACGATGAAGAATACGGAGAAAATGTACAAACTGGCGCGTGAAATCTATGCGTCGCATGGCGTGGACACGGAAGCCGCGATGGCGGCTCTGAAGGCCATCCAGATTTCCATTCACGCGTGGCAAGGCGATGATGTCAAAGGATTTGAGGAGACGAACCATGCCTTGACGGGCGGCTGCCAAGTGACGGGAAACTATCCGGGCTGCGCACGCAATTCGGACGAACTGCGTGCCGATCTGGAAGTGGCCCTGCGGCTGATTCCGGGCAAGCATCGCGTCTGCCTGCAGGCCCATCAAGTGGACAAGATGATTCCCGGCGTGGATCGCGACCGCTTCTCGTTGGACAACTACCGCGGTTGGCTCGATTGGACGAAGGCGAACAAGATCGGATTCGACATCGCCCCAGCCTTCTATTCACATCCGAAGCTGGACCATGGCCTGTCGCTGTCCCATCCGGATCCCGCCATCCGCAAGTTCTGGATCGACCACGGCAAGGCCTGCCGCAAGATCGGTGCGAAATTTGGTAAGGAATTGGGCACGCCGGCCGTCGTGAACTTCTGGGCGCCAGATGGTTACAAAGACGCACCGTCCGACCGCTATGCCGCTCGCAAGAGGCTCATGGAGGCGTTGGACGAATGCTTTGCGGAGAAGATCAGTGACAAATACGAACTGGACGCCGTCGAACCGAAGCTGTTCGGCATCGGCGCGGAAAGCTGCACAGTCGGCTCCGCCGACTTCTATCTGACGTATGCCGCACGGAAGAATGTGTTGGTTTGCCTGGACTCCGGCCATTTCCATCCGACGGAGAACATCGGCGACAAGATTTCCGCCATCTGCTGCCAGCAGGGCCGTCTCCTGCTGCATGTGAGCCGCGGCGTCCATTGGGACAGCGACCATGTGATTCTCGTCAACGACGAACTGTTGGGCATCGCCCGCGAAACCGTCGCGTATGATTATCTGGACAGAATCCACATCTGCCTGGACTATTTCGACGCGAGCATCAACCGTGTCGCGGCGTGGGTCATCGGTGCGCGGAATATGCAGAAAGCGTTGCTAATCGCATTGTTGGAACCACGTGCGGAAATCCAGGCTTGCGAAGACGCATTTGATTTCACAGGTCGTCTGGCCTTGCAGGAAGAAGCGAAAGGCCTGCCGTGGTGCGCCGTTTGGGACTACTTCTGCGAGAAGAACAACGTTCCCGTCGGCGGAGCATATCTGGACTATATCCGTTTCTACGAGCAGAAGAATCTGCTCGCACGGGGATGACCACTAGCCGCCGGAGGCGGCACTTATGGCCTATGGCTAATGGCCTATGGACTATGGCTTATGGCTTATGGAGTAATGCGTTAACCTTTCAGCCATAAGCAATAAGTCATAAGCACGCGAAGCGTTGATAGCTTGTGTTTGCTCACGGTTTCATGTGCGCTTTGCGTGGGGGGAGCGATTGATTTGTCTATAGATGTGTCGTGCGGCTACCAATTTTGGGTGGCCGCACGATGCATGATGTGATGAAAAACGTTGGCAAATTGGAAGGCTAACGGACGAGAGACGTGAGGCGTGAGACGTGAACGTCAAGATGGCGAGACGGATAATGGCTATGTCTTCATTCTGGACATAGCCATTATTATATATAGGATAAAGGTCTTTTGTCAGACTGTTTTCGGCTCAAGATTTACGCTAGTAGAAAGCAGTTTCTTGAGTTCCAGCAGCTTCTGCATGGTGATACCCAGAAGGGAGCAGATGGTATTATCGTCAAATTTTGCCTTTTTCATTTTTGTATATGCAGTTAGTTGAGCTTCAGTCTTGCCTTCCTCAATCCCTTCTCTTTTCCATTTTCTTTTGCCTTCTCTGATTGTTTTGATTCTTGTTTCCCTTTGAATTAATTCCGTAAAAGTGCACATGCTTTCAACCTCCTCTGTTATCTTGAAATCAAACTCTTTAGCAAGTATCCGGTACTTCTCCTCACATAACATGGTGCGCGTCAACAGCACATACAAGAGCCATAGGATCGTGTTCTCCTTCGACGGCGGGATGCCGTCGTGTAGATAGAATTTCCATATGTCCATCAACTTGTTCGCCTCGTCCTCGCCGTCGGCCAGCGGTGCCGTGCCGACGACATTCCGCTCGATCAACTGCGTGTGGCGGACATGGTTGGCGAGCCGTTTCGGCGCGTTCGGGAAGATCCAGAAGCCGCATGTCCGACACAGCCTTTGATAGATGATCTTTCCAGACGTCAGCCGTCCAGGCTGAGACGAAATTAGACGACTATCATAATATACACTCCTTTTATGTAATGCAAGGTTTTTCTTATAATCATTCTGCAATTCCATGTCCATGACGAGCCACGGCGCCGTCGGAGGGGCGTTGGGAAGCGGGATCTCCGTCCGGAAGTCGAAATAGACCGTCCCGTCGGTCCTGCTGTTGTCCTCCGAACCGATGACCGGGATGCGTGGCGGGACGTCCGGCATAACGGGTTCTGTGCGGAGCCGCCTGTCCGCCTTCGCAATCCAGCCGCTGACGATGTCCTGTATGGGCAGTTGGCTGAACTCCTCCACGCATGATTTCAGGAACCACGCGGCGATTTCGTTGATCTGGAAGAGACGTTTCGCGTCGGAGTCGCCCCGCATGTCGCCTCCAATGATCGTCTTCGCCAGCTCCGTCGGTTGTCTTGTTGTCTTCATGCTCCCTCGTTATTCCCTATAAGGAAATAATCTATCACTTATCATGATTGCCATCATAGGTAATGTTTTTGCTGTTTATGAATAATATAGCATGGTAAATATGAGATTCAAGTTATTATTTATTCTTATTTAAATAGGTATAATAAGACTAATGTCAAATAAAAATGATGATTTATGATGAAAATCATTTAAAATCATATAAAGTCATAATAAATCATAAGAAGTCATGATGACTTTCTGTGATACAGTTGATGAATAGGATACTCTTTCTGTATAAGGCAAAACTAAGTAAAGGTAATACGAATGGACATAAAAAGGCTGTTGCATGACTGATAAAGTCTTGCAACAGCCTATTTATGAGCCTCTCAAGGAAATCTTTTTTACTTCTCCTTCTCTTCCGTTTCGATGGGGCGGAGTTTGATTTTTTTCACGACGCGGGGAGTGGCTTCAAGAACTTGGATTTCAAGGAGATCCGTCGTTTGAGATTCGTTGGCCTGGAGGATGCGGCCGGCGACGTCGGCCAAATAGCCGCCAATCGTGTCGTAGTCGTCGCTGTCGGGAAGGTCGATGTCGAGATTGTCGCGGATGTCGGAGATCAATGTGCGGGCGTCCAGCGTGTACCATCCGTCGGCGTCGGGCGTCCATTGCGGTTCATGGACTTCTTCAACGTCGTATTCGTCTTGAATTTCGCCGACAAGCTCTTCGAGAATGTCTTCAAATGTGACGATGCCGGAGGTGCCGCCGTATTCGTCGATGACAATGGCGAAATGCGTCTTCTTTTTCTGGAATTCGGCGAGAAGATCGCCGATCTTTTTCGTCTCCGGCGTGTAGTAGGGGGGATGGACAAGATCCGTAAGTGATTTGGCCGTATAGACTTTGTTCTTGTCCAAGAGGTCTTTCGCGTAGATCACGCCAATGATTTGGTCGATGGACTGGTTATAGACGGGAATGCGGCTGTGCCCGGATTCGAGGATGAGCTTGACGGTGTCCTCCACGTCGCTGTCCGCACTGATGGCGTCGATATCGACGCGGGGCGTCATGATTTCATGAACGGTCGTGTCGTCGAGTTCAAAGGCGCCGGCGACGATGCGTCGTTCATCTTCTTCAATATCATCGACATAGTCCGTCTTCTCGCCTTCCTCCTTCTTGTCGATAAGGCTCATGATTTCGTCTTCGGCGGTATTGATGTCCTGCGTTTCGCCTTGCGCTTCGCGCGCTTTGAGCGGTTTTTCCAGCATCCAGACGAACGGGAAGATGATATAGCTGAAGATGTTAAAGACTGGTATGAAGAAACATAGGATCTTTGCGTTGGCGACGATGGATGTGCGGGCGGCGATGTTTTCCGCCAGCAGAAAACCGATGACCACGATTATCGGCGCGATGATGAAGACGTTTTTCGGCGTGTTTTCGCCGATGGCCATGACGGCGGCGATGAAGGCGATGACGGCCACCATGGGGCAGACGAAAATAGCCACGCGGGCAGAAGTGTAGAGACGTTCCGGCAGGGGGTGCCATTCGTCCAATTTGTCGGCAAGCTGATTGTCCAGTTCTTCCAGTTTTTTGAATTTGCCGCCTGTAAAGCGTTCGAGTTCAAGGTATCCGAAATAGCAGATCAAGCCAATGACAGTGGCGGCGCAGGAGACGATCAGCGGACATAAAGGAGGTTTCATCTTTGGTTCTTTGGTTGAGGGTTGCGATGCAGGACAGGAGGGAAGGGGGGATTGCACGGCGCCGATGAAAGGCTACGGCGCCGTCAGAAAACCTGTCGTGCTGGCATTGTCTTCTTCCAATTTTTTCATGACTCTGGCTTCAGCCTGCCGCATTTTCGCACGGTCGCTTTCGTCGATATCGTCGTATCCGGCGAGATGGAGCATGCCGTGGACGGCGTAGAGAAGGAGTTCGCGCGACGGATCGAACTGATGCTCATGGGCATATTGGACGGCGACTTCCGGGCAGATATAGACTTCCGCCGTGACACAGTCGTCGAGAGATTCCTCTTGCGGGAGGAGGGATTGGTTTCGGAGGTCGAATGTCAAGACATCCGTTGAGCCGTGATGCTGCAGATGGCGTTCGTTGAGTTCAGCCATCCGCTTGGCGTCCAGAATGATGATTTGAAGGATGCCGGGTTCATCTTGAAGTCCGGAGTGGATGACGGCATGTTTCAAAGACGTGAGAAATGCGTTTCGTTTTTGGAGCGGCAGTCCGCCGCGAGTTTTGTAGAGAACCGGTCGCATACAGGTGGCTGGCAGGGTTAATGTTCATCCGCAGACGGAGGCTTGGGGGATTGCGTCTCCGGCGGGGCGGGAGTGCCTGAAGCCTGCTGAGTCTTCTGTTCCTTTGGAGGTTCAGACTTCTGTTCTTTCGTAGGCTCCTGCTTGGGCTTTTGCTCCTTTACAGGTTCAGGCTGATCTGGCGTAAGGTCTTTCGTCAAGTCGATGCTTGTTTGCGATGCTTGTTGTGAGGCGTTTTCAGCCGCAGGCTGTTCGTCTTCTTCTTTTGGCTTCGCGTATTGCGGCCGTCCATGATAGAGACGGCAGATGGAAGAGGCGATGACGTCGCAGACAATGGTCAGTTCGCCGATAGTGAGATCCGCGTCGTCGAATTGGCGGTTTTTCATCTTGTTCATGATCAGTTTATCGACGAAATCGCGGACTTTGGCGTATTCGATATGGTCCCATTTCTGGAGCTCCGCGCGGGAGGCGGCTTCGCAGATGTCTGCGATTTCGACGATGACGGCTTCCTTCCGTCGTGGCAGCGGACCTTCGTAGGAATAATCCTTCTTGTCTGGAACTGGTTCGCTTTTGGCTTCCGCTTCCATGCAGGCCTTGTGGTAGAAATAACTGATGACATCCGTGCCATGATGGGTCACAATAGCTTCCGTGATAGGACGTTGCAACTTGTATTTGCGGGCCAGTTCGCCACCGTAGATGACATGTTCGCGGATTTTCGCGCAGCTCTTGATGGGCGGAAGGCCTTCATGCGGATTCGGCTGGCCTTCGATAAGATTTTCGACGAAGAATTCCGGATTGCGCAATTTGCCGACATCGTGGAACGAGCCGCAGACTTTGGCGAGTAGCTTGTTGGCGCCGATGGCTTGAGCGGCGTCATAAGCGAATTGGCCGACTTGGACGCTGTGGTTGTAAGTGCCTTTGGCTTCGTCATTAAGCCTGTTCAACAGCGGATGATCCATGGAGCTGAGCTCATGGAGCGCGATTGGCGTCACGACATCGAAGAAGCGTTCGCACAGAGCGGGCAAGAAGAAGAGAGCGATGATCACGATGAAACTGTTGGCGAGAGCCATCAGGAGGAGTTTGATCCAGAAATGCGGCAGTTGGACGGGTTCGTCCGTGTGCAGAAGCGTGAAGAACAAACGGGTCCATTCATTCCATGCGTCGTTTTCGGGAACCTGCCAGAGGAAATACAGTGAGAGCAACAGGAGAATGCCGACGAGCTGAAGTCCGCCAAGCAGGAAACCGTTGCGTTTAGAGACGTTATGGAAAATGACGATGCCGCTGAATGACGTGATGATGGCGTGGACGAACAGCGGGTAGGGGCATTCGCCGCCCATAAGTGTCGGCGTCAGAAGGGAAAGCAACATGGAGATGCAGATGCCGAAGCGGATGCCGAGCAGATAGACGCCCAGCGATGGAAACAGCGCCATCGGCAGGAAGATGCGCAGATGATAAGAGTTTCCCAATGCGTAGGTATGGAATATATGCTGCGCGATGACAAGCATCAGCATGTGGAAGAAAATGAAGAGGGAACTGAGGGTGACGCGGCTGGGGCGGGCGAAGAAGTTGTCCCGCAGACCGAGCAGGCAGGCACCGAAGCAGACGAGAATGGCGGCGAACATGAGCGCGGAGCGGATGAAGCCGCCGAGATTAAATCGTTGTTCATTCAAATACACATTCTTATATTCGAGAAGCAACGTCGCCGTTCGCGATGTGTATTTTTCGTCTTGACGTATGAGACATGTGTCGATAGGGACGATGGGATTGAATTTGCGGGCCCATGGCGGCTGGTTGTCCGGCCTGCCGTCCCGCGACAACGATTCCGCGGGAGGCTGGAAGACGGTGGAGGGGAAACTTCGCTCGGAATAGACGGTCTTGCTGGCGGTTGCATCGACAAGATCCGCAGGCGTCGTCGCTTCCATGACTTCCTTCGGAAGATAGGAGGAGGACGTTCGAAGGAAGGATTGGAGCAGGAGACACAAGCAGCACGCAGTCCACAGAATCGCAAAGCATGTGAACATGGTCATGCCGTGCGAATGTCGTATGGCTTCTGGGTGATAGCCCATCTCGCGCACTGGTTGTTTTATTGCATCCATATATGAATGAGATACTTACTGATATTTGGCGAACAGGACGGACGCGTTGTGGCCGCCAAATCCAAGATTGTTGTTGAGCGCGAGGCGGACATCGACTTCACGTGCTTCATTGGGGACGTAGTCGAGATCGCAGTCCGGATCAGGCGTCGTGTAATTGATGGTCGGCGGCACGACGCCGTGCATGATGGATTTGATGCAGACGACGGATTCGAAGCCGCCCGCCGCGCCGAGCATGTGGCCCGTCATGGATTTCGTGCTGCTGACGGGAGTCTGTTTGGCCTTCTTCTCGCCAAAGACCATTTTGAGGGAAGCTGTTTCCGTCAAGTCGTTTAGCTTGGTCGATGTGCCGTGCGCGTTGACGTAATCCAATGCGTCATACGGGAGATTGGCATGCTGGAAGGCCATCTTGATGGCGCGCTGGATGCCTTCGCCGTTTTCCGCCGGATGCGTGATGTGGTAAGCGTCCGCGCTGAGGCCGTAGCCGACGACTTCGGCGAGAATGTTGGCACCACGCTTCTTCGCATGTTCTTCTGATTCAATGACTAGCACGCCTGCGCCTTCTGCGGGGACGAAGCCGTCGCGGTCTTTGTCAAACGGGCGGCTGGCGTGTTCTGGATCATCGTTGTTCGCGGAAAGGGCTTTCAGTGAACCGAATCCGGCCAGCGAGAACGGTTCGACGACGGCTTCCGTGCCGCCGCAGACCATGACATCCGCATCACCACGAACGATCATCCAATAGGCTTCGCCGATGGAATGCAGACCGGATGCGCAAGCTGTTACGATACAGAAGTTTGGCCCCTTCAAATGATGGCGGATGGCGACGTAGCCGGACGCCATGTTGGAGATCATCATGGGGATGGACATCGCGGAGACGCCTCTCGGGCCCTTTTCTGCGAGCGAGCGAATCTGCTCTTCAATCGTCGTAAGTCCGCCAATACCAGATGATACGATGACACCAGCGCGCGTCTCGTCAATGCCTTTGGCTTCCGTCAGGCCGGCCTGGGCGAGAGCCTCGTCACTGGCGACGACGGCGTAATGGCAGAACAAGTCAAGGCGTTTGGCTTCTTTCGGGCCGATGATGGCCTCCGTGTCCAAATCTTTGACTTCGCCAGCGATCATGCAACGGTAACCTGTTGCATCGAACTTGGTTACAGGACCAATACCAGATTTTCCGGCCAGAAGGTTCTTCCAGCAGGATTCAACATCGTTACCGACTGGTGAGACGGCTCCCAGACCGGTGACAACCACTCGTTTTTGCATCATGGACATATTTAATCTTTATATAAGTAGAGGTAGTTTAAAAATGATGATGGATAACCACCTATTAAGATAACATCACTTTGCAAATTCGCAAATCAAGCGGCCGTTTAATCTTGTCATAAATGGACAAAATATGACAAAATACTAAAAGTTTGGACATGGGAAGGGAAGAAACCACGGAAACTGCTTCGCAGTGCTGATGGCTTATGGCCTATGGCTGATGGCTGATGGTTTTCTATAAGGCTAGAAATCTAGAAACAAAACAAGGCCGTTGCAATAAAGCAACGGCCTTGTTGGGAAAATTGTGTGGGACGGATGAATTACTTCTCTTCGTCGCCCGTGCCGAGTTTTTCTTCTACATATTTGATGGCATCGCCGACCGTGGTGAGGCCTTCGGCATCGTCATCGGGGATCTGGGTGTTGAAGGCGTTTTCGAGAGCCATGACCAGTTCGACGATATCCAGGGAGTCTGCGCCAAGGTCTTCAATGAATTTGGCTTCCGGTTTGACCTGCTCTTCCTGGCACTGGAGTTGCTCAACGATAATTTTAATGACGCGTTCACCATTCTTTGACATGTTGTGTCTCCAAATTGTTAAATTGTTTGTTTATAGACAGTTTTGTGTATTACGGTATCAGATTGAGATGTCAATCGCATGAAATGGAAAAAATAATTTTTATAATGTAGCACAAAATGAAAAAAAATCAAGTGGGCCGAATGAAAAGGCATTTTCTTTGGCAGTCATTTGCGGTAGATGATCCATTTATCGATGTTCTTTTCGACGAGAAAGTTCGTTTCGAGGATTTGTCGTGGGATGACGGCGGTGGCGGGTTGTCCGTTGACCGTCAGGATTTCCATGGACGGTCTGGGGGCGATTCGTCTGGAAAGGGTGCTTTGCCATGGGGCGAACCATGCGGGCGACAGATTTTCCAGATTGGCGTCCGGAAGCAAGACGTGCTTCCCGGACGTGGTGGCGGTGAGGACGATGTGGCCGTCCTCCATGACGATGAAGGATGATTCGCGTCTGGCCGACGGAAATGGCGGCGTCGAGAAAGCTGAGGCGACACCGCAGAGTGAAGCGGCGTCGTTGGCTTGGAACCAGATGACGCCGTGAGGTTTATGACGTTTCAAATCCTCCAATGTGTCGAACGCGGCGAATTGCAGCGTGGTCACGTCATCCAGAAAATGGCCTGCGACGATTTCGCCGGAAAGTTCAAGAAGACGGAGCGCGGGGAAAAGCGACCGCCAACTGAATTCAGGGGATTCCCTGTCCAGAAGTGCCTTGAAAAGAACGCCATAGCGGTCAATCAGAATGCGGACGCGCTCTTTGTCCTGCTCGATGATTTCGAGCGGATCGGTCGATTTGTCTGTCCATGGGACTTTTCGCCATGGGATTCTGTTGACGGCGTTGAATCTGGAATTGGCGTGTGTGGCGGGATGGCGGCGGTGCGATGTGGAGAGGTGCGACGAGCGTGGCGTGACGTTCTTTTGCGTCGTTGTGGCGCTTAACAGACGGATTGGCGCGAAGGAATCGGACGTGATCTCGCCGTTGAAAAACGCTGTAAGAAATTCGTCATGAACGGCTTCCGTTTTGTCTGGCGAATAGTCGTCCGCACGGAGGAAGGCGTCCAGTGTGAAGGGGGCGTCCGGCCAGTTTGTTTCCGAAACGGTCGTCGGTTGGATATAGGGCAGATCGGATTCCTGCACGAAACGGACGCTTCGTTCGGAGGAGCCGACGGCGAGAAAGCCGTCGGCGGCAATGGAATCAAGCCACAGCGGATCGTAGTTTGGAAAACGCGACGGAAAGAACGTCGTTTCAAGGCTGTCAAGCTTCAACGGCAGCCCTGTGAATTTCAGAAGCAGTTGCTTCAGAGCATCTTGTTGCAAGCCGTCATCCGACGGCGAACCGAGATTGTGCGCAAGCCATGATTGGTACTGTTGCGGCGAAACTGGCGTGAAATCAAGCAGGCGTCTTGCGTTTCGTTCTGTCCGAACAAGACGCTCAAGTGTTTCGCGCAAACAGATTTGCGGCGACGGCAGGGTGGCTGTAAACGTTCCTTCGACGAGAACGCCAGATTGCAACAGATGGCGGATCGCCGTTTCGACGGCGTCCGCCGGAAGCGGAATTCGCGATGAAAAATCTGCCAACGGGATGGGGCCGTAGTACTGAAGGACTTGTTTCAGACGGGAGGCGAGAAGCGGCGTGTCATTCAATGGGAAGTTCTTGATTTCACGGGCGTTGGCGGCGTCCGCCACGAAGGCCGCGCCATTCATTTTGATCGTGGTGGTTTTTACTTTAAGAATCTCTTCTGCAACGCCTTCTGAATCTCGCCTGATGGCTTCGACAAGCTCCGTCCATTCCGCCAATGGCATGCACCAACGGTCATGAATGACATTTTGCAGTTCGTCGGCGGATGATGGCGTGTAACCGGACGCCGTGCCCTGCCTTTTGGCCTCGAAGGCGCGGATGGTCTCCAGACTGACAGAAATGTTAATCGCCTGCGTTCCAATGAGATCGGAAATCCAATTCGAATTGGGCGAGGCTGGTTTGGCCGTTCGGTCACTGGCGTACATGAGCGTGTTGACCTGCGTCCATTTGCCTTGATTGGCGAACGGACTGGCGGTCGTGAGATTGATTTCCGTGACTTGAACGGCACCTTCTTGAAGTTGTGTCAAAATCTTGCGCAAATGCGGCAGATCGAATTCGTCCTGAAGGCAGGAGCGCCATGCTTCGACGGCGATTGGAAAGTCCGGATAGGCGGCGATTTCGTCCCAAAGCTTTTGGGCGCGGAGGCGCGTCATCCATAACGGTTTCCGTTTTCCAGGCGGTCCTTTGGGAAGCAAAATGGCGCGTCCGGCGGCTTCACGGAAATGCGCGGCGAAAAAGGCCGAATTCTGAAGTCCTTGCAGGACAAGCTGTTCGATGTTTTCTGGCGTGATTGCCGTGAAGATTTCCGCTTGGGTGACTGGCTTCGAAGCGGAAATCCAGATGCCGTCATTGTTGGCGACGATGTCGGCGTCTTGCAATGAATCGACGGAACAGCAGGCAGTGCGGATAGCGATGGACAGCGGGCGGTTGAGACGTCCTCCCCAGAAGGTATGGAGGACAGTTTGGAAGAGCTCTTCGCCTTCTTCGTTGTGGCTTTGGACATGTTCGATGAGGATGTGGTGCGAATTGGGCAGGATGTTGGTCGTTGCCTTTTGGGCGCGAAGGTATTCGTCCAGACGGATGGCGTCCGGCGGCTCCATTCCATTATTATTAATAAGGTACGGAAGCAGGGAGCCTTTTTGCTCCAAAACGGCGTCCCATTCCGCCAGCATGTCCGCCATGCGGCGCGAAAGGCCGTAGGGGCGATCCTGCGGTTCGGCCTTCCAAAATGGCACTTCCGCCGTGGAGGCGACAGGCGTGACGAAAACGTCGTCATGGGTGATGCGATCAATGGCCCACGCCTGTGTGCCGAGCGTGAAACGCTGTCCGATGCGGGCCTCCCAGACGAACTCTTCATCCAGTTCGCCGAGCATGGCGCTGTCGGAAGACTGGCGGAGCTTGTACAGGCCGCGGTCCGGAATGGTTCCAGAGGAGAGCTTTAGCGCTGTCGATGCGTCATGCCGTGTCTGGCAGACGGTTCCGTCTGCGCTGAGATTGAGCCGTGGGCGGAGGGCGGTGACGGAGAGATTGCTGTAACGTCCTGCCAACAACTGGATAACAGCGTCAAAGTGCTGTCTGGGAAGGTTTCTGTATGACCAGATGGACGTGATGAAATTGTAAAGCGAATCAAGCTTTCGCGGTGTGTGAAGCGCAACGGCGAGAATGATTTGTGCAAGAATGTCCAGACAATTTTGTGGCGGTTGGGACGGCTCGATGTCCTTTTCGACGACGGCGTCTCGGACGGCGAGAGCCTGCAGCAGTTCATGCGGATGAGTGGCGAGCAAGAGGGCGCGGCTGGCCGCGCCTACTTGATGGCCTGCACGGCCGATTCGCTGCGTCGCGGCCGCAATGGAGGATGGTGCGTTGACGAGAACGACTTCGTCAATGGCGCCGATGTCGATGCCGAGTTCGAGCGATGATGTGGCGACGATGGCTTTTAGTTCTCCCGCCTTCATGCGCTTTTCGACGGTCTGGCGGATTTCCTTTGAAAGCGAGCCGTGGTGTGAAAAGGCGAGCAGGCTCTGTTGGCCGTCATTGATGTTCTGTGAAATTTTTTCACATGTGTTTCTGGCGTTACAGAAAATCAATGTGGAATGATTCGTCTGGAGATGCGGCAGAACGATTTGCGCGACGCGTTTCCAGGCGTTGTCGTCGTTGACCGTCGTATCCGGTTCGGGTAGGAGACGGACTTTCACGTCAAGTTGCCGTGTGTTGGGGCATTCGACGATGGTGATGGGACGGGGGGAGGGCGGTGTTGTCCGCGCGGAGGCTCCTGCTGCGAAGGCTGCCGCGACGGTGGCTGGCTTGACGGTGGCGGATAGGGCGATACGTTGAAAATCGCCCGCGAATTCGGCGAGCCATTCCAGTGAAGCGGCCAGTTGGATGCCGCGGCGTGTGTTGAGCAACGCATGGACTTCATCAATGATGACGGTCTTGACGTTGCCAAAGAGATTTTCGACCAACTCCCGCTTGGACTGAAGCATGAGAAAGAGGCTTTCAGGCGTTGTAATCAGAATTTCCGGCTAATTGGCCCAGATGCTTCGCCGCTCCGCCGCCGTGGAATCGCCGCTACGGACGGCGATTCTGGGGGATGGGAGAATCTTGCCGTGACTGGCGGCCAATTCATGAATTTCCGCCAATGGCGTGAGCAGATTTTCGCGAATATCGTTGTTAAGTGCCTTCAATGGCGAGACATAAATGGCGGCAAGCTGTCTGGATGGCCACTTCTGTGTTAACAGCTGATTGATGGTCCAGAGAAAAGCCGTGAGCGTTTTGCCGCTACCGGTCGGCGCCGTGACGAGAATATTGTCGCCATTCGCGATGACAGGCCATGATCGCGTCTGCGTTTCCGTCGGCTTCGAATGGGCCGATTGGAACCATTCGGTGATGAATGGCGCGAAAATGGACAACGGATTCTCAGACATTGATACGGAGGCTCTTACAGAAAATAAAGGGCTATTTTCTGATGACGACGGACAGCGGTTCGGCGGACGGAATGACGATACGGGAAATAGTCAATAGTCCGTCTTCCGGCATCGTGAAAGCAGGCTGTTCCGCGCCGTTGATGGTGACAGTAAGTTGTTCGCCTGGAGCAGGTTTGAATTGTTGCCGCCGACGAATCGTCATGTCCAGCGTGACGGGATAGACGATGTCCGGATGTTTGGCGGTGATGGTGATTTCATAGCGGTTTGGCGTGTCGGCGACGACATTCCAGTCGAGGCCGCGATTGATCCAGCCGACAAGATCGCCGTCTTCCGGAAGACCGTTGCCGTAGTTCTTGTTGTCGGAATTATTGGAGAACGCCGGATAACTGAGATCCATTCTATATTTAAGGTATAGGCGTGACCAGTATTTGACGTCGGCGGGAGCCTGGGAACTCATGCTGTGGTTGCCGTTGTTCCAAAAGACGGCGAAGGCCTGTTTGGCTTGGTTCGCGGCGGTGTAGAACGGCGGATTATTGACCCATGGAATGGACGGATCGCAACGTCCGTTCGTCGCGAGAATCGGCGGCATGTCACGTTTGGCGGCGATGTTTTTCGCGCCGCTCATGTATTCAAACAAATCCATGCCGTTTTTCAGGGTGGCTTTCTTTCCTTTCAGCGGCCCGCAGGAGCATTCCAGACGGCAGGCGGTGATGGCATTGGATGTGGAGCATTTCTCCCAAGTGTACGAATATACAGGCACTTGCGCATAGGCGGCGGCGAAACGATCCGGAAAATGCGTCGCCATGGCGACGGCGGCGGAGCCACCCATGGAATTACCCATGACATAGGTACGGTTCGGATCTATGCCGAGATAATTCTGCGCGTAATCGACCAACCCGAGCAGATATTTTTCTGTAAAGTTATCGACGACGACGTCACCACGCGAAACATTTGTATGCGCGACGTTGACGTTGTATCCGAACCAGAAGGTGTTGATGGCGGGGCAGTAGTCGCGAGCGTCTTTTGATTCCATGACGGGACGGTTGACCCAGACACGATCATTCACGAAGAAAACAATCCTGTCCGGATGGACGTTCATCTGGAATTTGAATGCAAGTCCTTCCCGCCAGCCTTGTTGCGCATTGGCGAACCATAGGCAGTTGAACGTTGACTGCGGATTGGATGTGTCGCCGCCACCGCGACCATGGAGATCGAGAATGAGCGGACGGCCTGCGAATGAACCGGCCTGCGGCTCCGTTTCAGGCGTGCCCTGCCAGACGGGAATCGGTTGGTCAACCGTTGCATGGCAGGGTGCTGTCGTGGCGTTTTCGTTCGCGATGATTGGCGAAATCGCCGTGTCACGGCTCTTCCAGAGGACGGCAAAATAGATGTCGCCGGCCGTTTGTTCAGTCACCGTGTGAACATGCAAGCCGGAAGACGGATTCAATGGTTCCGCGCCCGGTTCGATGACGAAACCGACTGGTTCGCCATGCGGCGCATCCTTTTTGAACGACGCGGGATCTTTCAGCCAGTCCCGTGCGCTACTGGGAAGAATGTCTTTCGCGAGAAGCATGGCCTGCGGAAGATTCTCCGCCGTAATTGGCGTTCTAGACGCATAGACGGAAAGGACGGCGTCTGGCGGAAGCTCCTTTTCGTTCCATGTCAAAAAGACTTGTCCATGACGGCAAACTGCCTTCACTTCCGTTATGGAGGCGGCGTTCGCGGCTGCGGAAACAACGAGTGCGGCAATCAACGGAAGGGAAGGCAGTTTTTTCATGATTCTCCCTTTTCGATTTGGAGAGCGTTAAATTTTATTGAATCTGTTGGAGGAAGTTCATAACGAGCTGATAGGTCGCGAAGCCCGTGCCGAGGAAGGCGATAATGGCGGCGACGCCTTCAAGGGCACCCGGCTCGTCATCATCTTGTTGCGGCAGATACTTCTCGACGTCGTCGTCTTTGCTGTAAGGACCGCCTTTCATCTTCATTGCGGGTTTCGGCGGCTCTTCCTTATATCCCGAACCTTAAGGAGTGCTTCTTCTCGGTGAATCCTTTCGAGAAGAACCCCGAATGGAAAAGCAGTGTGGGCGGCATCAAGGGGGCCATACTGCATATTGCGGCTGGAAATGGCTTGGGTGTTTTCCCTGCTGGAGAGGTGTCGCGCTATCATGACCATGACTATCCTGAGGACCAGGCATGGAGCGCTTCCATCGCTCGCATCATCAAGAACGCTGGCGTGCCTGTGATCCCCGTGTTCTGGGACGGCTGTAACTCGAAGCTGTTTTATTTGGAGGACAAGATTCATCATATGTTGGGTACGTCGCGTCTGACCAAGGAATTGATCAATAAACACGATACTTGCTTCAATTTGCAAATCGGCAAACCGATTTTGCCTGCTGAGATCGCTACATACGAGAAGCCTGTCGACTTGGCGGCATATCTGCGGAGCCGTTCCTATGCGCTTGAGGCAAATATCCCAACAAAGGCCGTTGAGAAAAAAGAAGCGAAACAAACCGAGATTGACACTCCAAGTGACTTGTCGCTCATGTTGTCTGAGTTGGATGCCATTCGCGAGAAAGCTTTCCTTTTCTCTGCTTCCGATTTCGATTGTTATCTGGCAGATTATGAGGATATTCCAAATCTGATGCACGAAATAGCACGTTTGCGTGAGGAGACGTTCCGTGCCATCGGTGAGGGCACAGGCAAGAAACTTGACCAGGACGAGTTCGACAGCCATTTCAAGCATCTCATCCTTTGGGATAAGGCGAAACAAAGGATGGTGGGTTGCTACCGCCTTGGCATTGGCAGTGAGATTGTCCCGAAATATGGCATCAAAGGGTTTTATGTCAGTACTTTGGTCAATTTCAAAGAAGCTTTCATCCCCTATTTGGAACACACCATAGAGTTAGGACGTTCCTTCGTCGCGCTAGACTATCAGAAAGAGGTGCTGCCGTTGGTGCTTTTGTTACGTGGCCTCTCGGATGTGGTAGTACGTTATCCCAATATCAAGCATTTCATCGGGCCTGTCAGCATCAGTAGTTGGTACCCTAAGTTCTATCAGAGCATGATTGTAAAGTATGTCACCGAGAAGCATCCAGTGAGCGACGACCTTGCACATATGGCCACGCCGATGACACCTTTCCGTCCAGACTTCCTGAAAGTGGATGCCGATGTGTTAATGCAAGGTAATATGGACAGCATTGAC
>JAFZAB010000057.1 GCA_017548425.1 Victivallales bacterium
ACCAACCTGAATATAACGCCCGCAACGCCGCAGCCCGCCGCCAAAAAGCCTGTGCTGAAGCCCGTCGCGCCGTCTGCCGCCGCCGCGCCGAAACCTGTTGCGGCTCCCGCGCCGAAGCCTGTTGCGCCTCCTGCGCCAAAGCCGATGCCAAAGCCTGCCCCGAAACCTGCGCCGAAGCCGCAACCCGCTCCGCCTAAGCCTGTTGCGCCGCCACCGCCGGAAGACAATGCGGAAGCCGGAATGGAAACCGTCGCCATGCAGACGCGCATGGCGACGCCTGAAGAGCTTGAAATCATGAAGGTCAAGACGCAGAAGAAGCAGACGAAACGGCTGGCCGTGATCGTCGCTTCCGTCGTCGTCTTTTTGGCATTGCTGTTCGTCGTTTATCGGGTGTTCGTTTACCGCGCGCCGGAAAACGTCGTTTCATGGCCGCGTGACGAACAGGGGAAGATGCTCGCCAACTTCGCGACGATTGAATCCTGCGCATGGAAGGACGACATCAATGTCCAGTATCCGGAGCTTCCGAACACGACGGTTGAGAAGAGCGGCAATTCAATCGAAATCAACACGTTCATCGGTAAATACCATGATGTCCCGTTGCGGCTTGTGTTCGAGGCCACCCGCAATCCCGCCTCGCTTTCGACAAACCGCGCCGACGATTTCAACGCATGGATCCAGAAGCAGATACAGGGCAACGGCAACTGGAATTTCGATCTCGTCCGTTCCATCGCCTTCTACGGCGAACACCATGGCGTTCCGTATTTAACGGTTCCCTACAGCCGCACCGTCAACAACGAATCCTACTGCGGTTTCGCCGTTCAGATCCGTTTCGAAGACTGGACGTTCATCCTCCTCAAGGAAGTCCCCACGCGCGAACGCTGGCATGCGGAAGGATTCATCGACAAGATCAGTTTCTTCAGCTTCTCCGACAAGTTCGCCTTGGAGCAATGGGAAGGCATGAAGGAGATACAGGACGGCACGGTGCAGGCCAATCTGGATGAAGCGAAAGCGCTTCTTCTCCGCAATTCAGCATCCGTCTGGCCAAAGGCTTATCTGCTCATCCGCAGTGCTTTGTGCAAAATCAAGGCGGCGGACAGCATGGACACGGCGGCTTACAACAAGGCCCTTTCGCTGATGAAAGAGCTTCGTGACCATCAGGTCAAATATTTCAACGCGCAGAAGATCGCCTATCTGCTTGCCGAAAGCAACAAAGAGACCAAGACGATGGCGAACATCCGCGACAATCTGAAAGCCGTCTTCCCGTCGGAAGAGGATATGCGGTATCATAAGATCAGACAAAACAAGTGGGACTAATGTTCAGCTCTAAAGAACTCATCATACGCTTCGAACTCAATAACGAAGTTTTGAAGGAAGTGTCTTCGAAGGAGATCCATGAGGAAATCTCCATCGGGCGTAATCCCGCCTCGACGTGGGTCATTCCGCCGACGGACAAATCCGCCTCCAACAACCACGCGAAGCTGTTCGTGAAAGGCGGCCATGTCATCATCAAAGACATGCAAAGCCGCAACGGGACGTTCTTCCAAGGGGAACGCATCACGGAGCACAAGATGGCGGCGGGCGACCAGGTTCGCATTGGCGACTGCCTCCTGAAGGCGGAAGCGGCGGAGGAGACCGGCGGCCGCAAGCCAGTCCATCCGTTCAACCGCCTTGAACAGCTCAACGGCGAAGCGAAGGGAAAGCTCTATGATTTGGATCAGGAGACGATGAAAATCGGTTCCGCTCCGGATTGCGCGATCATTTTCAACGATGCGGTCATCTCCCATTACCATGTCGCTTTGGACTGCCGTCCAGACGGTTCCACATGGATTAAGGATTTGGGCAGCCGCAACGGCACGAAGGTCAATGGTTCGCCGCTTTCGACGAATCTCAACGATTCCGCCCGTCTGCTGAAGGACGGCGACGTCATTACCATATCTTATATAGAGCTGCGCTATTGGGACAAATACGTCCAGCATGTCCGTTCGCACATCGGTCTGAAGATCGCGGCGGTCGTGCTGACGCTAGTCGTCGTGCTCGGCGGATATTTCTTGTGGTTGAACGCCTCGCCGTCCGCGAAATCGCACATTGAGAAAGCGCGTCTGGCGGCGCAGAACGAGAATTTCAAATCCGCCCGCTCCCATCTGGAGGCGGCGGCGAATTCGCGCGGCGCGGATACGCATCGCTATGAACGTTCCGAACTGGCCAATCAAATCGACCAGTGGGAAGACACCATCGCCAAATGGGCGGAAGTCAAGGAGTTGTTCGCGGATGGCCGTTGGATCAGCGCCAACAAGATTCTCAGCCCGATGCTCAGTTCCAACATGGAATTATGGAAATGGAACGACACGACGGCGGCGCAGGCGAAGAACGAGGCGTTACTCGTAAAACGCGTCAACGACGCGTTTTTGGAAGCGCGTACGACGTTGGAAGAGAATTCTTCGACGCCTGCCGCCATCGAAGCCTCCATCAAGAATATCTCCCATGAATTGGACACGCTGCCGGGCAGCATTCCAGAATTCTGCCAACCGCTCATCAAAGCGGCTACCGACGTCAAGGAGGAGATCATTCGCACAAGCGATGAATTGAAGGCCGTTGACGCCGCGCTCAACGATTTCAAAGACATCACCAAACTGCCGGATGTCATTTCACGGTTGGAATCCATCGCCGACAACGCCGCCAAACGCCATGAAGAACGCAAGAAGGACGGCGTGAAATATTCCACGAAAGTGGAGACGTTCGTGGCCGACCTGCGGCAACCGCTGGACAAGCTCGCCAATGCGCAGAAGGCGTTGCAGGCGAACTATGAGGCCACCGCCACGCTGGCGTTCGCGAAAATCGCTGCGCAGCTGCCGTTGCCAACGCCGGCCGAATGCGGCGTCTATCCTGTTCTGGCGGACAAGCGTTCCGAATTGGAAAAACTCAACGAGACGCTCTGCGAAGACGCGAAACAGTTTAAGAATCTTGTGGATACACTTGCCAACAGGAATCTTACGCCGGATCAGATGCCGGACTACATGAAGAATCTCTTCAACAAGCAAGTCCAGGCGGACGTGCTGGATTGCGACATCTTCAAGCATCCGCTGCCGCGTTGGAACCGCACGGAGCCGGCGGGCAACTACGACCGCGTGCTCGGCCTTGAAATCTTCTACAACTTCCTCGCCATGCTGCCGGCGGAATTCGATTCCGCGTCCATGGAAGATGCGTCGTTCAAGCCGGATATCTATCTGGCGCGGCAGGACTTCAAAGTCTTGGAAGACTTCCTGAAGTTCTGGGAGCGCGACTCCTTTAAGGATGTTCGCAACATCAAGAAAGGCAACAAGGCGGCAGACTACATCATGCATGCGGATGAAGTCATCGAGCAGCGTGACTCGTTGGTTGTCGCCATGAAGAAACTTGCGTTGGCTGGCGAAGACCGTTCTGCCGCCATTGCGGGCGGCATCGCCATCCTGCTCGGACAACAGGCCAAACTGCTGCCCGACGACTTCCCCGAAACGATCAACGCGAAAGTCCGCGCCGTCCGCGCGAAGACGAACGCGATCGCGAAGCAGGAAGCAACGCCAGAGCAGATCATCGCCAACCGCCAGAAGATTCTTGACATTGGCATCCCCGGAGATTCCATCGTCAAGGTCACATGGGCGGAAATCAAGAGGTAAGGGAGATACTGGAGGTTCTGGATAAGCTGGAAGTTCTGGATAAGCTAGAAAAAACAGAGAATCCAGAGAATCCAGAGAATCCAGTACTTCTGGAAAATCCAGAACGTCCAGAAAATCCAGAAAATCCAGAAAAAGATATTATGTGTATCCTCAAACCATTACAGCAAGACAAAGGTTCCATCATGATGGAATACATCATCGTCACGTTGTTGGCGGCGATTCCCGTCTTTCTGGTGTGGCATGGTGCCGAAGCGCTCGGATATCCGGGCGTCTATGACATGTCAACGGGCCAGTTGAAAGGAACTGGCCTTGAAATAAAGGCGTTTTTCCAGCAGGTCATGGCGGGCATCGCCATGCCGCTGCCATAGTTTTTAGTGGTTAGTTTTTAGTGGTTAGTGGTTAGTGGTTAGTGGTTAGTGGTTAGTGGTTAGTGGTTAGTGGTTAGTGGTTAGTGGTTAGTGGTTAGTGGTTAGTGGTTAGTGGTTAGTGGTTAGTGGTTAGTGGCTAGTGGT
>JAFZAB010000058.1 GCA_017548425.1 Victivallales bacterium
AGGTTCTGTTTTGAACAGGAGAAGCGGTGGCGTCAACATGGACAATGATAATCAAAGGACAAGCGATGACTTTGTACAAACAGGCAATTCGTGATGATCGTGTGCGTGAATATGTGCCGGCTGTGCGGACGGTGCTCAGCGAAGGCTTTTCCAAGCCTGACTTTTTCATCGGTCGGCAGGCCATCCAAAGCTTGAACACGCTGACGGACGCAGACCAAATCAACGTGAAGAAAGGAGCTTACATCCTTTTGGACTTCGGCATGGAACTGCATGGCGGCATCCGTATCGTGACAGGCGGAGGCGGCCGCGGCAAAGTTCGCGTCCGTTTCGGTGAATCGGTCAGTGAAGCGATGCAGACGCCGAATCAAGACCATTCCATCCATGATGCCGAGCTGGAAGTGCCCATGATGGGCATGATGGAATACGGCTGCACAGGCTTCCGTTTCGTGCGGATCGATATTCTGGCGGATCAGCTGAATCTCATCAACGTCATCGCCGTCGCCCTGTATCGCGATCTGGAACGCGCGGGTTCGTTCGAAAGCAGCGATCCGTTGCTCAATAAGATTTGGGAGACAGGCGTTTACACCGTCCAGATGAACATGCAGGACTACATCTACGACGGCATCAAACGCGACCGTCTCGTGTGGCTTGGTGACTTGAATCCAGAAATTCGCGTCATTCTCGCCACGTTCGCGGATGCGAGTTTGATTCCGAAGAGTCTGGACTTCCTGCGCGACCACACGCCGCTGCCGCACTACATGAACGGCATCATCACGTATTCCGCATGGTGGGTCGTCAACCAATACGACTATTTCATGCACACAGGCAATCTGGAATATCTGAAATCGCAGAAAGACTATCTGGTTGAGTTGGTCCGTCATTTCAGCGAAATGGTGACGGAGGACGGCAAATTCGACACGAAAGGGAACTGGTGCTTCCTCGATTGGCCGACGAACGACAACAAAGACGTCCAGCAGGCGGGTGGTCGCGGCTTGTTCGCGATGATGTTCGAACGCGCCGCTGTATTGTGCGACGCATTAGGCGAATACGACATTATGAAACTCTCGTTGGAGCGTCTGGATTGGTTGAAGAAAGTCGTTCCGGATTCGCTTGGCTACAAGACGGCCGCCGCCATGCTGACGCTCGGCGGCATTTCAGACTGCTCGAAAGTGTTGACAACGGATGCGACGCGCGGCGTGAGCACGTTCTTCGGCTACTACATGCTGTTGGCCCAGCCGGAGGCGAGTGCCTTGAACGTCATCAGAAAATATTGGGGCGCAATGCTTTCCCATGGTGCGACGACATTCTGGGAAGACTTTGATTTGGATTGGATCGCGAATTCCAACCGTATCGACGAACCGCCGATTCCAGGCAAGAAAGATCTGCATGCGGACTTCGGCAAATACTGCTACATCGGCCTGCGTCACAGCCTGTGCCACGGTTGGGCAGGCGGTCCCGCCGCATGGCTGTCGGAGAAGATTCTCGGCGTGCGGATTGTGGAACCCGCTTGCAGAAAAGTCGTTGTGAAACCGAATCTTGTGGATTTGGATTTTGTTCGCGGCAGCTATCCGACGCCGTACGGCAAGATTGAAATCGAAGCCGTGAAAGGAAAGAAGCCTGTCGTGAAAGCTCCGAAGGAAATCACCTGCATCACGGAATAAATCACTGCTGAGGCCAGTCCTTTTTGTCCCTTTAGTCCCTTAACACCAAGGAAATATATGAAGACCACCAGTTTAACGGAAACGTGGAAAACGTTGGATACGTATGGCATAGGAGCCAGCCCGACCGTGCCGATTTTCTACGAAGGCCGCGGCAACCAAGGCGCGCAGGGCCATGTCTATCCGTATCCACTGCAGGACAAACTGACGGCGGACAAAGCGCCTCGCAAATGGAAGTGCCTTGTCATGGAAAACGAATACGTCCGTTACGAAATTCTGCCGGATTTGGGCGGCCGTATCGTGCGTGCGTTGGACAAGACGAACAACTATGATTTCTTCTATCGGCAGGACGTCGTGAAGCCCGCGCTGATTGGCGTATTGGGCGCGTGGATGTCCGGCGGCGTGGAATGGAATTTTCCGCATCATCATCGGACGACGACATTTATGCCTGCCGATTATCGCATCGAACGTTGTGCGGACGGCTCCGCCATGGTGTGGATTGCGGAGACGGAAAAACGCCATCGCATGCGGTCGGAAGTCGGCCTCTGCTTGAAGCCTGACACGTCCTGTCTGGAAGTGAATCTGACGTTCCGCAACGACGGCGAACTGCCGCAGTCGTTCCTCTACTGGGCGAACGCGGCCGTCCATGCGAACGAACAGTATCAAGTGATTTTCCCGCCAGATGTGTATTACGCCATCCATCATGCGAAGGATGAGGCGTGCCCATGGCCGAAATTCAACGGGACGTACAAGGGAATCAAATTCGACCATGCGGATTTGAGCTGGTGGAAGGTCCATCCCGCGCCGGCGTCGTTCTTCTGCGGCAAGTCGAAGGAGAATTTCTTCGGCGGCTACGATCACGGAAAGGACGCTGGCGTCGTGATTTGGGCGGATCGCCACATGGCGGAAGGGAAGAAATTCTTCCTGTGGGGCAACAACGAGACGGCGCGTGTGTGGGATCAGATTCTGACGGACGACAACGGCCCCTATTTGGAATTAATGGCGGGTTCGTATTCTGACAACCAGCCCGACTACACATGGTTGCAGCCAGGCGAAGTGAAACATTCGAAGCAGTATTTCTTCCCTGTGCACAATTTGGGCGGCTTCAACCACGCGACGCCGGAAGCGGCGGTCAACGTCCAGACAGGCAAAGACTTACGTGTTTCTTTCATCGCTACCAAACTGTTTGAAGACGCCAAGATTGAAATCAAGGCGGGTGACAAATGCGAGAAACTGACGGCTACATTGGCTCCCGACCAGCCGTTCTCCTATACGATGGAAGGCGTTGCGGCGGAAGAGGTAACTGTGACGCTGTGGACGGCGGAAGACCGTCTGATTCTGAATTACTACCATCATAAGTATCCAGAACGCCCGATGCCGACATTGACCGTTCCGCCGCCGAAACCTGCGGAATTCAAGACGATTGAAGAGCTGTATCTGGCCGGACAGCGTTTGGAGCAGTTCCACAATTCGGTGATTGCGTCGGATCCATACTATGCGGAGGCGTTGAAGCGCGATCCGAACGATTATCGCACGAACATCGCCGTCGGCATCCGTTTGGCGAAGCGCGGCCTGTGGGCGGATGCGGAAACGCATTTCCGCAAGGCACTTGCACGTGCGGAATATAACAACACGACGCCGCAGGACGGCGCCGCCTACTACGAATTAGGCGTCGCGCTGAAGGCGCAGGACAAGTTCGACGAAGCGGAAGACATGCTGAAGAAGGCGTTGTGGTATCCAGGCCAGGCAGCTGCTGCGGCGTTGTCGCTGGCGGAATTGCTGATGGCGTTGAATCGCAAGGCGGAAGCCGCCGCCATGCTTGAGAAAGCCCCGCAGGAAGCCGCCGCGTTGCTGAAAGACATTCTGGCAGGCGTGTGGCACAACGATGGTTACAAGCATTGCGAACCCGCCAACATCGCGTTGGAGAATGCGGCGGCGGCTATCCGCGCCCATCAGTGGCAGGCGGCTCTTGCACAATTGGAACCGCTGAACACGTTCAATCCGTTGGTCTATTACTATCGCGGCTACTGCCAGTGGAGGCAGGGCTATGAGACGGAGGCGAAAACGACATGGAAACATGCGCGCGGGCTGTCATCCGCCTATTGCTTCCCGTTCCGTTGGGAGACTGAACAGGTCTTGAAAGCGGCGTTGAAGGCCGATCCGAAAGACTTCCAGGCCAACTACTTGCTGGGTTGTCTCATGCGTTACTATGAACGCATGGACGAGGCGTTCGCCTGCTGGGAACAGGCTGCGAAGGATGGTTCCAAGCTCGGCAACCTCTATTACTGCCTTGGCCATGAATATGATCGCGCGAAACGGCTGGATGAAGCGAAGGAAATGCTCCTCAAGGCAATCAAATTCGAGCCGAACAATCCGATTTTCATCCGCGAATACGACAAGCTGATGGAATCGCAGAACGAAAGCGCCGCCGTCCGTCTGGCGTTCTTGAAAGACCACCAATCCGTCGTCGATATGCGCGACGACACGCTGTTGCGCGAAATCGTCCTTCTGAACCGCGAAGGCGAATACGACAAAGCGTTGGAACTGATTGGCGACCGTCGCTTCTACGTTTGGGAAGGCAACGAAGTTATTGTCCACGACGCCTATGCGGAAGCGCATCTGGAGCGTGGCAAACGCGAAATGGAAGCTGGAAAGGCCGCGAAGGCCCGCAAGGATTTCGAAGCGGCGTTGCTCTATCCCGTCAATCTCGGCGTCGGCCGTCCCTATCGCGACGTCCGCTGCCGCATGACGCACTATCTGCTTGGCAAGACATGGGCGCTTTCCAACAAGCCGAAAAAGGCGCAGGAGGAATACGAACTGGCCGTTGCGGACATGATCGAACCGACGGCCAACACACGGCTTTGTCTCGCGGCGGTTCCGTATTACCAGGCACTTGCGTTGAAGGAACTCGGCCGTGCCAAAGAGGCAAAAGCCATTCTGAAGAAGATGGAAGACGTCTGCAAGACGGTTCTCGGCGGCGCCAAGCAGGAGGAGGACTTCTTCGCGAAGTTCGCCCACGACAACGGCGTCGCGCCGAAGCAGAAGGTCTATCTGGATATTCTGAAGAAAGTAAAAGAAGCTAATGGGAGATAAAAAAGTTGTAAAAAGATAAAGATTGTTGCAGAGAAATAATCAATCAATATTTGACTGAAAGGCTATAATATGATCGATATAGTTACAAATCAAGCATTATTATCAAGAAGAAAATCGATAAAATGTAATTTAGAATATTTTGAATCGATAATTAATTTATTGTCTCAGTCACAAAAAAATATACTAACTACAACACTTGAAATATCTTTAGAAAAAATACAACAATATCCATATAATCACGTATGTGAAATAGCATCGTTATTGATATCTGCAGACGAAAATGTCAAGAAAAAAGAATTAGAATTCGCAAAAAGAATCTTTCCTGATCTTTCCTATCTAAATAATGTAGATGATTTTGTACATTATTATAAAATCATGAAACGAAATCTTGAATTTACTGATATACGTGATTGGGCTATAAAATTATCAGTTAGACAAAGTTATTTCTTTGAAACATTAATTGATTGCATATCAGATAATGAAGAGGCTTATCATCATTTCAAACATTTTCTATTGTATTATAGAGATGATATTTTTTATGTTGCAAAAAATATTATTGAATGTGATGAAGATATCGATGATGACGAATTATATGGATTTACGGCATTGGTAATGGAATTTGATACAATGCTTTTTAAAAATAATATAGTTGATGTCATGCCCAATCAAACAGAATCTCTAAGAGATCAAATTGATAATATTGATGATACAATTCAAAATGAAGATGATTTACATGAATTAAATAGTGAATCAGTAATATCTAATAAAAATGAAAATTTAGAAATATATTTATCTGAACTTAATAAATTAATTGGTCTTAATAAAGTAAAACAAGAAGTAATGTCATTAGTAAATTTGATAAAAATTCGAAATATGAGACAACAAAATGGTTTATCAAATGTTCCAATGTCATTGCATTTAGTTTTTTTAGGTAATCCTGGTACTGGTAAGACTACAGTTGCGTGCCTGTTAGCAAATATTTACAATTCTATTGGCTTGCTTTCTTCTGGACATTTAGTAGAAACAGATCGTTCAGGGCTTGTTGCAGGCTATGTTGGGCAGACCGCAATTAAGACACAAGAAATAATACAACAAGCAAAAGGTGGAATACTTTTTATTGATGAAGCATATTCATTATTTAATTCGGAGAGAGGAAATGATTTCGGAGATGAAGCTATCTCGACATTGATAAAAGGAATGGAAGACAATCGAGATGATTTAATTGTTATTATGGCGGGGTATCCAGAATTAATGGAGTAAATGCTTGCCTCAAATCCTGGATTGAAATCTCGATTTAATAGATATATTAATTTCTCAGATTATACGGCCGACGAATTATACCAGATTTTTGCTTCAATGTGTGAAAAGCAACAAATGAAATATGGTAATGACGTAAAAGACATGCTAAAGTATTACTTTAAAGAAGTAGCTGAGCATCATGCTGATGTTTTTGCAAATGCTCGTGGAGTTAGAAATATCTTTGAAAAAATAATTATAAATCAATCTAATCGGTTGGCATCAATGGCATCACCTTTTAAACAAGAACTTTCAACAATTTTACATGATGACGTTTCATCAGTTCTTTTTGAATAAGCTTATAATATTTTAACATACTATAAGCGATTTTCGCTACACAATTGCCGCAAACAC
>JAFZAB010000059.1 GCA_017548425.1 Victivallales bacterium
AGAAGAGGTACTGCCTGTCTTCAATGATTTGATTCAAAACATAGAAGATATTGTGCGCGGCAACCGAAAGTTCGGCCGGATCGAGCTTCTTCAATTCGGATTCAGACAGGCTGAACACTTCGATTTCAGCCATGTCATGGAGCTCAGTGGCAGTGCTGATGCAACCGAACTGGGCTGCGAGGAGGATGAGGATGACGGCAACGAAACTTGCACTGACACCACCCGCGAAAAGCGCCACGATGTATTGTTTGGGGCCAAGTCCATTAATGGTGATTGGAATTTTAGGAGCCGTAAACACGTCTAACTCGTTTTTCGACTGTTCCATCAGCACGTCGATTTCGGCCTTCTTTGTGTTGTTATCTGTGATTAAATTGCTTTTTTCATTGCGTTTTGACTGCAGTTCATCTGCTTCCTTATTCATGCTGCGGAGCTTCGTGAGTTCTCTTTGCGCTAAAGTCAGCTTGTCCTGAGTTACCGTGATCAATTGCTCTAATGTTTTGATTTGGCTTAGGATATCGATACTATCGGAATCCACATTCAGCACTTCCTCTTCAATGATGTTATGCTGTCCCAAGACCTTTTTCAGAAGGTTATTTCTTTCATCCAATTCTTTTTGGGCGACAGCCGCGTCAGGATGGTCAGGTCTGTATTGCTCAAGTGTTTTATTCAAACGGATGAGAGCTTCGTCTCTTGCTCTGATAAGCTCCATGAAATACTTGTAATTGGTTTTGATAACCGCTTGTTTTCTTGCTTTTTCCTGTTCCGCTTTTTCTCGTTTTGCTTTCTCTTCTTTGGTTTCTTTGGAGTTGTCTTTCTTGGCTTGTTCGGGGGCGCCAACCCTATCATGATTGATATCCTCGAGCTTTTTCTGCAATCTGGCCCGTTGCTGAACATAGTCGGCCAATTCTTCTTCTAACCGAAAGACTCTGTTTTGAAATTTGTCCTGTTCCTGTTGCAAGGATGATGAATATTGACTATTGAGTTTATTTATTTCATTGTCGATATTTTCAATTTCTTTCTCTGTGGATTGTATTTGCTTGTTCAAGGATTTCAAGTGTTCCTTTAACACTTTTTCCCGATAACTGATAAATGCGGCTTTTGCCGCATTCGCATAACCAATGAGCAAGTCGTCCATTTCATTTTCATTGTCCCAAGTGACGTACAACGTCAGGGTGTTCTCCGTCGTGCGATTAATCTCGGCCTCAAGTCCTCTTCCCAAAAACCAGAGTTTTTCAGCCGGTACCTTTCCCAATTTACCCGCATTCTCCTTAACCGTCCTAGTGGAAATGACTTGGAAAACGTTTGCAAGAGAGATAGAAGGAATATTGGGGCTGACTTTAGGCTCATAGATCAAGTCGATGGAGCTCTTCTTTCTGAAGAAGTTCTTCTGGCCTTGGCGGTGCAAGTATAGAAGAACAATTGCCGCGACAACGGCCGCGATGAAGATCAGAAGGATGAAACTACGTTGTAGAATTGAGATAATAAGGCTCTTGTAAGCCAGCATCCGGCGGATTCTGACTTCTTCCATACTCTCAATATTCTGTAGGCTGGGGTCGAATTGCTGTGACATGTTTGGAAAGATGTGAGGTTCGCTTGTTAATGGGTGAACGGTCAACCCCGATTATTGTTTGGTTACGGCTTGAGCTTTGGCTTTGGGCCTCGCAAGCTCAATTACAAGAATCAGGAGGGAGAGTAAAGATGTGGTGATGATGATTCCTATGAGAATAATTATTATGTAACTGTGGGATGTGAACATGTTTACATGATGAATATTGATGAATCCCAAGGACTGGAGTTCAATGGCAGGCATCCAAAGATGGGCGTCAATGTTTTTTATATCTTGGTCAAATTCATTGATTTGGCTGAGCAGTTTCCTATGTTCTTCCTGAAGTTTTTCTTCTTGCGGCAAGAGTTTGCAGGCATCCGAAATTTGCTTCTGGGTTTGGGCGAGTTTTTCTTGGGCTGCACTAATGTGTTTGTTCAACTCAATCAAACGCGCTTCAGCAGATTCCATTTCTTCCATGCGTTTCAAGCTAGCTGAATCAATATTCAGGATATCTTTTTCGGAGAGATTCAACTCGTCGAGTTTTGCTTTTAAGCAATCATCGATATAACCATATCTGCTTTGAGCTTGCTTGAACTGCTGGTCGGTTTCTTTTCCGGTAGCCTTTTGGACTTCAAACTCTTCCAGCGCGTCATTCCTTTTTTTGATAAGCTCCATGACATATGCATGCTGAAGGGCATTTTTGATTTTTTGTCTTTTCTCCTTATTGGGGGTGATTATTTTCAGTCCTTCGTTTTGGACGATAGTCGTTCCAAGTTGTTTTCTTAATTCAGACAGCTCTTCTTCTTGTCTGTTTCTGCGTTTTTTGAGAGTCTCAAGTTCAGCCTTCACGTTTTCATCTTGAATGGAGTGGGAGAGATGAGACAAGTGTTTTTCAATGGCTGTTAGTTTTACCTCTTTTTCAAGTTTGACTTTTAGCAATTTCTGTTGTATTTCAGTCAGATAAGCGGTTCGTTTTTGGAAATAGGCTTTGATGGCCGATTTTATATAGTTTTCTGTCAGTTGGCTGGCTTCATCCCTGTTATTCCACTTGACACTCACTTTCAGCAGATTATTAGAGCTTTCGGGAAGATCCTCACTGATGTCAAGAGCGCTCTTCATATACTTTTCTTTCTGTTTCTTATCCGCAAGGTCTGTCAAATCGAACGCTTCCTTTTTCACAATGTCAGCTTGGATAAGCCGCAAGAGTTCGGAAATGGACGGGGTGTAAACCTTGTCGGAAAAAGTTACGGGGGTGTAGCATAATATTGCAGACGTTTCCAATTTGAAGAAAAGCTTCTGTTCCAACAGCAAAATGACACCAAGGACGATCGCGGCGGCAACCGCCACGAGGACCAGCATAAGGGAATAATATTTCATACTCCGCGGACGTGAGTGTTTGTGTACACTCTTTACGGGAGATTCATTTACCCTTGGGGTGCTTTTGTGATTGGATTCAGGAGGCTGTATCATGATTTCAGTATGTTAATGCCATTCTGGCATGGCATTGTTCAATTGAAGAAATTCCAAAGGCGGGTGAGTTCCTGTTTATGGCTGTCCATTTTTCCGATGGCTTGGGGAAGAGGCTGGTTATTGTCGAGATTCCGTTGGATATTGTACAAAGTCTCATGGAGGCATGAGAAAAGACGAACTGTCGGATTTTTGAAAAGTAAATGCAATGGTTTGGCGTTTTTGGTCTTGACAAACCACCGTATGGCGTTAACCAACGGCGATCGTCCGATGAAAGCGGGATGCTTGTAGATGCATGCCGAGAGCTGCTGCGTCGTTTCCAAAACGGCTGCGGAGCGGTCAGTCGTGATTGCGACGAAGTTTCTTGCGGCGTTCAGCCACAGTCCGATGTAGGCCGGCAGTTGTTCTTGCGGATCCATCCGTGACGTGCCAGGCAGGACTTTGAAGTCCCGCGCCGCCTGATAGGATGGGCCGACCTCTTTGTAGATGCCATTCGCATGTGCATCATAGAGAATGATTTGCCTTCTCCTTTCTAGGTTGTAGTCATAGCGTTTTTGGGCGATGAGCAAAGCGTCACCAGCTCCTAGAGCCGCTTTGTGCAGGTTGCGGACGGCGAAGTCGATGACTTTACCGTCGGTGACATGTCCGTCATCGTCTTTTGGCGCGTCTGCAAGTTGTTGTGCCGCGAAAAGGAGTCCCATGCCGCGGTTCACAAGAAGCCTCAGCGCTTCGAGAATCGGTAATTCATGTGCATCCGGACACTCTACAGTTGCCAGCAAATCTGGCCCACAGACAAGCCGATGGCTGTAGAGCAGTTCTTGATACATCAATGTATGTCGTTCTTTGACAAGCTTTTCAATCGGTTTCGCGGGAGCAAAGTCAACTGAAACGCTTGATTCTTTTTCATATTTTGGCGCGATTGCGGCTAGTTCGGCGTCAAAGGCTTTCCGTTTGGTCGCGGACAGGCCTTTTGAGAAGACGAAGAAGTCCAAATCGTTGTAGGGGAGGTGTTGGCCGTTCTCGGTGACAAGAACGCCGCCTTCGCCTCGTCCATAACCGCCGCCCAGATAGAGCGCGATGCGGTCCGCGTTCGCCAGCCGACGGACGTCGTCCGCCAGCCGGCGAAGCATGTCCGCAATGGCTTGTTCGACAGCCGGGTCGCCCTCGGCCGTGAAATGTTCATTTGTTGTAGATTGCTTCATCGTGTTGGAATATACGCATTATAAGAATAGTCATGATGATGGAGAATCTGAACCTGATGGAATCATGGGCCAGAAAGTATTGATCGTCCATTTGCTTTTGCATGGGCTCTGGACTGCTTTGGATGGTTTCCGAATACGTGAAGACTGCGCTGTCACTAGGCGGATATGCGCATCCGACGAGACGCTTTCGCCAGACAAGGCATTGCAGGACGCCTGATACCTTGTCGAGAGAGAATTTGAAATACCATCGTTTGGAGCGGCTTGTCCAAGCGAAGAAGAAGCAAAGGAATATCGCATAGCAGACGAAGAGATGGAGGGCGACGGCGATGGACATGACGTAGTTGAAAGCGCCACGGACGGCCGCCAGAAAATAATTCCGGACCTGGGCTCTGGTGTCTCCGGAGAGTTCCTGTTCGTCCAATACGACTTTCACATTTTTGTATGGGTCTATGATGACATTGCGGTCGATGAGTTTGTCAATGATTTCCAAATCATTGGAGATGTATGTGTTGTCAAAGATAATGGAACGTTCGATATGGACTCCTTCGTCCAAGATGACATTGTTGCCAATGATCAGCGGGCCTTTCAAGGTGCAGTCGTTTTCAATACGAACATTATCTCCTAGAAGGATGGTGTGCTTCGAGGAAGGCTGGCCTTCTTCGTCTTCGTTGAAGGTGCATCCTCTCATGATGACGGGCGTGCTGCCGAAGATGATATTGTCTTGTGACTTGTAGCCGGGCAGGCTGCAATGCTGCGAGTTTTTGAGAAGTGATAGATTGAGATTGAAGTAGTCTTGGATGGATTGGATAGGCTTTTCCTGTGGGATGCGTACGCGGTAGAGAGTGTGGTTGTTGTTGCTATAGTAGTAGATACCTGTGCCAGTTGGTTGCGCTTCAGCCGGTTCAAGGCTGTTTTGAATTTGTTTTACGTTGTTCTTCCAGTCTTCTTCTTTTTCATTGGGTGCTCCTCCGATGAAGAAGAGACCGTTGAGTATGAGGATGTCGTCATTCCCGCAATAATGACGGTGGAATGTCAGGAGCTTGGAGACATTTGGGATGGTCTTGGCCCCCATGTACTCCAGATGGGAATACCATTGGTAGCTATCGCTGAATTGCGCTTGGATCGATTCGTCGTAGCAGTAGTCTAGCAGAAGGACTTTCTCAATCTGGAGATTGGAGCAAAAGTCCATCAGATGGTGCGCGAGAGGCTTACCCGTGACGGGAAGCGTAATCGGGCTACGGAGGCTGAAGAATTCATGGAACCATGAATCCCTTTCGCAGAATAGATTGATGATCGCTTTCATGCCATAGCCTCTGTTGGTTTAAACGGATCCATCGCCGGTGAGGACTGCGGGAATCGTCTTGAGAAGAATCATGCAGTCTTTCCAGAAACTCTGGCTTTGAATGTATTCAGTATCCAGTTTGACCTGTTGTTCGAACGGGATATTGCTGCGGCCGGAGACCTGCCATGTGCAGGTGATGCCGGGGGTGACATTGAGACGTTTGCGTTGCGCAAGCGTGTAAGTGGCGACTTCGCTGGGAATCGGAGGGCGCGGGCCGACGAGGCTCATGTCCCCAAGCAAGACATTGATGAGCTGCGGCAGCTCGTCGAGGGAGGTCTTGCGGAGGATGCGTCCGATTTTGGTGACGCGTGGATCGTCGTCCTTCGCCTTCAGCAGGTCTGACAGCGCCGGACGTTCCGGTTTTTGACCAGTTCTTTTTTCGATTTCCGCCGCTTTTTCATCCCATTCCTGCAGCATTTTTGCTTCAATTTCCTTGGCGTTGATGTACATAGAGCGGAATTTCAGAAAGTTGAATGGCTTGCCGAATTGTCCGATGCGTTTGGAATGATAGATGATGGGCCCCTCTGAACCCAGTTTGATGATGATGGCGATGATCATCATTGGGAGGAAGAGGGCGATTAGGAGGGCTATCGATCCGCAGATATCCATGGCGCGCTTCAAGGCGCGTGCGCTTCCAACCGTCCAATTCCATGCAATCATCTTGAATGAACTACCGAACGACGAACGGCGCTTACGTGGAATGATCTTCACACGTAAACCATTTCGTTTTTGGTGGTTATTACTGGATGCGGTAAAAGGCATGATGGATTGTCTGGGATGGCGACTGGTTGTCTGCTGGATATTGGGACGGTTCGTTTGGCTGTTTTTCTGTTCCGTTAAGCTTGGAGGAATTCCTCGAAGATGGCGTTGAGTTTTGCGAGAAGGGCTGAGCAGTTTTCGACGGTTGGCGGTTCGGTCCCGATGCCTTTGCCGAGGTATTCCAGTTCCTTGGCAACGGCTGAAAAAGACTCATGACCGATGTTAAGCGCACAGCCTTTCATGGCGTGGGAGACTTTTGCCAAGGCTTGGAAGTCCTTGGCTTCGAGCGCGTTGCTTGCACTAGACAGGCGTTCTTTTATTGTATTGACGTATTCGTCGTAAAGCTCCTGGATGAGTTCCATGTCATCCAGGCCGAGATTTTCCTTCATGTAATCGACTATTGCTTGATTCATAATATTCCCGCTATCTTTTATTGGTCACATTTAATGCAGAACACGGATTTGTTAAGTCCGTGGTAGTGCATTCTAGTAACGGTCGATGCGATGTTGTAGATGAGCGGCAGGCCTCTGCCGTGCTGCGCGTGATTGTCGTTGAGTTCTTCAAGGAGCTTGTCGATTTCACCGCCGGTGAAATTACGATGCGGATCCCAGAAGACGCCGCGCTCCAGAACGGTGACATTGACTTTGTCCTTGTAGGGATGGATTTTGACAATGATGCCGTTGGTGGTGACATTCGCGTTGTCCTTACCATGCTGGACGCAGTTGATAAGGACTTCTCCCAGAAGGATTTCGATATCGTTTTCAAGTTTCTGGCAACTTTCGACGGGCGATGCGACGAGGAAGTCGTTCACCCTGTCGAGCATGTTGTTCGTTTCGTTGATGTCCGTATTGATTTGCGAGATGAAGATGTTCTTGCTGGCGGAAGTGTTTTTGCGGATGGCGACCAGGAAGAGGTCGTCCGACGGGCAGTCATAACCGATCTGTTCGATGAAGTTGCGGATAAGGAATGGAATGGCGATCGTGCTTTCGTTGTCATACAGGGATGTCAGAAAGTCTTCCAATTCACTTTCTTCGATGAACGACTCCGGGAACTGGCTTGAGCCGATGTCGAGCAGGCCGTCCGTGAAGGCCAGGAAGAGATCGTCGTCATTGAAATCGAATTCGACATTGTTTTCCGGAAGATACTGGCTGTCAGGGGAGAAGCCGATGGGCAGGGAGCCGCGTTTGTTCGGATTGATCGGTTTGAGCTTTTTCTGCTTGAAATCCAGGCAAATCATGTCCGGATGGCCGGCGGAATGATAGATGATGTGGTTGTTCTCAAAATCCCACAGGATAATGAGGCATGTCATGTAAACGCTTTGCTTGAAGTTGTTGCAGAAGATGTTGTTAAGCTGCGTCAGAATGAAGTTGGGCGTTAGGTTTTCCTGTGGTTGGGAGGCGAAGAGGTTCTTGACGAATAACTGGATGGGCGTCATGCAAAGGGCGGCGGAAATGCCATGGCCGGAAATATCTCCTACAATGCTGATGTAGCGATGGTTGCCGACGGTGAAGAACTCATGGAGGTCTCCCGAGACTTGGGCATGCGGCTCATAGATGTAGGACATGACGCAGTCTTCGTTGACCATGCTCCATGGGGGGAGCATGAAATTCTGGATCTGCCCGGCGAGCTTGAGGTCTTTGTCAATGCTGCTTTTCAGGGCGGCGATTTCCTGCTGGGCGTTTGGCACTTCCAGAACGCGTTCGATCATCATGAGCAAGTCCATCTTCTTGAAGCTCTTGTTCATGTAGTAGGAGTACCGGTCCGACGTGATTTGCTTCATGAGGGTGCTGTCCATGTTGTCCGCGAGTGACGACATGAAGATGATGGGAATGGATTTGTTCGAGTTGCGGATGAGGCCGCGTAGATCGAACCCATTGATTCCGTTCATGTTGATGTCCGTGATGATGACATCGTATTGTTCCTCTTTGAATTTGGAATAGGCATCCTGCGGATCGAGACAGAGCGTCAAAGAGTAGTTTTCGCCGCGCATGCAGGCCTGAACGGTCTTCAGCGAAAACTGCTCGTCGTCGATGACTAGGATTTTCTTTTTATCAGTCATTTGTTTGTTTTTATTTCAAGATAAATTATTATCTATCTTCTCTTGATTGCCTTATTTATAATATAACTTCAATGAATGTAAAAGTCAAGCTTTGTTATGCATTTGCAGGATTTTCCATGATAAAAAAATACCGTTGAAGTAGTGATTGGTCATTTGGCGGGCTCCCATGGGCATTCGCCATTCGCCTCTATTCCCGTCCGCCCATTCTGCCCAAAGCCGTTGACGGCTTCGTATGCTGCGTCTCGTGAAGGATTTACGTATTTGGCAAACCATTTGCGAAGTTTGTCTCGCATGACCGTGACACAAGCTTCATATTCCGGAAGATTGACGAGATTTTGTTTTTCGTCCGGATCTTCCGTGAGATGGTAAAGCTCATGGGGGCCATAGGGGTAGCGATGGACGTATTTCCATTCGCGCGAACGAATCATGCGCACAGGGCCGTATTCGTCATAGACGACCACGTTGTCATCTCCTTTGTCATTGCCAGATAGGATGTTATGGGCAAAACTGTGTCCGGGGAGCTGTGTTTGGAGAGGATTTTCGACGCCTGCGATGTCAAGAATGGTCGGGAAGACATCGTAGTGGCTGTGCAGGCCGTCTGCAACCCAGCCGGGCTTGATATGGCCGGGCCATGACATGATGAAGGGGATTTTGACGGAAGTGTCATACATGTTCAACGGGAATGTGCCGTTGCCTTTCCCCCAGATTCCATGGTGACCCATGTTCATGCCGTTGTCTCCGCTGAAGACGACAAGTGTGTTGTCCATGGCGCCCATGCGTTCGAGTTCATCCATGATCAGGCCGATTCCGTTGTCCATGGCCGTGATGGCGGTGTAGTAGCCTTGAAGGTTTTCACGTCTGGATTCGGGCGTGTAGCCCTGCGGGGCTGTTGGCGACTGCCATGGATGTTTGGGCAGGTCTGGCGTGGAATGGAACGGGCAGTTATCATATTGATGCCAAACACTTTCTGGATGGAAACGCTGTCCCCAAGGGGAGTGTGGAGCCGTGTAATGGACGCTGAGGAGGAAGGGCTCCGACTGTCCATCGCGTTCTTTGAGAAAATCAATGGCTTTCTCCGTCACGCAATCCGTGACGTAATCCGTTCGACGATAGACCTTTCCGTGGTCGATCCATTCATAGTTGTTGTAGTCGCCGCCGCCGAATGCGTAAGCTTCCCAGTAGGAGTATCCTTTTTGTGGACGCGCGCTGTCCCCCATGTGCCATTTGCCGGAAAAACCGCAGACATAACCCGCCTTGGCCAAATAATCCGTAAATCCGTCCAATCCATCGAGATAGCCAATGGCGCGGTCTTTTCCGCGAAAGACACCATTTGGATCGTCAATGTTTCCTTTGCGGAGCCAGTCCTGGATGCCATGATCGGAAGGGATTCGTCCCGTGAGGAGGGAGGCGCGGGCAGGGGAGCAGACGGGGGAGACGCAGAAGAAATTTTCGAAACGGACGCCGTTGGCGGCGATTTTGTCGATATTCGGTGTTTTCAGTTCGGTGTTTCCTGCGCAACCGAGGGCCCATGCCCCTTGGTCGTCGGAGACGAACATGACGATATTCGGATGTGTTTTCATGACTTTTTCATTTATATATTAAGGTAAAGAAAAATGGCAAGATGATAAATATACGCCGCTCTTTGGGAAAAACAATATGGGAGGTTGTGGATTCTATTGATTGACGAGAGAAACAAGCTTATATCCCATGGTGGCGATGGCTTTTCTCCGAGTTGCAGACGTGTTTTTTAGGAAAAAAGCGGAAAAAAGATTTGCTTTATTCGAAACATGGGGCATATTAAAGATGTTTTGACAATTTAGACTGATTCCGTGCAAGCGGAGAGGTGGCTGAGTGGCCGAAGGCAGCGGTTTGCTAAACCGTCGTAGGTACAACAACCTACCGGGGGTTCGAATCCCCCCCTCTCCGCCATTTTTGTGCTCAAAAAACTCCGAAGTGTCACAATGTGTCACATTCGGAGTTTTTTTTGCCCATGACACTGTTATATTTTATCATGAGAAGTTGATAAAGGACATGCCGGCGATATGAGACGGGCCACAACAGTTTGGGAAAATGATGAACAATGACGCGACGAAATAGTCGTTGAACCATGTGAATGATCATGAGAACTGAAGCGAAAGAAGCCTTGGCAAGGCTGAGAGACAAAATATTGGATTCGGACAATCAGGCCTGTTTCATTGAACGGGAGGAATTGTTGCGTGCGCATGCAGCGGACGTGATGGCACAGCCTCCTGAAGAACGCTATCGCGTTGAGTTTGAATTGCTAATGGACAATCTCTCGACGCCGATTGACGCCGATGACGTTTTCGCTGGGCGCATGGTTGAAGGACGTTGGCCGCATAAGGAAGGCTTCAGTCACAATGGCTTGTCGTCTCCCGGACACATCACGTTGGCGGTTGAGCGTGTGTTGAAGATTGGGCTTCAAGGTATTGCAGAAGAAACAGCATGGAATGCAGAACGGATTGGAACGGAGGAGGCGTTGTATTTTTCACGGCAGACGACGGCTTGCGTGGAGGCGGTACGGCGTTATTGTCTGCGATATGCGGCCGCGGCGGACGCGGCGGGCAAGACGGAGATGGCGCGCGCCTTGCGGCAAGTCCCGTATGGTCCTGCGTATGATATGTTTTCGGCGTTGCAGTCCGTCTGGATGCTTCATTTCATCTGCAGCACGATCTGCGCTGCGCGTGATTTTGCTCCAGGGCGGCTAGATCGTTGTCTTATATCATATTACAATGGCGACCGCCAGAAAATGACGGAGATGTTTGCTTTCTTTATGATGAAATTTAATGAAATCACTGGAACTTGCACGGATAATTACTTGCGGAAACCTGTGCCATGTGTCGCAAGCAAGCAATACATCACGCTCGGGCCGGAATACAACGCCATTGATGAACTACTGATTGATGCCGCGACGGAAGTCCAACTGCCGCAACCGATTCTGAATTTCCGCATTGGAAATGACTATGGTCTGGCAGCGAAGGCGGCCCATCTGCTTGGGCCGCAATGCAACTTCTTCAATGACAATCTGATAACCAACAAATTGCTAAATAGCGGAATTCGTCCTGACGATGCCGTGAACTATTCGTTCACGGCGTGCAACCGCGTCGATCTGCCGGGGCGGTTGTACAATATTATGCCGCGGATTGATTCCTTTACGGATAGTTGCGGATGGTTCCACAAGGCGATGATGGAAGCGGAAGATGTCACGGATGTGCTTCCGACGCTTCGTCATGTTGCACATGACGAAATCGTCAATATGATGAACGCCCGCAAGTCGCCTTACTCCAAAGGAATATGCTTCCATTTCGAGTCGTTGTTCATTGATAGCTGTGTGCAAAGTTGCCTGGACATCTGGCGGAAGGGCGCGGAAAATTATCGTTGGCTGCATCTGATGTTCATGG
>JAFZAB010000060.1 GCA_017548425.1 Victivallales bacterium
GGGAGGACGATTTCCAACATCTTGTCGCCGCCCTGTCCTTTCATCGTACCGATGCGGAGGTTGTCTTTGAAGCCCTGCTCGGCCATGAACGAACGGATGTCCGCCACGTCAGGCATGGTTTGGCCGCACTTGTACAGCAACTGCGTACCGCCGGCGAAGTCGATGCCCAGCATATTGCGGCCGCGGACCGCGAAGCAGACGATGGAGATGATGACCAGCATGACAGAGATGGTGACGGCCTGTTTGCGATGCTTCAAGAAGTCAATCTTGACATCGACCAAGAAGTCGAACGAACGCATATTCAAGGATTTGAGGATATCCTTCTGGACGAGGAAGTCGAAAATCGTGCGCGTCATGAAGATGGCGGTGAACATGGAGGCGAAGATACCAAAGCTCAGCGTGACGGCGAATCCTTTGATAGCGCCCGTACCGAAGTTGTAGAGGAAGAAACAGGCGATCAACGTCGTCAAGTTGGAGTCGAAGATACTGCTGAAGGCACGCTCGTAACCGGACTTGATGGCGTTCGGAAGAGCCTTGTTCTTCTTCAGTTCGTCACGGATACGTTCGAAGATCAGGACGTTCGCGTCAACGGCCATACCAATGGTCAGAACCATACCGGCAATACCAGGCATCGTGATGGTGGCGTGGGTGATGGACATGGAGCCGAGAACCAACAACGTGTTCACGCCCAACGCGATATCGGCCAACAGACCAGCCGTCTTGTAGTACCACAACATGAACAGGATGACCAACGCTAAACCAACCACGCCGGCCAGCGCGCCGCTACGGACGGAGTCAGCACCGAGCGTCGGATCCGTACCGAATTCGGAGTTGATTTCAATTGAAACAGGAACGTTACCGGAGGAAATGACAACGGAGAGGCGTTTCGCTTCTTCAAACGTGAAGCTGCCGGTGATTTCGGCGTTACCGCCCGTGATGGCGTCGTTGATGCGGGGGGCGCTATAGACGCGGCCGTCCAACACGATGGCCAGCATGCGGCCGACGTTCGCGCCGGTCACTTCGCCGAACGCGATGGCACCGCGCTGATTGAAGCCCAAACCGATGGACCAATTGCCGAACTGGTCCATATTCGGTGCCGCGCGCGTCACATCACTGCCCTGTACGCGTTCCGCTTCTTTCTTGATGAAAACGATTTGCGTCGTTTCCACACCGTTGCGCTCTTCCGTGATCTCCTTGCGGATCAAGTCGGCGGGAACTTCGAACTTTTTGCCATTGTTGATGGCATCGTAGTAGTTCTGCACCAACGTGGCGTTGTTTTCGGCAACCAGATGGAATTCCAGCTTGGCCGTGTCTTTGATGGTCTTGCGGATGTCGGCCTTGTCGCCTTCGTTGACGGCCGGCATGCGGACGGAGATCGCCGTGTCACCGGAAGCCTTGATTTCAGGCTCCGTCACGCCCAATTTGTTGAGGCGGTTTTCGAGAATCGTCTGGATGCGGTCGCGGATATCGGTCGGCGTTTCGCCGTTCTTCAGATCGTCTTTGTCAAAACCAACGACGAATTCAGTACCGCCCTGCAGGTCAAGACCGAGAACCATGCGGCCAGCCGTCTTGCGGCGCAAATAGCGCAGTACGATGGGGTTGGAAGCGTCTTTCGTGCCGGGGACGGCAACGTAGTCGCTCAGATGAATCGTGTTTTCATTCTCACCGCCCTGCGCGGCACGTTCCAAAACGCGGAACGGCGACATCGTGGGATTATCGGCCTGAACAGAGGCGATACGCGTCTGCAAGTCATTGTAGGTCTTGGCTTTGATGGCGTCAGAATACTGCTTCTGAAGATCCTTGTACTCTTTGCTTTCCTTGTCCGCCATCGCGTCCAGCTTCGCCTTCGCGTCGTCCAGCGAGCTTGTCGCGGTCAATGCGTCCAATGACTTGTTCAGCTTTCTCACCGTCTTGTCTGACAGCGATTCGAATTTCTTGAGGAAATCCTGTTCTCTGATCGGAAACATCGAAGCCGTCCATCCAATGATGACCGCCGCGATGATGATCATACGAATAATCAGCGACTTTTTCATACCAGTTTGATCCTTGTTGACGTTCTATTATATATATTGTTTGTTTGCTCTGTCCAACGGGGCGCGGCGTCACTTCTTGGATTCGTCGCCCTCTTTTTCTTTCTTCGTATCGTCCTTCTTGTCATCCTTCTTAGAAGCTTCCGCCGCAGTGTCTTCCATCACTTTGTCAACGGCGCCACGAAGGAATTCGATGACCGTGTTCGGAGCGACTTCCAGTTTGACAGTCTGTTCGGAAACGTATTTGATGGTTCCCAAAATGCCGCCGACCGTGCGCACCTTGTCGCCGACCTTCAGCCGTTTGAGCATCTCAGCCTGCTGCTTCTGCTTCTGCTGCTGCGGACGGATCATCAGAAAATACATGATACCCAGAATCGGGATAAAAATCAAAAACTGCCCCATCGCGCCCATGCCGCCGCCAGCGGGCGCTCCGCCAGCCGCTTGCGCCAAAACACGAATGCCATCCGTAAAAAGCATATTCACTATTGTCTCCTTGAACCAAAGCTATGATATCAACGCGCATCGCTTTGACACGATACGCCGACTATGACTAAACGAAAAAGGAATAACATATCACAAGTCCGAAAATTTTCAATAAACTCACGCGACAGAAATCACTTCGAACCGACTGTCACTTCCTCTTCGCGGGTAATCGTCCAATCTGCTGGAAGGGGATCTCAGCGAAGGTCGGAATACGAGCCCGTATAGCCTGTAAGTTACGGAATGCGAAGTCGATACGCGCCCAGTCGATGTTGTCGGCCGCCGATTCCTCAGCCGTAAACCAATTCTCTTCTGTCTTGAACAGGGGGCGCAAGGCCTCCTTCATCACAAATCCTGTCCCGCCAACGACGACATTGCAGCAGGCTTCATTGTGCAACGGCCATTCAGGGCGGTCCTGCATGATTTTCGCCAGTTCGGGATAGCGTTCACTCCATGGCGGTCGCAGATAGGCGACGGCCTTCAGCTTAGCTTCCAGATCCCATCCATCCACGTCGCCCGTGTTCCATTTCACATGTTCGCGGCCGCGTTCGTCCATATAGACAGCGGTGGGGCAATTGATGAAAATGTTGTTCCGCACGATGTTGTTGCGGCCTCCGCCGATAAAGACCGCAGTCGCCACGTTGGCGAAGATGTTGCCGACAATCGTGTCGCCGCTGTCACAGTCATCCAGATAGACGCCCATGCACCATCCATCCACACCATTGATGTCATGGATGTGGTTGTGGCGGAGGACATTGCCCCAACTGCCCCAGTTGCGCGTCGTATAGAGCGCACCCACATCCGACGTCTCATGGCAGACATGGTGGATGTCGTTGAAGGAAATCTCATGTTCGTTACCGGCATAGAGGACAGCCGCATGCGGAATCTCTTTCAATTCGCAATGCGTGACGACGTTGCCGACGCCGCGCAGACTCACCGCCGGCGAATAGGAAAGCTGCCAACGGCCTACCCGTTGGACTAGGCAGTTGTCAAGCTTGTTGCCGCCGTTCTCCAATTTCTGCAAGTCGCCGCCGTTCAAGCTGATACCATATGTTCCCGTATCACTGACCACGCAGTTCCGCACGATGTTTCCACGGCCTTCGATATCCATGCCGTAGTCGCCTGTATTTTCCACGCGGCAATCTTCCAATGTATTGCGTTCACCACGAACAAGAATGCCGCCACCCAACATGTTCGCCACACGGATATTCTTGATTATCAAGTTCTTGCTTCCTTTCACCTGAAGCAACGGTTCGCGCATCTGCGAATAGACGATGCCTCCCGTCTCCATTTCCTCCTTCGAAAGTTTCGGGAACCAGCAGTAGAGGATGCATGTCTCCGGATCGACATACCATTCGCCTTCCATGTCCAACTCTTCCAAGCTGTTAATGACACGAAAACGGCGCGGCGCTGTATTTGTGTGAAGCATGGAACCAATGCCATAGTCGCTTCCAGCGGACGCCACCTTTACAGTCTTCCGCGCTGTATCAACGGCTTTCACACGGAAAATTTCATCATACCAGTCATGGCTCCAGAAACCCTGAAGCCAAACGCCCTTCGCCACATTCCAGTGTTCAGCCGGAACGACTTGCGCATTGTATTCAAACACACCGTCCACTTGTTCAGAATCACCCGCGCGACTACCGCGAGAAACGATGCCGTCCGTCAACGCCCAGCCGTTGTTCGGCCAGCGGGCCAACGTCATCGGCCGTCCACGGAAAAAGACTTCGCCGAACGGCGCCGCACCGCGCAAAAAATCACCCATAGGCGTAACCGATTCAATTCCAAATGCTTTCAAATCCACTTGGCAGATATTGTCCCGCACGGTTTCAGACAGTCGCGCCGTCACCGCCTCATCTGTCACATAAGAGAACGCCGTGAACGGAATCTCCACGCCGCCGGACAACGTAACGTCGCCTTCGCCAACCCATTCAATGGGAATTCCTTCCATCCCGCTGTCACGCCCTGTTAAGACAAATGGCGCGTTCAAGGCATACGTCCCTTCACGAAAGACCACGCGGACGCCATTTGATGGTAAACTTCCAGTCATCAACAATGTACGAATCTGAAGCCGCGCACGATGAAAACTGGCGAACGGCATTTCCGCTCCGCCCGGATTCTGATCCGAACCGTCCAGCGACACATAATATGTCAACTTTTCACGTTCCAGTGCCTTTTTGTCCGCCGCACGCCCGACCATGCATGCAAATACCAAAATGACGCAAAACCAACGCATAACAACTCCGTATTCCATCAATTGCAGGAGGTGCCATCGGCGTCCCCGCCGTTGGCAACAGGAGGTGCCATCGGCGTCCCCGCCGTTGGCAACAATAAAGCCAATAAAACCCCAAATATTATAATTTAATATCCAATCCCATTTTTTCACTTATCCGCCCCGCTTTCAAAGCAACAATTTTTCCATCTGTGTATGACACGACATGTCTTGCCATTCTTGCCGCTTGATTTTTCTCTTTTACACTATATTTTACAAGATTAAGACTATACCTTTCATAATAAGAGGACTAACATGGCCCATTTCAATTATCATTCACTTGATGAACTCAAAGCCGACATCCATGCTTTGGGATTAGATGACAAGATTCCGCTGGACGATGACTTCTCTGTTTTTTCCAAACCGTTGAAAATCAACGAGAAGTTCACGGTTCCGCGCCGTTTTGCCGTCCATCCGATGGAAGGTTTTGATTCAGACGCCGACGGCAAGCCGGGCGAACTCGCCTTCCGCCGCTACGCACGCTACGCGCGCGGCGGCTTCGGCCTCATCTGGTTCGAAGCGACGGCCGTCCTCCACGAAGCCCGCTCCAATCCGTCGCAGTTTTGGCTCCATGAAGGCAGTTGGGAAACGTTCGCGAAACTGCTGGCCGATACGAAAAAACTCGCCCGTGAAACCAACGGTTTCGAGCCGCTTTGCGTCATTCAATTGACGCATTCGGGCCGTTACAGCCGTCCCGAAGGCGCTCCGAAGCCGATCATCGCCCATCATTCGCTCTATCTTGATCCAATCCATAAACTTCCGCCGGATTATCCGCTCGTCACAGACGATTATCTCGACCGTCTGCAAGACACCTATGTCCAAGCCGCCAAACTCGCCCAGAAAGCAGGATTCGACGGCATCGACCTTAAAGGCTGCCACCGCTATCTCATGTCCGAACTGCTCGCATCCCACACGCGTGAAGGGAAATACGGCGGCTCGCTCGAAAACCGCACACGCCTCATGCGCGAAACGCTCGCCAAAATCAAGGCGGCCTGCCCTGGCCTGCTTCTCACGACGCGCATGAACATCTACGATGCCCTCCCCTACCCCTACGGCTTCGCCATGCAAAAGGACGGCTCCCGCGAACCGGACCTCAATGAAACAAACTGGCTGATTGCCTGTCTAAAGGAAATCGGCATCCCGATTGTCAATCTGACAATCGCAAATCCTTACTACGAACCATATTACGGACGTCCCTTCGATGTTCCGATCATCGGCGCCCCCGATGCACCGGAGCATCCGCTGCAAGGCGTCGCACGATTCATCGACATCGTTGGAAAAGTTCAGAAAGCCAATCCAGACCTGCCGGTCATCGGCACGGGCTATACATGGCTACGCCAATACCTTCCGTATGCGGCGGCGGCCACGCTGAAGCTTGGTAAAGCCGCCATGATCGGCCTCGGTCGCGGCGCGTTCGCCTATCCTGACACGCCGAACGACGTCATTAACAAAGGCGCCATGGATCCGAACAAATGCTGCGTCACCTGTTCGCGCTGCACGCAGATCATGCGCGACGGCGAACACACGGGCTGCGTCATCCGTGATGCCGCAACCTACTCAAAACCGTATCAAGCCGCTAAAGAGCATGCCTTGGCAAGGCTAAAAGGCTGAGTCTTTTAGCCTTGCGCTTATGGCTTAAGGCACGGGAGGGTCACGCTCCCGCGTGACCGGACGCGCAGGAGCGCGTCCCTCCCAGTTACATTTCATCCCAGATATCCCATTAAAAAGAGGTTCACACATGAGCTACGATCCCAATGAATACCGCCGCGCCGCAGAAGAAACCGTCTATGTACCGCCGCAGGAGAAAGAAGCCGCGCAGACCGCGTCGTTCATCAACAAAGTCTATGGACTGATGACGCTTGGCCTCTTCCTGACCGCCTTCATCGCCCATAGCGCGTTCCATTATATTCCAATTGAAAGACTTGCGCGAATCATGATGCCGTGCATCATCGCGGAATTCGTTCTCGTCATGGTGCTCTCCTTCGCGGCGACGAAGCTCTCGTCGGGCGCCGCCTTCCTCTGCTTCATCGGATATGCGGCTCTCAACGGGATATCGCTTTCCTCCATTTTCTACGCCTACCGCGCAGGCTCCATCGCACAGGCGTTTTTCATTACGGGCGGCACGTTCGGCCTCATGAGCCTCTATGGGCTCATCACAAAACGCGATTTGACGAGCCTCGGCAACCTGCTCATCATGGCCCTTCTAGGCCTCATCATCGCAGGCATTGTCAACATCTTCCTCAAATCGTCGGGTCTGGATCTGATCCTCAGCATCCTTGGCGTGCTCATTTTCGTCGGCCTCACAGCGTATGACACGCAGAAGATTAAGCGAATCAACGACATGGGAATCAATCACACAGGGCTCGCCATCATCGCCGCCCTGTCGCTCTATCTGGATTTCGTCAACCTCTTCCTCTATATCCTTCGCTTCACTGGTCGTAGAAAGTAATTTTCGTTATCTATAAACCATAAAAACAAAGGCAAATCATGAAACGAACCATCTGTTCCCTCCTTTCACTGTGCGCTTGCCTTTCCGCAACCGCCGCCGATTTCGCGTTCAATTTCAACACCGAAAGCGACTTCAAGATCTGGCAGATCAGCTCTCAGAAGCTTGAACCGCTCACGCCCGCCAAAGACTACGCCATCTTCAGCCTCAACTGCCTGCGTTTCAAGACGCCCAAATGGGTAAAAGGCATGCCCGAATGGCCGTCCTGCCAAGCCAAGCCGCGCATTTCGGATTGGACGCCCTATGATCGCCTGCTTATCGACATCACGAATCCGAATCCGGAGGTGCAACGCCTCTCCCTCTTCATCTCCGATTCGAAAATCCCCTTCCGCCAAGCATTAGGCGATGGTTTCAACATCGAAGGAAACGGCACCACACGCTGCGTCGTCGAGCTCTCCAAATTCCCCAAGACTGTTGACCGCAAGGACATATCCATCATCCATCTCTTCACGCAACGCCCTGAAGCGGATATGGATATCTTCATCGCCGACATGATGCTTCTTAAAAAAGGCGAAAAACTTCCGGAAATTCCCACGGATTTTGTGAAGAAAATCGCCGCTTTCAACGGCCCTGCCCTCGTCGCCGCCAAAGAAGCCGCTGACAAGGTCATGAAAGATCTTAACACCCTCTGCGACATGCCCGAACTGAAGGACAAGCTCGCCGACGCCAAACGCACCATCCATCGCCGCCTCGGCAACTGTGAACGCAAGCTCGCCAAGGAAGATCTCACGATGGACGAATATGAAGACCTTCGCAAGACGTTGGCGGAAATGCCCGAAACCTTCAACCGCCTCCCGTCCATCCTGAAATTCCAGCGCGATTCCATTCTCGCAGGCTTCGACAACCCGCAGATGCTCGTCGGCACCGCCAGTTCCATGGTCAAAATCCTCCCGAAAGACATGCCGTTTGACGTGCAGGTCACCAAGACCGTTGATCTCTCGCTCGCCCGCAACGAATGGGAAAGCGTCCAGATCGCCGTCATGCCGCGTGGCAACAACGAATTGAAGAACGTGACGATTGAAGTCACGCCATTGAAAGACGCCAAAGGCCACAAGCTTGAAAAGGTCGATACGGACACAGTCGGCTATGTAAAGACCGTCAGACGGCCTCCTTATGCAGTTTCTTACGTCGGCTGGTGGCCGGATCCTATTCTCCGCGGCTGCGAAAACGTCAACATCAAGCCGCGTGACCTCCAGACCTTCTGGCTCCGCTTCCGCGCGGGAACCAAACAGGCCGCCGGCATCTATACGGGACAGGCCATCATTAAGGCCGAAGGCACCGAACCCGTGACGCTTGATCTCCAAATCAAAGTCCGCGACTTCAACGTCCCCGCCAACACCGCTCTTCCAACCGCTATCACCTTCGGATTCAACAACAAGCAGTGCTGCGTGAAAGAAGACTACGACACCATGAAGTTCAAATATTCCGACTTCCTGGCGGACTATCAGATCGACTACGACCACCTCTATCGCGGCGGTTCGCCCGATTTCGACATCATCCAGCGTCTTCACAAGCAGGGCCGCCTCACCGCCTTCAATCTCGGCAACGTCTTCAACGGCGGCGTCGATGAAAAAGGCTTCGAAGAGAAGATGAAACAGACAATCGACCGCCTCCGTCCCGCCTATGAAAAGGCGAAGGAACTCGGCCTGCTCGACTACGCCTACATCTACGGCTTCGACGAACGCGGCCAGGACCAGTTCCCGATTCTCGAACGCTGCGCGCAAGCCCTCCGCAAAGCCTTCCCCGAAGTCCTGCTCATGACCACCAGTTATGACGCCACTTACGGCGCCAATTCCGTCGTCAAGACCATGGACGCATGGTGCCCCCTCACGCCTGTCTATCAGCGCACTGTCGATAAGATTCCGGCCGCCCGCGCCGCTGGCAAATATGTCTGGTGGTACATCTGCTGCGGCCCGCACAATCCGTTCACTAACTGGTTCGTCGAATACGCCGCCATTGAATCCCGCCTCCTCATGGGTGCGCAGACGGCGAAATTCCGTCCCGACGGCTTCCTCTACTACCACACCTCCATCTGGAACAATAATAAAGGTATTGATTGCGCCGCAGGTCCTTACACCACGTGGAACCCCGTCTCCTGGACCGTTTACCATGGCGACGGCTCTCTCTTCCACTGCGACAGCGACGGCAATCCGCTTCCGTCCATCCGCCTCGAAAACTATCGTGACGGACAGGAAGACTACGCCTACTTCTGCATTCTGGAAGACGCCGTCAAGCAGGTCATGAACAAGCAGTTGATTTCGGCGGCGGAACGGAAATGGTTGAAAGAAGCGAAAGCCGCTCTTGTCGTGCCCGAAACACTCGTCAAAGGCATGGATGTCTATTCCCGCGACCCGCAGGAGCTCCGCAAGTGGCGCGACCACATCGCGGATCTCATCGAAGAATGCGGCTTCTCCGCCAGCATCAATCCATGGAAGGGCGTCTTCGGCGTTCGCGGCTGGAGACAGAAGTAAGGCATAGCTAAAAGCTTAAAGCCGAAAGCTTAAAGCAATTTTAGGAAGCAAGGGGAAGCGCATGATCAACGTCAGAGATTTCGGCGCCGTCGGCGACGGTATCACGAAAGACACGGCAGCCATTCAGAAAGCCATCGACGCAGGCGGCATCGTGCACTTCCCTCCAGGGACTTATCTCTCTGGAACCCTTTATCTTAAGAGCAACGGCGGATTGGAGCTGGAGCCTGGAGCGACGCTTCTGGCCAGCCCTGATCCGCAGGATTACAACGCGGCGGATTTCTGCCCGCAGAATTGGTTCTCCATCAACGAAATCGCCAGCGGTGGCCATTTCATCGTCTGTCTCGAACAGCACGATGTCGTCATCCGTGGCGGCGGCACCATCGACGGCAATTATCCCGCCTTTCTCAATGAACTAGAACCCAACGGTTTGTGGTACAAACGCACATGGCGTCCCTCCCAGATGGTCTATTTCTGCGAATCGCAGAACATCTGGATCGACAACGTCAATCTGCGTAACTCTCCTTACTGGACGTGCTTCCTCCACGGTTGCGACTACGCAACCATCAGCAATGTCCATATCCACGGCGATGTCCACGTTCCCAATCAAGACGGCATCGACATCGACTGCTGCCGCTTCGTCACCGTAACCAATTGCGTCATTGACTCCTCCGATGATTGCATCACGTTGCGTGGCGACGACAAGCGCCTCTCTTCACGGAAGCCCTGCGAGATGGTCGCCGTTTCGAACTGCGTTCTCAAAAGCGGTTACGCCAATGCGTTACGTATCGGCGTCGGCGACGGCGTTGTGCGCAATTGCACATTCTCCAACATCGTCATCACGGAAACACGCACTGCCGTCTGTGTCATTTCTAAATACAGCGCAGCCGGCAAAAACAAAGGCGTTGATATTTCTGACGTCTCCTTCGCAAATCTCCAGTTGGACGTCGAACGCTTCTTGAATCTGAAGTTGGATAACGCGGATAATTTTGAATTTCCAAGCCCTGCTTCCATCAGCCGAATCCATTTTTCACAGATTCGCGGCAAGGCGACACTAACGTCCTACATCCATGGCAATAATGTCGGAACCATTTCAGATATCGACTTTTCCGACATTGATCTAGCCTATGGTGGCTGTGGTCCATGCCCGGACCGAAACGCCAAAGGCTGGTGGGGCCGTTCCTCTACGGACGCCGCTTTCGAAGTCCGTTACAGCCAATCCATCGACTTTGACAAAACCAGAATCCATTGGTTGAACGACAATCCCGCCTGGACGACAGATTTCGACATCATCGCCTCTCAGGACATCGTCGTCAACGACAACTGCCGCCCCGCCAAAGGCATCCGCAGACGGTGAGGCAAATCCGTATGTTGCCACGATTCGTTCTTTTTTATTTCCTCATGAAAAGAACGGATAAAAAGTATGTTTCCACACACCAAACCTTATTTCTACTTTTTATACTGAATCAAATATTTGAAGAGTTTCAATAGACACTTTCAATAATATCTACAAATATATCCTATCTGTGATACGTTTTACATAAAAACATACGATGATATATAGAAGGATGTACATGAAAAACTCTGATGAATATAATAATTCACAAGGCGAAATCATCATCTATCAAAATAACGACGGCAGTACAAAAATTGACGTCCGCTTTGTCGATGAGACGGTGTGGCTAACACAGCAGCAACTTGTTGAACTATATCAAAGCAGTAAAGCGAACATCAGTGAACACATAAAACATATTTTCGAAGAGCATGAGCTTGAAGAGCTGGCAGTTGTTCGGAAATTCCGAACAACTGCCACAGATGGAAAAAGCTATTTTGTCACGCATTACAACCTTGATATGATCATTTCATTGGGTTATCGTGTCAAGTCATTGATAGCTACGCAGTTCAGACGCTGGGCAACGGAACGGCTAAGGGAATACATCATTAAGGGCTTCACCATGGACGATGAACGCCTCAAAGGAAATGGCGGCGGAGCCTATTGGAAGGAGCTTCTGGACCGCATCCGTGACATCCGTTCATCAGAAAAAGTACTATACCGCCAAGTTCTTGATTTATACGCCACTAGCGTTGATTACGACCCGACAAGCGAAGAATCTGTCACCTTTTTCAAGATAGTACAGAACAAACTGCACTACGCAGCACATGGCCATACAGCAGCGGAAGTTATCTATGAACGGGCTGATGCGGCAAAGCCATTCATGGGCCTGAAGACATTTTCAGGGGAACTACCGGCGTTGAAAGATATCGGCATTGCCAAGAATTATCTGGAAGAAGACGAACTCAAAGTACTGAACAATTTGGTATCTGGCTATTTCGACTTGGCGGAAATCAATGCGATAGAGCATCGCCCGATGTACATGAGCGACTATGTGCGGCAATTGGATGCCGTGCTTTCATCTGGTGGCAGAAAACTGCTTGCAGATGCAGGAAAGGTGAGCCATAGGCAGGCCATTGAGAAAGCGACTGATGAATATCGCAAATATCATGCCCAGACGCTTTCACCAGTAGAAAAAGCATACCTTGAGACAATCAAGACTGTCGGCAAGACCGCCAAGAAAAAATTGCGGGATTCTCAAAAGAAAGAATAAGCACAAGATTAATTACTGACTTCAAACGCAAACAGTCTGCATGACGGCGCACCCCATGTCTCTGTCGGAACGATGCGGACGGCGCAACCGTCGCAATCCAGCGGAATCATCACAAGGCGTTGGTGATTCGTAGAAGTCTCCCAAGCCGTTTTCCACAAACCATTTGCGTCTTTTACTTCCAGACGGAATGATTTCACCAGCGTCGGCGGGACGGGACGGTCCGGCTGGTTCAATGGATAATTCGACAGCAAGTTGCGCTCTTCGTAAGTCGCGCAGTCGCCCTGCCCCTTGCGGTTCAAATCGCTGTCGAAAATCAGTCGTGCGCGTTTCAGCGACACCATCCGTCCGAAATCGTATTCCGCCCAACCATTCGGCTGGCATGACCAAACGTTTTCATGACCGTCCAGCGGACGGTCGATTCCGTTGCGCAGCACTTCTGGCTCTCCTTCGGAAGCCTTCAAAACAGCCTTGCGCGACAATTCCGCAATCGGTCGCACATGCCACGGCAGATAGCAGTCGTCATCCATGAGCGTATTCTGAAGTTCTTGAATATGAGACTCATAGACACCACGAGGCATCAAACCGTTGGCGGCGGCGATGGCCGCCGCGATGCCGACCGCCTGGCCAACCGTCGCGCAAGTCGCCATGACACGCGTCGAACTCAACGCCGCATGCGTCACGGAAATGTTCCGCCCTGCGAAGAAAAGATTCTCTATATTTCGTGAATAGAGGCTTCTATAAGGTATGCCGTACGGCGACGGCGCAGGATAATTCGTGTTCGGACGGCCTGTGCCGTTCATGCCCGCGGGATCATGATCGTCAAGCGGCCAGCCGCCATAGGCGACCATGTCATCGAAACGCCCTTCCGCTTTGATTTCCTGCTGCGTCAGAATGTGGTCGCCCAAATAGCGGCGCGACTCACGTTTGCCCGGAAGGAAGCCAACCCAATCCAAAATCCAGTTGTCGGCCTTGTGATCGCCATGATTTTTGATATGGTCCCACACGCCGAAGGCGACGGCCAGCAAGCGGTCGCGCACTGTTTCCGTATCGCGAATGGAATCATCTTCGCCGCCCAATTCGATCCACCAGAAGTTGCCCAAGCCGCGATAGCCGTGGCCGCGATTCGGCATGTCGCTGTCCGTCAGATATTTATTCGCCCATATCGGCGGAATGAATTTCTTTGGAGAATCCGTCTCGCGGGCCTGAATCAAACAACTCATGCCCATCGTTTTCAAATCCTCTTCATCCGGCCCGAAATCCTCTCCGAATTCGTTGCGGGCCTCACGTCCGATACGGAAATCCGCTCCCGACAACGGCGCAAGAATCGAATCACCCGAACAATCCGCAAATAGTTTCGCCTTAACGACATGCCATGTTTGTGTCGTTGTCTGCCAACCTTTCACCGACGTAATCCGCCCGCCGTCCATCGTCAAATCATTCACGGAACAGTTCAAAATCAACTCCAGATTCGGCTGGAAACGGACGGATTCATAAGTGATGCTGTCCCATATCGACCAACTTAGCTGTGGATTGCGATAATTGTTCTCCAGTTTCAGCTCCTCCACGAAGCCTGTCTCATGGACGTCGTTCTTCGCTCCCGAAATCCACATCCTGCATTCGCTCGACGCATTGCCGCCAAGCACGGGCCTGTCCTGTATCAAAACGGTTTTCGCCCCATGACGCGCCGCCGCCACGGCTGCCGCCATGCCCGCCAGACCGCCGCCGACTACGCAGAATTCCGCCTGATGGTTGATTTCTTCCATATATCATCCTTTTTTATGTCTTGCTCATTCCATACCATTATAATATCGTTCCTGTTTTTTGAAAATGATTTCGGAAGATTTATAGTAATTCGTTTTTTCCAAAAACATTTTCCTGTTCACCATTTATCAAAAAGGACTTTTCATGAGCAATCCAGTCTCCATCATGCCTTGCCTCGACATGCAAAACGGCCGCGTTGTCAAAGGCGTTCATTTCGTTGATATTGCGGACGCGGGCGATCCCGTTGAATGCGCACGCGCGTATTGCGCCGCAGGAGCCGACGAACTCGCGCTTCTCGATATCTGCGCAACCGTCGAAAACCGCGGTACCCTGCTGGACGTCGTCAAACGGACGGCCGCCGCTTGCTCCGTCCCGTTCACCGTCGGCGGCGGCATCAAAGACGTCAAGTCCGCGGCGGAAGTTCTCAACGCGGGCGCCAATCGCGTCTCCGTCAGCTCCGCTGCCTTCCGCAAGCCAGAAATCATCCCTGAAATCATTAAAGAGTTCGGCATCAACGCGTTAACCGTTGCCATCGACGTCGATGTCAATCCCAAACTGCCGTCTGGCTACGAAGTCTATATCGATGGCGGCCGTACCGCCACGGGCGCTGACGCCATTGAATGGGCCAAGAAAGTCGATGGCTATGGCGTCAACGTCATCCTGCCGACCTCCAAGGCTGGTGATGGCGCGAAGACCGGTTATGACCTGCCCGTCATCAAAGCGATGGCGGACGCCTGCAAGGCCACCATCGTCGCCTCCGGCGGCGCAGGCAAGTTGGAGCATTTCCTTGATGCCGTCAAGGCCGGCGCGACCGTCCTGCTCGCCGCCTCCGTCTTCCATTTCCATATGATCGACATCGGCGAACTGAAGGCCTATCTGAAGGCGAACGGCGTAACCGTAAAGTGAATCTAGGCTTCCAGATTTCTAGGCTTCTAGCTAATCGCTTTAAGCCATAAGCCTTTAGCCTTTAGCCATAAGCAAACAAGCCTCCAACTGGAAAACCAGTTGGAGGCTTGTTTATATGGTGCCCTCGCGCGGACTCGAACCGCGGACCAATTGATTAAGAGTCAACTGCTCTACCGACTGAGCTACGAGGGCACTATGTTTTCAAAAAACGCCTAATAAAATAGCCCGGAATTGACTTTTGTCAAGGATTCCGGGCTGATTTTTCGTCGTTTACGACGCGATTGCGAAATTAGCAGTCAAACGCATGGCCGGCGGAGCCGAGGACTTCGCGGTTCTTGCGCATGTACAGCTGCTTGAGGGCTTCGCGGGCGGGGCCGAGATATTTGCGCGGGTCGAATTCTTCGGGTTTGTCGTGGAAGACCTTACGGACGGCGGCGGTCATGGCGAGACGGCCATCGCTGTCGATGTTGATCTTGCAGACGGCGCTCTTCGCGGCTTCGCGGAGCTGGTCTTCGCCGATACCGATGGCGTCTTTCAGTTTGCCGCCGTTCTCGTTGATGATCTTCACGAGATCCTGCGGGACGGAGCTGGAGCCGTGGAGGACGATCGGGAAGCCGGGGATGCGCTTTTCGATTTCGTGGAGGATGTCCAGGCGGATCTTCGGATCGTCGCCGGGCTTGAACTTGTAGGCGCCGTGGGAGGTACCGATGGCGATGGCCAGGGAGTCAACGCCAGTGCGCTTCACGAACTCTTCGACTTCTTCGGGCTGCGTGTAGATGTGCTTCGCGGCTTCGACATCATCTTCCTTACCGGCGAGGATGCCGAGTTCGCCTTCGACCGTCACATCGTACTTGTGGGCGTATTCGACGACCTGCGCGGTCTGGGCGCAGTTTTCGTCAAATGGGAGTTTGGAACCGTCGATCATGACGGAGGAGAAACCGTAGTCCACGCAGCTCTTGCAGGTCGCGTAGTCCGGGCCGTGGTCCAGATGCAGGCAAATCGGAATCAGTTTGCCGTCTTTCTGGATTTCTTTCGCGTATTCCGTCGCGCCCTGGGCCATGTAGCGCAGCAGCGTCTGGTTGGCGTATTCACGAGCGCCCTTGGAAACCTGCAGAATCAGGGGGGACTCGGTCTCGACGCAGGCCTGGATGATGGCCTGGAGCTGTTCCATGTTGTTGAAGTTGTAAGCGGGAATGGCATAACCGCCCTTGACGGCTTTCGCGAACATTGCGCGGGTGTTCACAAGACCCAGATCTTTGTAGTTGACCATCTTTGTCTCCTGTTGGTTGATTTTTTTTGCGGTCGAATTGACCGCTTATTGAAAAAAGCTTTTAATACTATAATGTAATACATCTTTCCCATTTATCAATGCATTTTGACTCACATTCCTCCAGGAGATGCCGTCATGAAACATTTTCTGCCGATGTTCCTTCTGAGCGCGGCCGTCGTCGCCGCCCCGCAAATCGTTGAAACAAAGTTCCCGATCGCGGACGTGCCCATCGCCGATCGCATTTTCAATCCACCGCCGCCCGATCAGGATGCCTCCGTCGCCTTGCAGGCCGCCATCGATGAACTCGCGAAGGCCGGCGGCGGCACGATTTTCATTCCCGCCGTCCATGTCCGCATCGAATCGCCGATCATTTTGAAGGAAGGCGTCGTTCTGCGCGGCGACAACGGCCTGTTCATACCCCTGGAGCAACTTGGAACTGTCTTCGACATCGTCTGCGGCAAAAACGAGCCGGACGGCAAGCCCGCTTTCGGTGTCGAACGCGGAACAGGATTCCGTGAAATCGTCTTCTGGTATCCGGAGCAAAACGCTTCAGCCCCCGTCCCCTATCCATGGACCGTCTATGCCACTGCCAACAACTGCGGCAACAATTTCACCATCTCCCACTGCGTCTTCCTAAATCCTTGGAAGGCAATCCACATCGGCCCTGAATGGAACGAACTGCACACCATCCGTGAAACGATGATCTACCCCTTCGAAACTGGTGTCTTCATGGACTTTACGACCGATATCGGCCGCCTTGACGGCCTTTCAATCATCTCTCCGGCAAACGCCGCCAACAGTTATCCGAATATCCCGAACCTCGCCAATCCCAAATTGGACGGCATCGATTCCGTCGGTATTGACATCGGCCGCTCCGACTGGGAGTATATCCGCAACATCATCGTCGCGGGCATGAAGACAGGCGTCCGTTTCCGTAAAGGCCAAAAAGGCGCGACGAATGCCGTCATGGCCCACTGCTTAATCACAGATTGCGAAACAGCCTTGGAACTCAACGAGTTGGATGGCATCGGCGTCTCCCTCTACAAATGCTCACTCACGGGGTCCAAACAAGCCGTGTTGACGACAAAACTCTTCGGGACGGTCGCTCAATTCAACCGTTGTGATCTATTCGCCAAAGGAGGAGACGGAGCGACTGTCATCCGCGCCGAAGGAAGCGGTATTCTGACGTTCGACGCCTGTGATTTCGCAGGCAAAAACGGCGTTGTCGCGGATGACGGCCGCCTGCAGTTCGTCAACTGCGACATCCTCTCCGATCAGCCATTCACCGTTCAGCTTGGCGAAAAAGTCCGTATGGCCCAGTTGCTCGGCGGATCGTTCGCCAAACTGGCCGTTGTGCAGAACAACGCCGCCAACATTGATTTCGTCCAGTCAGCCGTCGATGGATCCTTCCTCCCGTGGCGCGAATACGATTTGCGTAACATTACGACACGAGATTTCCAGTATTTCCAATCCAAAAATCTCGTATTAGCAACGGATTACGGTGCCTCGACAGATTTGGACGACAACGGTCCCGCCTTCCAGAAAGCGCTAGACGCTGCCGCCGAAAAAGGCGGTGCGACGGTCTATGCTCCCGCCGGCCTCTATCGCTTCAAGACGAACATCACCGTCCCGACAGGCGTTGAACTGCGCGGTTGCTTCAGCGTCCCGCACCACACGGTTTCCGGCGGCACCGTCCTCATGCCATTGCAGGGCAAAGGCGATGAAAACGGCACGCCGTTCGTCTCATTGCAGCCAAAATCCGGTCTGAATGGCCTATCCTTCTGGTATCCAGAGCAAAGCACAGCTGAACCGACGCCGTATCCATGGACTGTCCGAAGCCTTGGTGAAGGCTGCTGGCTCGTCAATACGAACATTGGCAACGCCTGGCAGGCCGTTGATTTTCTGACACATCCATCGACCGGCCATTACATCAACTATCTCTCTGGCGGCATGATACGGCGCGGCCTGCAAGTTGGTAACTCCATGAATGGCACGGTCATAGACATTCAGTTCAATCCGCACTACACACACCGCCTGCCTTCCTACCTTCCACATCAAAAACTGCCGGATTTCTTCTCATTCATCGACTACCAGCGGGAGAATCTCGAAGGCATCGTCGTGAAAGATGCTCTCAACGAAACAATGATCGGCAACTTCCTCTATGCCGCCCGCGACGGCCTTGCATTCAAAGGCAAATGCACAGGCGACATCCTCATGCATGGCGCGGATACCGTCTGGAATCCCGTCGCGCTTGAATGCGACACAGTTGACAACCGCGTCAATCTGGAAGACTGCGAGCTCCGTTTCGCCCTTGCGCAACTTGTCCCGATGGGCAAAGGAGTTGTTGGAGGCATCGTAACACGGCCAACCTTCAGAGGCAAAGCCATCTTCGCCAACTCGCAATTGTGGGGCGGCGCCGCCCCCACCGCCAAACTCGACGGCAACGGCACGGTCATTCTGGACCAGTACAACTCGCTAGTCGGGCCGGTGACCGTCAACAAAGGTGACTGCCAACTTGTCGCGACGCATTTCACAAATGCCACATTGTCGCCGCACATCAGTGTCAGCAAGGAAGCCCGCAGTGTCAAAAGCCTTGCCGCATCCACGCCGGCAAATTCCATTGTGGCCGACTATCCAGAAGGCGCTGATGTCAAAATGATTGCGAGTTCGCAGCCCATGCTTCCGCCCATCGCGAAGGACGCCGTTGTTCCGAATTGGCGCGTCGATTTTGAAAACGAATCCAATCCGCCGGTCATTCAGGACACCGTCGCGCAGACCGGCGGCGGCATCCGTCAGTTCTCCGACTATTCTTGTCGCGTCGTCGAACGCGACGACACGCATTCGGGCAAGCATGCATTGCGTTTGCAGGGCAAGTCCGATGATGCCTCATACTCCCATGTCTATTTTGAAATCTTCCGCGGCCCCTTCACGGTCATGCCGGACACGATCTTCCGTTATTGGACCAAGCCATTGAACGAGAAAGGCTTGAATACAGGTCTCGACATCCATTTCACGAACGGCAAAGTCCTGCGAGACTCGGGCATCCGTTCGCGCGCAGGCACGATACAGCATATCGGAAACGTCAAAGGCAAACTCGGCGAATGGACGGAAGTCGTCATCGATCTCGGCAAGACCGTTGCCTGCGGCTGGACGATCGAAAAAATTATGGCCGCCTACGACTCGCGCAATGGCGGCGAACGTATCGACGTGATGTTTGACGATATCGCCCTCGAATCCGTCATGCCGCTGACAGCTTGGCTGGCCGCCGTCACGCCCGCCAGCGGAACCTATCCACAGGGCACGAAACTCTCCATCGACAACGCCTCCGGCCTGACCATCCGCTACACGCTGGATGCTTCGAATCCAACCCCCACCTCCGCTGCCTACAACGACCCAATTACTTTGCCCAACGGAATTTACGAATTCAGATACGCTTTCTTCGACAAAAACAACGAAATCATCCCCTTCTTCTTCTCCCGCTCATACAATATAAAATAAAAGGCCCCCCATGCTTCCAAAACTAAAAATTTCAGAGAATCGCCGCGCTATCGTGACGGCGGACGGCAAGCCATTCTTCTATTTGGCGGACACGGCATGGGAACTGTTCCACCGCCTCACGTTCGAAGAGGCTGACATCTATCTGCAAAACCGCGCCGCCAAAGGCTTCAACGTCATCCAAGCCGTCGCATTGGCGGAATGCGACGGCTTGAACCAGCCTAATCGAAACGGTCATAAGCCGTTGGCGGACAACGATCCGACACGTCCGAACGAACCTTATTGGCAGCATGTCGATGCCGTCGTCAAACGCGCCAACGAGCTCGGACTCTATGTCGGCCTGCTGCCGACATGGGGCGACAAATGGAACAAAAAGTGGGGCGCAGGGCCGGAAATCTTCACGCCAGAAAACGCCCGTGCCTACGCGAAATGGCTCGCCAATCGATATCGCGACGACGCCATCATTTGGATTCTCGGCGGCGACCGTCCCATCGAAAACGACCTCCACCGCCAAATTACGGAAGCCTTTGCCGAAGGCCTCCGCGAAGGCGACGGCGGAAACCATCTCATCACCTTCCATCCGACTGGCGGTCAATCCTCAAGTAACTGGTTCGCAGATAGTAACGTTCTGGACATCCACATGATCCAGTCCGGCCACAGTCGCGGTCCGCAAGCGTTGAAGTTCCTCCGTCACGATTGGAATCTTGCAAAAATCCGTCCTTTCATCAACGGCGAACCCGCCTACGAAGCGCATCCGAACAACTTCCAAGGCGGCTATGAAGGTTGGCTGGACGAATCGGACGTCCGCCGCGATCTCTATTACACCATCTGTTCAGGGGCGGCAGGTTACACCTACGGCGCACATCCCATCTGGCAGTTCTGCAATCCACTGCTGAATCCGCCCATCAACCAGCCGCGCATGACATGGCGTAAGGCATTGGAACTTCCTGGGGCCAAACAACTTGTCATTGCGAAAAAACTGCTGGAAGATTTATCGACAAACTTACGCGAACCCGCCGACAGTTTTCTGAACGCGCAGGAAAAACCGATTCTCCCCGCTGTCGCCTGCCGCGACGCAGTTGGTTCATGGGCGCTTATCTATCTTCCTGAATCGCAGACGGTTGACATCAATCTCGCCATTCTTGCGAATCTTCCCGCAAAAGCCATTTTCATCAACCCACGCACAGGCCAGACAACCGTCACGGAACAGCTTACAGCAAACGAAACAACGCGTCGCTTCATTCCACCCGCCAGTTTCGACAACACGCGCGACAGCCTACTCCTTCTGAAGCCATAAAGATGCGCAAGCTCCGTCTTGCGCAAAATTATCATCGTCCCGTGATCTTGCGCAACAGCCAAGCCATGCGGGCCAGACGCTTAGCGCCATGGCGTGACGCAATTTTCAACGTTTCATTACGAGCCAGATCACGATTGCTGTTCGCCAACCCGCCAAGTTCCATATTCACTTGCGGATCTTTCACATACGCCAATTTCAGACCGGACCTGTAAAAACGCCATACCCAGTCATAATCGGCGGAAATTTTGTATTCGACATCATATTTCCCGATGGCGTCATATGTCGTCCGTTTCACAAAAAGCCCCGGATGCGGCAACGGCATCATGAACGGCAAAAAAACGCATAAACACTTGGGATAAAACACTTTCTCCTCACGACCATATTCATTCACGAACCGCGTGGGACACGATACGGCGTCGCATTTGGGATGCGCATCCAAAACGGTTTCCACGCTCTCCAACGCTGTCGATTCATACCAGTCATCGCTATTCAGCATGCCGATGACATCGCCCGTCACTTCGGAAATTCCTTGGTTCCAAGCATCTGGAATTCCTGCCGCGTTTTCATGACGCTCTTGCGAAAGAATTCGCACCGCCATGCCAGAAGGTTCCGTCTTCGCTTTGAACTCCTCCAAAATCTCCAGCGTGCGGTCTGTGGAACCGCCATCGACAAATACGTATTCGTCAGGCCGCCGTGTTTGTTCCAAGACGGATTTGAGCGAACGTGGCAACGTTCGCTCCGAATTCCAGCATATCGTTATCAGGCTGATTTTCATAATGATACGTTTTTCGCCTCGCCCAATTTCACGGCACCCCGAAGGGCCAACTGGCGGATCAGCAGCGTTTGCCGCCGTTCAATCTGCCGGAATTTCGCCAGAATGCACATTCCGCTGAAATACACGAAGAGAATCAGCAGATAGAGCAGAAAGTCCGTACCACGTCCGATTCCGATGAGATTCGCAAGCCGCGTTGTCAAATGCGGCCATAAGACGAAAACGACGCCCATGACAAACTGCAGGATGAAAAACAACCGTCCGAACAGTTTGTTCCGTAGCACCAGCCAGGCCAGAAGTCCTGCGACCAATAGCCCGACAATCAAGATGACTTGAATCCAACTCATTATTTTCCAGTTCCTTACATGATTTTATTAAGAATCAAATCAATCAGAATATTCAGCGAATTGGTCCATTTCTGGCCCTTCGCTTGCGAATAGTCCGTATATCGAATCGTGACGGGAACTTCTTTCACCGTCAGTTTCGCGGCGCTAATCTGACTCATGATCTCCGTGGCGTGCGCCATGCGGTTCTCCGTCAAGTCAATCGTTTCCAACGCTTTGCGACCAAGAGCGCGGAAACCGTTGTGGGCATCCGTCAACCACATGCCCGTGAACACGCCATTCACGATACGTGCGCAACGAAGCAGAAGTCGTTTTCCTTTCGGCACTTGTGCCAAATCCGATTCACGTAGAAAACGGGAGCCGACGACCACGTCCGCGCCAGCCTCCAACGTTGTCAGAAACTGCGGGATGTCGTTTGGATCATGCTGCCCATCCGCATCGAAGTGAACGACCGCCTCCGCGCCCTGCGCTTTGGCGTAATCCATGCCGGTCTGCAACGCCGCTCCTTGTCCTAAATTGATGGGATGACGCAAGTAATGAATCGGCAAATCCGCCAGCAAGCCACGTGGATCTTCGCGTGATCCATCGTCAACAACGACGATTTCATACCCGCACGGCAACAGCGACTCGACGGTCCTGCGCAGCGTCTCGCCTTCATTATAGCTTGGTATGACTACATATACATTTTTCATCGGCATGCTCAAAAAACAAAAGTCGCGATGCAAATCGCGTCATAAAACGTTTTTTTTTATAAAATAGATTAGAAAATCCCATTCGCCAATTATATTAGTGGGTAAAGACAACGAAAAAACACAAAAACAAATCCAACCGTTATCGTTCCCCCAAAACAAAAAGGAGACATGACCATGCGTAAATTCTTCGCCCTGATGATTGTCGGAGCTTTGGCTCTCACCACCGTCGGCTGCCATCACCACCACCACCATCACGGCAACGGCAATCCGCCCGTTGTCACCCGCCCTGCTCCGCAGCGTCCTGCTCCGCCGCCGCAGCAGCGTCCGATGCAGCCGCGTCCGGGCCAGCCTGCTCCTGTGATCGTCGTCCCGCAGCCGCATCGCTAATCTGAACAAACCATCATCCACAAGGCGCCGCCAACCAGCGGCGCCTTCGCTTATGCAACCAATTTTCATCGATTTTGAACCGTTTTCGCCATATCGCCATCCATTCATGAAAAAACAGTAAAAAAGCCCCAATTCCACGCGAAACGCGCGTTTGTTTTTTCACGCAACAAAATTATATTTATGGTGTCTAATTTTTTATTAGGCATTCTAATAATTCCATCTTCAAATTATCGATACCATAAAGCGAGTTGACCATGAATTTCAAACGGTTCTTCATCATCCTCCCGATGGTCGTGTTGACGGGCTGCGCAACTGTGCGCGAAGCCAGAAAAGTCCAAAAAGGGGAAGACCGCCCCTTCGGTGAACGCACACCGACCGCCGCCGAACTCGGCCTGACATCAGACAAGGCCGCCACGCTCGCGGATTTGGAGCAGATCGCCCTGCAGGCCAACCCCTCCATTCGCAAAGCCGTCAATGGCGTGAACATGGCCTATCTCGCCATCAAAATCAAAAAGGCGGACTTCCTGCCCATCATCTCCGCGAGCGTGGGCCATTCCCGTTCGACACATAACACCAACAAACACAACTACGACTACGACACCGTCGGCACATACAACGGCGCGCTCAATCTTGATCTGCTGATTTTTGACTTCGGCAAGACAAACGCCGCTGTCAAGCAGTCATTGGAGGAATACAAGGAAGCCGTCCAAAATCTCCGCAGTGCGGAAAATGGCGTCATCTTCGCCGTGCGCACCGCCTATTTCGCGCTGCTTCGCGCCGTCGAACTGGATAAAGTCGCAAAAGAGACCGTCGATCAGTACAAGGAGCATCTGGATCACGTCCAAATCAAGAACGACGTCGGTTCCGGCACGCCGTTTGATCTGACGAAAGCGAAAGTTGACTACAACAATGCCGTTCTGAAGGCCAACAGCATGGCCAACAACGTATCCATCGCCTGGACGAATCTTGTCAGCGCCATCGGTCTTGCAGAAAGCACATCGTTCTCCATCTCCACCGTCAAGCTCCATGAATACGAGCTTGATCTTGAGAAACTTATGAATCTGGCCCGTCTCTCCGAGCCTGGCCTTGCGGCTCTTCTCACGGCTGAAAAAGCCGCCAGCCTCAGCGTCGAAAAGGCCATCAAAGATCTCTACCCGTCGCTCAATTTGAATCTTGGAGCCGTCCTGTCCGGCCATGATCCGACGCTTCCGATGATTTGGAACGCCACTGGCGCCGCGTCTCTTTCCGGCACACTGTTCACGGGCGGCAAGAAGGAAAACGCCATCAAACTGGCGGTCTTGCAGCTCAAGAACGCACGCGCCTCCATCGTCGCTTACGAGCAGGACCTCTACAAGAAGCTCAGCACGGCGATATTGAACGCTGAACTCGCCCAGAAGCAGTTGCAAGTCGCACAACTGACGGAAAGCCAGGCGCAGGAATATTTCGATATCGTCAGCGAACAGTACAACGTCGGCAAGGCCTCCTCTTTGGAACGGACGGACGCGCAGGTATCCCTTTCGGATGCAAAGGCCAAGGCAGTATCCGCCATCTACGACTACCAGGACGCTCTGGCCCTCATCGCCAATCTGATCGGCGACTTCCCGGCGGCGGAGCACGAGGACATTCAAAAGCCTAAATTCGACTAACCGTCCGCAATAAAAAATTGGGGCTGTCGCGATTATGCAACAGCCCCCTTTTTTTTCGCTCTATACCATTAATAACGGTCATCGCCGTCATCATCGCGCCGCCTGCGCGGCGCATGATGGCCGACCGGCGGTTCTGCTTTGTCGAGAGCCTTTTTGAAATGGTATGTCAACGACTGCAATTCACGCGGATAACGGTCGAGCACTTCAAAAATGCCATCGACCGTCCGCATCTTCGGCGCGCCATGCAGGCGAACCAACGCCCCGCACTGTTCCATCATATTGCTGACCCAGTTGAGCTCCTCTTCATGCTCCTGCGCGAACGCCAGCGGCCAATCCCATCCGGCCGGAAGTTTTTTCTTCCAATCCGCCTCATTGGTCATCGTCTTCGCTTTGGACACAAGACGGCGGACAACACTCGCAAGATTTTCGAAATCAGTCTTGTAGCGATAGATGTTCAGATTGTCCTGCGGCCGCATCGCGGATTTCGCAACATATCCCCAACTGGCCCGCGCATGGTCGTAGGCCAATTCCACCTCCACGTTCATCATCTCGCCAACCGTCAGCGGACGGGACGGAATGATACTCGCGGAACAAAACACATGGTCCTTAAAATCCGGATGCTCGAAAAACACATAGGTGTCCGCAACCGAACGGATTTTCATCTGCCATGTGACGCCTTCCAACTCCTTTGCGATTTGCTCACGACGTTCATCGTTCTGCAACATTTTCCGACTGTAAACCATAAAACCAATCCTTATTCCGAAAGCAGAACCGCTTCCAGTTTTCCTTCTTTCCCGCGCAACAACCGCGCCTTGCCGCTCTTCGCATCTGTATCGACGGCAAAGACATACGTCTCACCATCCGCGAATACGGCCTTCATTTCGACGACGGCTCCATTGCGCGTCAACGTCACATCCGCAGGCTTCAGTTCATCGGCCGGCGTTCCAACTTGGAACGCACCGCCGAACAACGCCGACTTGCCGTTGATTCGCGACAACACGAACGGCGGCTTCACCGTCGCGGGATTGCCCATGCCGATAGCCGTGCGAGTCTCGCCGCCTTCCGGCAGTTGCTTCAACGACAACGCCAGTTTCACTTTTTCCTGCGTCCACACAAAGTCTTGAATTGGAGTCGCTTTCAACAGCTTCCATTCTTTTGCCCACTTGTATCCATCGCCTTGCGGCTCATCAGTCGCCGCGCCTTCCTGCGCGGCGGCAAGCGTCCCGCGCGCATGGAAAGCGTATTCGTATTGATGTTCAGCATCCGAATCCGCCCACAGCATGTCGAAGACATTGTCGCCGATCATCGCGATGGCGCGATACGCCTTCACGCCTTTGTAGATCGGCCCCGCGTCAGCAACGCACAGCACCGCATTCGGCATCGAAACGAACGCCAAACAACGTCCCGTCGCAGCGGCCTGGCTCTTGCCGTCAACGACCAACGTGTTGTGGCTCACCGTCTGGCGATACCAGCCACCATGCGCAGGATTGCCGTAGGCGATGCAACCAGGATCTTCCGCAATCAATTGATTATGAGCATATAACACATAATTCAACTTGTCCGGATGGCCATGGCCGCCGCCATGTTCGCCATAGTCCAACGCGATGAAATTCGACGGAATCAACGCGGGAGACAGTTTCGGCGACTGCGTCCGCAAAACGGCGATGCCCGCATCCTGGTAGTCTTCCGACTTGAATGTCGAACCGCTCGTCTGGATGTCCGCCACGCCGAACAACGTGGCTTCCAGAGAGTTACGTTTACCGGCCTTCACGATTTCACCATGGATGGGATCACGCCAAGCGGCATACGCCCCTTCGTACCAGCCGGAAAATCCTGCGAAATTGAAACCGACGCGCGCTGAATCATGGAACGCAGGCAGTTGATACGTCGGCGTCAGGAACTTCAGCGGCGCATCGTACATGAGTTTGTAGCGTTTCGGCAGTTCGATGATTTTCGTGTTCTGAATCGCCTCTTCAAGAGGCCGCATCGCGCTCATCGTGTAGAAATGGTAGCCCCATGCGCGTTCATACCATGGGCCGTCATCCGTGACACCTTTCTCCACCTGCGCAAGGAAACCCTTTGGACCGAAAATCGCGCCATACACCAAGTCGCTCTTCCCCAACGTCAATCCGACGAGGCCATAGGCGGAATTGTGCCAGCAGCAGATGTTGTGGATGCCCCACTGGTGCTTTTTAATATGGTATGCGCACGGCAACAGCATCTTCTCCGAAATGAACGCAATGTCATCGGCGGACAACTGCTCTTTCACGCAATCGAAGCCCTGCACGAGCGGGATGCTCCACGTCGATTCATCCAACGTCTGCGGCGTCACATGACCGCCACCCGCCGTCGGTTTGCCATTGATGTCATGCAACGGATAATTCAGATAACGTTCCGCATAGCCCATGAGGATTTCACGCGCCTTCGCGGCATACCGCGCGTCTTTCGTCAGTTGATAAACAAGACCCAAATCACGCACAGCGTAGGCCAGATTGTGATGGTCGCGATCCAACACAACGTCGTCATACGGCCAGCCTGAATAGACCTTCTTGCAGACGGGGCAGACGTGTTTTGTCGGCCCTTCCGTCTTCAAACTCACGCCGCATTTTTCGCATGTGTACCAATGCCACCACTGACCTCCACGCGGCGGGAATTGCGGCGTGATGGCCAGCCAGTCATTGGCCTTTTTCAGAATGCCTTGCCACCATTCCTTTCCCGCCTCCGTCTCGCTAATGCGACGATGGATTTCAGGAATCATCGCCTTCGTCAGCAACAGGCAGGGCGACTCCAACGGCGTCATGGGAATAACATCTTCAATATACACGGTCCCCACTTCATATTGCTTAGCATTTTCTCCTGTAGCAAATACGGTGGCGGACAATGACAGCGGAGACAATTCGCGAAAGTTTGCTTCTACACTGAAAGGGACTTCCGCCGTCACCTCGCCATTGGCAGGTGCGATTACTAATGGTCCTAAAGGATTGAAGCCAACGTCTTCCGAGTGTTTCGGCTTCACTGAGGCAGCCACAGGCTTGTCGTTGCGATTGAACAACTTGACAGAGAAGCTCCCTGCCCGCTTGCCGCTCCATTTCACAGGATGCTCTGCATCGACCAGTTCACAACGGATCATTTTCTTCACAAGTTCCACATTCGCAATTTGCAAGACCAGCGGTTCCTTCTTGTCGTCATGGCTGATGCGGAACGTCACAAACCGCGCGTCCGACGGCTTGTCGCCCCACCGCCACATCGGCTTGTGAAGTTCCACACTACCTTTCTGCCATTCTGTGTCCGCATTCTGAGGAACCTTCAACTGCCATGTTGCCTGCCAGCCATCCGCCAACGGCTTGTCGCAAACCTTCACGCCAAACCAGTCTTTCGGATTGGACAACTTGTAGTCGAAACGCAATTCGTCCCATTCGTCGAACTTCGGTGCCCAGTCGCCAAGCAGCAGATCAACACCGCCCGGAGTACTGTTCGGAGCGAAACGCATCGTGACGACGGCCCCCTTCACGGGGTCTTCGTCATACGCGACAGGAGTCCTCCAGCGTTCTGAATGAGCCGACGTAAGGCAGTCCAACTTATGGACTTCGACCAACGTCTGGGCGGAAAGAATCGCGGACATTCCAAGCAGAAGCGGCAGGATTTTCATGAGTTGCCCTTTTGGTTAAGGATTATGCAAAACGCGCGATGATGGACTTGATGTCGTCGGCGGTATCCTTCAGCGACGCAAGGCTCGGCGAAACTTCCGAAACCAGCGGGCCGTCGTAACCGGCCTTTTTCAGTTCGCACATGATGGCCTTGAAATCGCACGCGCCTTCACCAAGCCGCGTCCACTGACCGTTCAACGGACCGCCCTTCCAGTCTTTCATATGGACGCGCTTCGTAAGCTTGCCCAACGCGCGCACCCAGTGCTGCGGATATTGGAAGACCGCCATGTTGCCCGGATCAAAATAGAAACCGACATGGCTGCTGCCAACTTCGTTCAGGAAGTTGCGCATTTCCAACGGACTGAACAGGAAGCCGCTCCACACGAATTCGACAGCCAGCGCGACGTTCAGCTTTTCGCAAATCGGCGCCAACGTCTTCAAATTCGCGACGGCATTTTTGTAAGCGTCTTCATAGTACAGTTCAGGCGTGAAACGGCCCAGCGTGTGCAACGCCGCCGTCGCGCCAAGCTTCGCTGCGCATTCCAACGCCCACGCCGTTTCGTCGATACATTCTTTCGCGTCGGCGGGAGCCAACACGAGATTGCCTTTCGAATTACCGATGGTAATGGATTCGATCGGCAGGCCTTTTTCGTCGGACAGCGCCTTGAACGTCTTCAAATCCGCATCCGTCGTGTTGTAGTTGAACGATGGACTTTTCGGCTGAATGCTCAATTCAACTGCTTCATAACCAGCCTCTTTCACTTGGCTGAAGAAATCCTGTATGGAGAGATTGGACAAGACAAGCTGTGAAATGGAACTATGCATGTTGTTTCCTCCGTTTTTGCTGTTGATTAGTTACGGTCACGCAGGAGCGTGACCCTCCCGAAATTATTTTTCAATGGAATAGATAGCCGTCATTGCATGGCTTTCACCGGGCTGAATCGTGCGGGCGTCTTCCAACGCGTTGCAGGTCTCCACGCAAATCATTGTCTTGTAGGCATCTGGCGTGTAGTCGGAAAGCGTCTTCGACTTCTCAATCCACGGATTCCAGCAGACGGCGGAATCACTGCCAGCCGTCGCCACATGGATGGTGCGTCCCGCCTTCGGATCGAGAATCTGGAACGGGCCGGGAGCATGCTTATAGACGCCGTCGATTTCGCCCGTGACTTTAATCATGCCGTCGTTATGACGCAAATCATTCGCGCCACCGACTTTATTGAAATAGTCTTTATCTTCGAAGCCCAGAATCGTGATGGCACTAATGTCGCTGATCAAGAAATACGTATGGATGGCCTGCGAAATCGTGAACGCGCGGCTGTCCGTATTCGTCGTCTTCAACGTCATCGTCAATTTGTCGGCGACAACCACTTCCAGTTCCAGTTCGAAGTCATACGGCCAGAAAGCTTTCGTCGCGTCGGAACTCTTCAGCGTAAGCGTCACGGCCGTGCAATTCGCGCAAGCGCTTTTCACGCCGCCATACTCCCACATCATCTGGCGGGCGAAGCCATGCATCGGCTTGTCACCGCCGTCGGGATGCTTGCCGAACCACGGCCAGCAAATTGGCGCGCCGCCGCGAATCGGAACGCCTTCCTGATAACGGGTTGCAGGGCTGACGAAAATCATCTCGCTGTCTTTCTTCGGAATGTACGAAATCAGATGGCCGCCCATCAGCGAAATCTCCGCTGTCGCGGCATCGTTCACGATTTTGACCGTCGGCAGTCCGCCGCGTCCAGAAACAACTTCACATGAACCCATGATTACTTTTTCCTTAATTGTTTGGTATGGTTTTAATCGAAAATATCTTGTCTATGTATTTGCTTTAAGCTTTTAGCTTTAAGCTTTTAGCTCCGCCGCTAACGGCGGTCAAATGTTCTTTTCGATATCCTTCAGGAAATTGTCCGTTTCCACCATCAACGCGGCAGGCTTCTTCAGAAGTTCGTACAACGACCATAGATAGCGCGCCATCGCCTTCGGTGGACGATGAAGCACAAGACGGCGCGGCGCGATCAGCGACAACGCGCCGCACATGCCGCCGATCTTCATGATCATCGGCTGGAACGACAACGGCTGCAACCACGCCTCCGGCGTATCCTCAACGCCGTTCAGATTCAGCACGATCGCTTTCAGCGGCTCCGCCAAAGCGGCGGCAATCGCCGCCGCGCGTGCGCCTTCGCCGATGCCGACAAGCGTAATCCGTTCTCTCCCTTGCTCTTTCAACAGCGCAAGACACGTCAGAATGTCCTGCACACGCATGGAGAACAACGACGGATTGAACGCAAAGAACAACGGATCGTTCTCGTCACGCGGTGATTTGCTTGGCAAATCCGTCGTCTCGCCACTTCCCATGATGTCGATGGCCAAGGCTTCGCAGCCGCGCTCCATGAGCAGTTGCATGACGGCATAGCGGTCGCCGCCTTCGAAGAAATCGGCCTTCCCTTTGTCCGAAACCAACAGGCAGATGCCGCCTTTCTGCGACGGTCTATCCGGCTTAACCCAAACAGCGGGAATGACATCGCCCTCTTCACGGCGCGAAATCAGGCAACCATGCGCCATGCCGCCGTCGATTTTCCATTTCGGGAACGTGACGCGCATCGCGATATCCGCCAATTCCAAATCGTTGTTGACGATTTCGCCCAACAGCGGAATGCGCTCCGCCTGATATTCGGAAAACATTTCCGCGTCAATCAGTTGCGGCAACGCGTCTTCGCAGACATGCGCCTTCACCTTTTCCAAAGCGGGCTTCGTCGTTTCAAGTGTCGCCTGGAATGGCTTGTCCGAATGCAGAAGCATCGACAGCGGCGGCATTTGGATCTTGTCTTCCGGAATCGTCTCCCGCAACGACTGGTTTAACAGCCAATGCGTAAACCACGGATAGACATGCTCGCGCGTCTCCTGCGAATAGTTGTGCTCCGCATCCGCATGGAAGCCACCGATCGCGTCCTCTGCGTCAAATAATTGATAGACGCGTTTCAACGCTTCGAACTCATACGTCGGGTTCAACACCGTCCAGTCACGCGTGACGGATGGCAGGAAGACAGGGCGCGGCGCACAGGCGGACAGTACATCGAACGATGTCACGCCATTCAGCCGCATCAACGGCCCTTCTTCGCACATGCAGCCGCCTTGATAGTGCGACGACAGCATGCAGACAGGCGCCAACACTTTGATCCGTTCGTCCAACGCCGCCAACGTCCATGTCTGCGATGCCCCGCCGGACGCTCCTGTGCAACCAATCCGATCCGCATCGACTTCCGGCAAATCGCATAGAAAGTCCAACGCGCGCAACGAGTTCCACGTCTGCAAGCCAAACGGGCTCACGCCGTACAATGCCGCTTCGCGCTGCAAATCAGACGGCCAGCGATGAACGATCTGGTCATTGTCGCAATAACCGATCATGTCATATGCGAAAACAACGAATCCCAACCGTGCGAACATGATGCAACGCAACGGGATAGAGCCAAGCTCTTCATGGTTTACGCGCCCTTGCCGCCAATGGCCGTGCGGACACAAAATGCCAGGCGCCGTGCCTTTCAGTTTCGCGGGCAGATACAGATTGCCTGTGCATACCAGGCCGGGCATCGTCTCAATCCGAACTTTCTTGATGACAACGCCCCAGTAATTCGCGTTATCCCATACATCTGCCTTCAACTCAGGCATTTCCGGCATCGGCGACAATCCCGCCGCCAACGCCAGTTGGCTCCGCGTGAAGTCGCGCTGCTCCTCCCATTCCTCCAGCGTGTCCGGCGGCGTCGCACGCCATGCAAACTCGTTGTGGCGAACGGTCAGCAGCCGCTGATCCATCCAATAAGACTGTTTCGGCAGTATGTCAGGAATCTTTTTGTCCATTTGTATTTTTCTTTTCATAGACGCGGGCGGGGCGCCCGCGCCACTTCCGTTTTACTTCGCCGCGAATTCCGTGATGATGTTTTTCACAGTCTCATATTCCGTCGCCACAGGGAATTGCGGAAATTCACGCTTCACATTTTCAGACGGACGGAACAGGATGCCCACGCCCGCTTCGCCGAGCATCGACGTGTCGTTGTACGAATCGCCCATCGCCACGACGTCGAAATTCAACTGCTTGAACGCCAAGACGGCATGGCGTTTGCCATCCAGAATGCGCATCTTGTAGTCGATGACGTTGTTTTCCGCATCCGTCACGAGCGAATTGCAATACAGCGTCGGCCAGCCAAGCTTGCGCATGAACGGCGACGCAAATTCATAAAACGTGTCGGAAAGAATCACGGCTTGGTAGCGTTCACGCAGCCACGCCATGTATTCCACCGCGCCCGGCAGGGGATCCATCGTGTCGATGACTTCCTGTATGTCACGCAATTTCAAGTTGTTCTGCTTCAAGATTTCAAGACGGCGCTTCATCAGCACGTCATAATTCGAGATGTCGCGAGTCGTCAGACGCAATTCCGGAATGCCAGTCTTTTCCGCAACGGAAATCCAAACTTCGGGAACCAGAACGCCTTCCAGATCCATCGCCACGATAATCGGTCTCTTTGCCATCGTAACCTTCGTACTTTCTTTCGTTTATATGTTATGCGGCTTGTGCCGCGACAAGACGCCCCATGGCGTCAGTAATTGATCATAATGCCATAGTCGTTCGCCAAATGGCGGCATTCGCGATCCAAAGCCTGACGGCGCTTTGCATCCGTGCAAAGCGTGATTTCCGCACGCGTGTGCATGATTTTCTGCGCCGCCCAATGCTGTTTCATCAGCTCTGGGCCTTCACCGCACTCGTCGTAGCGACGGCGGAATACAAGATCGCGATGCTGATTTTTCGCGTCATAGCCTGAAAGCGTCAACACCAGTTCGGTATCGTCCGGATCGAAGCGACCATAGATCGCCAACGTTTCATGACGGTACAGATGGGGCAGATGCCGCGGATAGATGTCTTTGCTCACCTTACCCTCCGCCAGATAGCGCATGTCCCTCACTATCAAGTTCGAATAACTGCTGATGTAGTTCACCAGATGGGAGCGGAAATCCTTCAGATCATCGACGTGGTAGTTGTGGCCGCGGTTCAGATAACCCATGAAATCCAACAGCGCACGATTTGCGTTTTTGCCTGCGCTGAATGGATAAATCGATACGTTTCCGGGATTTACGCCAACCATTGCCCGCTGGAATTCATCCGTCTCGTGGTTGTGGATCGTGCGGTCGCCCATCTGATGGATGTCGATGGTCGATTGACCGTCCGTCAGCACGAAGATGTTCATCGGACGGTCCAAATTGCCGTTGCCCTTCCGGACGAACGGACCGATGCCGCCGAACACGTCCGTCTGACCGCCGCGAACCAGCCGTTGGATGTACAACGACGCCGTTTCGCGGTTCTGTTCCGTCGCCGCAACTAAGTTAGGATAAAGGGCTTGCGCACGGCTCGTAAACGACACGACGTTGAAGCGGTCGTTCGGATTCAAGTAGCTCAACGATTCAATCGCGCCAGCCTTGAACTGCGACAGCTTCGTCGGCGAAATACTGGCGGAATGGTCGATGATCAGCAACGTGTCTTTCGGAATGTCTCCCATGCTGTCGCTCAATTCATTCGCCTTGATGGACACTTTGAAATAGCCCTGCCCTTTGCGGTCGCGGAAGACTTTCACATCGACGTTCACAAATTCATCCAAAGCAACGACTTTTGGCAGAATCGCCGTATCATCCGTCAACTTGCCAAGCGTATCGGTCAACGTCGGCAGTGAACTGCCAGTTGGCAATGGCGTCAATCCATTCAACGGATCCATGTCCGGCGTCATCGGCACATCTAAGCCGACTCCCTTTCCCAAGCCTTTGGGAATACCGAACTTCGGACGCGCACCAAGATTCAGTCCCGTGCTGTAGGTCACGCCCGTGTCCGCCGTCAATTCGCCATGCGGCAGAAGGCTCGGCACGTTCGTGTTTGGAACATCGACGCGTTCCATCTGCGGAACCGTCGTCCGCTGAATCGCCTGCCGTTCCAACGGCAAGGCATCCATTTTGATTTCAACAATCTTCGGACGCGGCGCCGTCGCAATCACTTTGGACGGAAGCGTTTGCGGCAGTTTTGGTTGAAGCACGGCGCGTTCGATCTTCACGCCTTCAAAACGCAATTCGGGGGCCGGTGGCGGTTTCACAAGATCTTCATTGCGAAATACATCCCGCATCACCCGCGTCGCCTCGTCCGTCAAATCCTGTACGGTTCCTTCAGTGGCCTCCTCCCGCAGAAGCTCCTTGACCACTTCCTGCTCGGACTCGCGTTTCGTCAATTCTTCCAACGTGAACTCCTGAACTTTCACGTTGACGGGCAGAATGTCCCGCTTGTGCGGCGGCGACACCATGGACGCGGGCGCGGTAAACGTCATCCGCTCCAGGCAGATCAACAACGACACATGCAAAATCAGTGACAGCAGCACTGAAACCAATATGTAGAACGGTAAGTTTTTCATCGTATTTACTTATTTGAAAAAGTCATCTCGCTTTTTTATATAATGTAATACCATTTTTCAACGTTTACAGTATATTAATAGAGAAGGCAGGAAGGATTTTCCAATTTATTCCCTGAAAACCAAAAGAAAACGTCAAAAAGAGGAGGAGAAATCGTATCATGTCCAAATCAAAATCATTGTCGTCCAAAGTACTGGTCAACATGGTCAGCATATTCGCCAGCCGTGTTTTCGGATTGGCTCGCGATATCGCATGTTCTTCGTACTGGGGCGCTACCGAAGGGCCGCAGGCCGCTTTCAACACAGCCTTCGCCATTCCGAACATGCTCCGCATGCTGTTTGGCGAAGGCGCATTCAACGCGGCCTTCGTGCCGATGATCGCAGGCAAACTGAAGGATGGGCAGAAAAAAGAAGCGGAGGATTTGGCTTCCAAGACCGTCTCGCTGCAAGCTCTCATTCTGGCCTCCATCGTCATCGTCGGAGCGGCCGCATCCGCCATCGTCTCCATGAATCTTCCAGAAATGGGGCCAGACAACCAGCATGTCTCGTTGACATTCCGCATTCTTCCGTTGCTTCTGCCATATGCCATTTTCATCTGCCTGGCGGGCTCCTTCGGAGCCATTCTCAACTGTCTTGGTAGATTTGCGGCGCCATCCCTTAACCCAGTGCTGTTCAACGCCATCCAAATCGGATCCATCGTCATTCTCTACTTTTCAAACTCCACGCGGCAGGATTTCGCCTCCCTGCTGTTCTTCTGCATCATGGTCTTCGTCGCGGGCATTGTTCAGATGGCACTCTTGTTTTTCATCTGCCGCCACAACGGTTTCAACATCCGCTTCGAACCGCTATGGCGCACCGTCAACGGACAGCGTGTCATGCTTTGGCAAGATGCGGAAGTCAAAACGCTCTGTGGACGAATCCTGCCCGGTCTCATCGGAGCGGGCGCTTTTCAGTTGAACGCGTTGGTAGATAAGGCCATTGCCGTTTATATCGGAGCGTTCGCCGTCGGCTCTCTCGTCTATTGCCAGCATCTGGTCTATCTGCCCATCGGCATCTTCGGCGTCGCCATCGGCATGGTCTGCCTGCCGAAGATGTCCAACGCCAAAGAGGAAGAAATGGCCGATTGTCTGGACTACGCCCTGCGGCAAGTCCTGTTCATGACGCTTCCCTGCATGACGCTTCTAGCCGTCCTTTCGGAAGAGGCCATTGTCGTTCTCTATCAACGGGATGCTTTCAACGAAGACGCCGTCAGGGAAACCCTCTGGGCCATGCGTTTCCTCCTGCCTGGCCTGCCTGCATTCTGCTGCGCGAAAGTCGCTGTCACGACTCATCACGGCCGCAAAGATACCAAGACGCCTGTCAAAGTCTCCTTGTGGTGCATCCTCCTCAATCTCATCCTGAATCTATCATTGTTCCCATTCCTCCGCCAAGGCGGCCTTGCCCTTGCAACTGCCGTCTGCTCATGGGTTAACGTCCTGACGCTTCTCGCCATTGACACACATAAGCTGCCCAACTGGAACTGGCGAAAGACGCTTCTCGGCGCCATCCGTCTTGCGATTTTCGCCTTTTTGGCGGCGGCGGCCGCCGCCGCAACGGCTCGTTGGCTCGCTCCGCAACTGGCCAATCTCCGCCATTTCCTACGCTATTTGACCGTTCTTCTCGCTTCAGGTTGCGTCGGGGGCGCCATTTATCTGCTCGTTTGCGGAATTTTCCGCGCCCCCGAACTGATGGAACTGTTGTCGCCGCTACTCCGCCGTGTCAAAAAGGCATGAGCCTCCCTTTTGCCTAAAAGAAAAATTATGCCAGAACATCCAGAACATCCAGAATATCTAGAAACAAAAATTCCAGACATCCTGCAAAAGATCCAATCTGTGAAAGTCGCCGTCATCGGCGACTTCTGTCTTGATGTTTATTGGACTGCGGACATGACAAAGAGCGAACTGTCCCGCGAAACGCCGCATTTTCCGCTACCTATCGTGGAAGAGCGCATGAGCCCTGGCGGAGCGGGGAATGTCGTCTGCAATCTCTGCGCTCTCCGTCCCGCAAGTGTTTGCTGCATCGGCGATTTTGGAAAAGACTGGCGCGGCGATGTCCTCTCCTGCCTCCTTCAAGAGGCGGGAGCCAACACGGATGGCGTTTTCTTCAGCAACCAGCGAAAAACCAACACCTACATCAAGCCGTTACGACGCGGCATCAGCGATGTCGTCTATGAGGATCCGCGTCTCGATTTCACGAATTACGAGGATCTTACAGCAGATGCGGAGCAGTTCATGCTTCGCCAATTAGATGCCGTCGCGAAAGACATTGACGTCCTTTGCGTCTGCGATCAAATGCCGCACGGTTGCATCACGCCCGCCGTCCGACAGAAAATCATCGAATTGGGACGCGCAGGACTGACGGTCGTCGTCGATAGCCGCGACCGCATTGGACTTTACGAAAATGTCATCGTGAAACCCAATGACATCGAAGCTTGCCGCGCCCTCAACGCCGACCATGTGACGACGCCTACGGAGCTTCTGCCGCTTGTCTGCCAATTGTCGGCCAAAACGCGCCGCCCCGCCGTCATCACGGCGGGCGACGCAGGATGTGTCATTTCGCCAGATGGCGTTGCAGCGGAACATGTTCCAGCCGTAGCCGTCACAGGCGAAATCGACATCTGCGGCGCAGGTGACACATTCCTTTCCGCTTTCGCCTGCGCCACTGCCGCAGGCGTTCCATTGAAAGAAGCGGCCGCCTTCGCCTGCAAGGCCTCCTCCATTGTCGTCAAAAAGCTCAAGACAACGGGAACCGCCTCACCAGAAGAATTGCTGGAAATCTAGGTTGCTAGGGCTTCTAGAGCTTCTAGAGCCTCTAGAACTTCTAGAGCTTCTAGAACTTCTAGAAAAAAACTAACCTACTTAAATTCCATCCACAAATCCAGCAGGGCAATCGCCAAAGCCGCTTCCACAACAGGAACCGCCCGCGGCGCAATGCATGGATCATGGCGGCCAGGCACACTAAGCTTCGCATTTTCATGTGTTTGCATGTTCACCGTATCCTGCTCCTTCACAATGGACGGAGTCGGTTTCACCGATACTTTCACGATGATCGGCATGCCACTGGTGATGCCGCCCAAAATGCCGCCGTGATTGTTGGTCTTCGTGCAAATATTTCCGTTCTCGTCCGTTATGAATGCATCGTTATGTTCGGAGCCACGCAATTCAGCAGCTCCCATGCCATAGCCAAATTCAATGCCGCGGATAGCGGGAATGCCGAACATCAACGACGCAATGCGATTCTCCACACCACCGAACATCGGATCGCCCCAACCAGCGGGAACGCCAATCGCCGCCGCCTCGATCCTTCCGCCAACGGAATCGCCAATCGTCCGCGCCGTTTCGATTTCCTCCAGCATCCGCCGTCCCGCTTCTTCATCCAAAACAGGAAACGCGTTTTTGCCTGCTTTCAGTAGTTCATCAGCCGTCAATCCAATATGGTTATATTCGCATTCCCAAACACTTCCGACGCTTAGCAGATGCGCCCCCACGAAAATTCCATGCCGCGCCAAAATCTGTTTCGCGATGCCGCCCGCCACACATAACGGCGCCGTCAAACGGCCAGAAAAATGGCCACCGCCGCGCGTATCCTGCGCACCATTGTAGCGCACTTCTGCCGTATAATCCGCATGACCGGGCCGCGGCAACCATCGCATCGCCGAATAATCTTTGCTCCGCGTATCGGCATTGCGAATCAACGCCGCCAACGGCGCACCCGTCGTATGACCATCCAACAGTCCGGACAAGATTTCTGGAGCGTCCGCCTCTTTCCGGGCCGTCGAATACGCCCCCTGCCCAGGAGCCCGCCGTGCCATAAATGCCTGCAATTCATCTAAATCGATTGCTTCGCCTGACGGCATGCCGTCCATGACGACGCCAATGCCACCGCCATGCGACTCGCCGAATATCTGAATACGAACAACGTTGCCCCACATCGATGACATGTTACTTCTCCAATTTTCTATAATCTTCCATGAACGTTGGATACGACTTGTTGATGGCCTGGAATCCGTCAAATTCCACAGGCATTTCGGATATGGCGGACGCCAATACGGCCGCCATGACAAGACGATGGTCGTTCGCCACGTCGCAACAGCCTCCCTTCAAGCGAGTTCCGCCTTTTACGGCCAGCCAGTCCGGCCCATCTGCCACGTTGCCGCCCAATGCGGTCAGCAATGCCGCGACCGTCGCCAGTCGGTCGCTTTCCTTCAGCCGCAGACGGCCTGCATTTACGAAACGCGTCTCTCCGTCAGCAGCCGCCGCGACGATGGACAATACAGGCAGCAGATCGGGGATGTCCCGCATATCCAATTCAATGCCTTTCAGCGTTCCCCCAGAAACGATTACAGCATTTTGATGAACTTCCACAGTCGCTCCGAACCGCCGCAGAATGTCCAAAATCGCCTTGTCTCCCTGCGCGCTTTCCAAATCCAAACCAGTCACCGTCACAGGCCCGCCTAAAGCAGCAGCCGCCAACCACATAGCCGCATTGGACCAATCGCCGCCGACCATGATTTCGCCAGGCGAACGATAAATCTGCCCTCCCTTCACAACTCCTTCCGCCCGAACGCCGAACATCGACAGCGTCCGTTTCGTCATTTCGACGTATCCCGTCGATTCCAACGGCGTCGTCAAGCGGATTTCGCTGTCGCCATGCAACAACGGCAATGCGAACATCAGCCCTGTCACATATTGTGAACTGACGTTGCCCGGAAGTTCGTAAGTCCCTGCCGTCAGCTCGCCTGTGATGCAAAACGGCACTCTGTCGCCGTCAATCACGGCACCATGTGCACGCAAGACGCGCAGCAAATCCTCCATGGGGCGTTCGGGCAACCGCCCGCCGCCCGTCACACGAACGGTGCTTTTTCCGTTCACAATTGCCGATATGACAGGAACTAAGAAACGAAGCGTCGAACCGCTTTCGCCGCAATCAACCGTCGCTGTCTGGGGGACATTGACGATTTGGCGCATGAGAATGCCGTCATCCTTCTCCTCAAACGACGCGCCTAAAGCGCACAACGCCTCCAACGTCGCACGGATGTCGTTGGACAAATTGGAGAGATTCCGCACAAGCGTCGGCCTGTCCGCCAACGCCGCCGCAATCAGCGCGCGATGCGCCTCCGCCTTCGCGGGAATCGCCGCCACTTGGCCGGACAATGGCTTCGGTTCGAATTTTGTCATGTTTTTTATCATGATATTGAATGGTGTAACTTGAAAACTGCCTGTTACATTATATCATATTTAAGCTAAAAAACAACTCAAAGCAGAATGATTTATACAGTACGACGGCGAGACGCCGCCGACACACCACAAAAAGGACATCACATGAAAGCCGAATGGAACGTTTTCCCGCACCTCTGCCACACGCCGAACGGCGATATCAGCATCCGTGTCTATTGCTATCTGCCCAAAGGCCAGACGAATGAACTGCCTATCCTCTTCTACGTCCATGGTTTAGGTGGCGGCAACAAAGACAAAGGCAATGGCGCGGAATGGCTCAGTGCATTCGCGGAAGAACATCAACATGTCATCGTCGCTCCCGCATTCCCGCGTGACGAATTCCCCAGCGAATTCTATCAACTCGGCACGATTTCCGCCTCCATGGATTCGTATGTTCCTGTCGCCGAAGAGTTTTGGATTTACAACAACATCGAGCAGCTCTTCGACCGTGTAAAAGGCATGCTCGCTTCCAAATGCGAAACCTACAAGATTTTCGGCCATTCCGCTGGCGGACAATTTGTGCATCGTTTCCTAAACGCCATGCCGGATGCCCGCGTCTCCCGCGGCGTCGCCGCCAATCCAGGCTCATGGACGTTCCCCGTCGCTGACGGCAAAATCGACGACACAGGCAATGTTTACGGCTGGCCAGCGACTGTGAAAGACACGCCGCTCGCCGACGACCGTCATCTTAAGTCGTTCTTCGCACGCAAGATGCTCGTCGAACTCGGCGAAGCGGACATCAAGAGTCTGAAGGAAACTTACGCCACTGGTTCAGGCGGCACGACCTTCATGAATCTGCCTGGCATGTGCGCGCAGGGCGACTGTCGTTTCGACCGCGGCATGACCTACTGGAAACGCGCCCACGAATACGCCGCCTCCCGCGGCTTCGTCTGCAACTGGGAGCTTCTCCGTGTTCCGGAAGTCGCACACGAAGGCAAAAAAATGTTCGCCGCCGCCATGGACTGGCTGCTTGAAGATTGACACTTTCCCTATGTAATCAATACCGTCGTGCATCCTCACCTAAATGCATATGCATGAGATGTACGACGGTAAGGAAATAATGTTTTTGATGCAAAAATAGCCCCAAAGGCAGTTATTCAAAAAAACAAACAACTGGTTTTATTTGGAAAAACAACACTGCCAACCGTCATAATCTGCCGCTCTTCATCCATGATATCTTCGTTTGCGGTTTGATGATGCTTAATTAAAAGAAAAACATCTATTAAAAAAATTTTTCATAGATGTTAAATTTGCTTAGAATCATTTGTTGCGAATGTTTTTCAAAGTATTGTCAAGGTAATAACTAGACAAGGACTCAAATGATGATATTATAATAGGCAGTTCATCAATTTAACATATTAGTCAAAGAGAAGATGCTCCATTGATTTGCACCATCATCGGGACATTTCTTATCATTCCAAATCATCATCGGCCATCAGTGGCAACCATTGCATTGGTTCACATGTCCCATGAAACACGGTTTTGGTCTTTTCATTAAGAATTAAGATTATTAAGGAGAAGGGTACAAGAATGGAATCACAAAACAAAATAAATATGGAAAATAAAAGTCTTTCATCCAATTGCATTCAACGGCGTATCATAACAATACGCGGCATCCAAGTCATGTTGGACCGTGACTTGGCGGAACTGTATGGCGTTCCTGTTAAACGTCTGAACCAGCAGGTAAGCCGTAATCTCGACCGTTTTCCTGACCGATTCATGTTTCAACTGGATGCAAAGGAATTCGCAGACTTGAAGTTGCAAATTGCAACTTCAAGTATCGGTAACGATCTTGACCACTTGAAGTCACAATTTGCGACTTCAAGTTGGGGCGGCGTCAGAAAACCGCCAAGGGTGTTCACCGAACAAGGCGTGGCGATGCTTTCGTCCGTTCTTAATTCACAAACAGCCGTTCAAGTGTCCATTGCCATCATGGATGCGTTTGTAAAGATGCGGCAATTCTTGATGACCAATGCGGAAGTCATCAGCCGTGTAAATATTCTGGAAAAGCGACAAATTACAACGGATGCAAAGGTTGATGCCATTCTCGAAAGGCTTGATACATCCGAGCCGCCTATTCAAGGCATCTTCTATGACGGGCAATTGTGGGATGCCTATGCGTTTGTGGAGAAACTAATCTACAGCGCGAAAAAGTCGATTCTGCTCATAGACAACTGGGCAACGGTAGAAACATTGGACATGCTTGCAAAGAAGCGTAAAAATGTTGTGGTGACGATTGTCACCTCTGGGCATCGTGACAAGAAAGGCATAGCTCATCCAATGATTTCGACTTCCGATGAAGCAAGATTCAACTCACAATATCCGACGCTTGCTGTGAAGGTCAGTGAGAAGTTCCACGACCGCTTTCTGATTCTCGATGACAAGGAACTGTATCTTATTGGTGCCTCATTAAAAGATCTTGGGCGCAAATGCTTTGGCTTCACAAAGATGGATGCTAATGAGATTGCGAATATCAAAACGAGAATATGAAAACCATGAAGCGGCATCCGCCCGCAGGGCGTAACTTGCCTGAAAGGCGGTAATTGCGGTACCCCCGTTCTTCAGAGCGGGGGTATGAACGCTCACCCATCGCCGTCTGAAGGACGGTACTTGCCCGAAGGGCGACGCAATTAAGCATTAAGCATTGAGCATTAAGCATTAAAAAAGCGACATCGCACGGAGTGCGAAACAATCGTAACCCCACCCAAGTGCCCGAAGCGGCACGCAGCGTGGGGTAAGATGCCTCCCTCTCTCATGGCGCCCGTAGGGCAACACATCCGCAACTCACGATTAAATCAACTCTTAGGCAATAGCAACTGTTCCATATTTACATCATCTATGACATTTGAATGCATAATGACAGAACCAGCCAGCATCTTGTATTCCATTTCGCTGGCTCCTGCCATTTCCGTGGCAGCTTTCGTCTTGGCCTGAACAACTTTGTCATCTATTTTATCATCGCCTTTGACTTCCACAATCTGGCAAAAAACAGAGAAAGGGATTAATTAGATTTCAACGTAACGGCAATCCCAAAAATGGAAGCCGCAAGTCCGAAAAAACCAAGAACAATTCCCATCAAGGAAAGAATGATGGATGTTACATACCTGCGGTCGTCTTTTCTCTCCTGTGCAATATTCATCTCATTCTCGACACGTGCCTTTTCCGCCATATTGAATTCTTCGATATCACGCGCCTCTTTTTCTCGTTGTATAAGAAGAGAACGGACTTTCGGCTCCGTTTCAATGATACGATCACGGAAATCCATCAACTTGTCAATCGCCTCATCAATTTCATGGCTATTGTCCTTTTCCCAAATTCCTGATCTTTCAAGAAGGGATCGTGCTTTCGATGCTTCGTCGATGAAACGATCCCAATCTGGAATAAACATCCGCATATCATCGGCCGAAACATCCTTTGAACGCAAATCAGCGACGCATTCAAGAAGACTGACGACTGTCGCCTCCTTGGCATCCATTTTCGCTCTTACACAATGGTCTATGGCCTGCGCTTCATGAGTCATGCGATCATCTTCACATGTTGCGTTTTCCGCCTCTAGCAAATGATGTCCCGCATACCTTAATTCATTTATCGCTGGAGCCAAATTTGAGAGACTGATGCGTTCATAACGTTTCAATGCGCTTTCAGCCTCGTCGAAAAGCGATTTTATCTTATTTGAAGGAGTTAAAATCATAGTGGAGAATTTTCTCCTTACGTACTGCCATTTCATCCTCCGAGACCATTGGAAATCGCGCCATGGCTATGCTGCCACGCGACACAAGTCTTCCACTGGCGGTGGAATTGCCGCGCTCTTCAACCGAATGCGGCGGCATCGCCACTTTGAAGGCCGGAGCATGAACGACACCCGCGCATGGCTTCAAAGCATTGAAGAATCTCTTAATGAATCCTTTCATTGTCGCCTCCTGGTTCCCCGGAGATGTTTTTTTTGAATATGATTGGCATGATAAACTCTATAGTTTATCGAATATAATATCTATTTGAACATTTACAATCCAGACATGTCATTTTTAGACCTTTTTCTCTCAGAGACTGTCTTACCTTCGCCCTACTTCACCTGCAATTGTACTCTAATGCCTCCTAAAGTGTTCTGTTTATTTAGATAAATAATAGTAATCATGCAATTGCTAGTTTGCTAGTCTTAATCGCCTTTCGGTTTCTGGCCGAATTTGGACCACGACGTGTGCCATATAACATACAGCGGATTCAGGAAAATGTCTTAATCGCCTTTCGGCTTCAGTCCGAATTTGGACACAGGAAAAGGATCTTACATTGCCCATCCGCGTGAACAGTCTTAATCGCCTTTCGGCTTCAGTCCGAATTTGGACGATCATCATCATAGACCCCATTTACAAGGTGATAACCGGGTCTTAATCGCCTTTCGGCTTCTGTCCGATTTTGAACGCTTTTCCTACTTGCGTCCTTTGCCATCGTCTGAAAACGCTACCCATATCGGAACCACTATGAAAAGTATGATAAAGAACCCCTTCGCCAATATGTTACATGCGACCTCCATTACAGCGTCGCTGGCCTTCAGGAAAGAAAGTGTCAGAGTGCCGACGACCAACAGGCACAGAATTCCTAGCAGAATCACGTAGATGTAGTCGTTTATGTCATTCTTGTTGTTGTTGTCCATTTTACAAATCCTTCTTGTATCCCTTGTATTCCAGCCCTAATTCGCTCCGTCTAGCACGAAAGTCCTTCATGGCCTCGCTGTGCCTCTTCCTAAACGCAGCCTTGTCTTTTATCGCTTTTCGGTTTCTGTACGAATTTGCACCTTGAAGACGTGCCGCGACATCGAGTTTTTTGAAAAGGAGTCTTAATCGCCTTTCGGCTTCAGTCCGAATTTGGACGCCAGAATCATCGACATCTCCCGTACTTCCTTATATAAAGTCTTAATCGCCTTTCGGCTTCAGTCCGAATTTGGACTCCATTGGTATGAATTGCCAAGAGTTGATAGACGCTTTACGGTCTTAATCGCCTTTCGGCTTCAGTCCGAATTTGGACTATCGACGGGTTGAAGAAAAATAATCTTTATTCCTTTGGGTCTTAATCGCCTTTCGGCTTCAGTCCGAATTTGGACACGGCCAGCTCCGCGCTATTCTTGAAATTTACGCCGCGGTCTTAATCGCCTTTCGGCTTCAGTCCGAATTTGGACTAACATTTGGAAGGTGCAAAAACATATTATCGACAAGCGTTGTCTTAATCGCCTTTCGGCTTCAGTCCGAATTTGGACGAAAACTTGAGAAACGCGAACAATGGGCGGAAAACGCAAGGTCTTAATCGCCTTTCGGCTTCAGTCCGAATTTGGACCA